>JAVBUN010000003.1:0-12485 GCA_031555335.1 Microbacterium sp.
CGACGGCTCGCAGGAATGGACCGACCCCGCGACCGGCAAGCCCGGCGCCGGCCCGCTCTACACCGACGTCGTGTTCCACCGCATCATCCCCGGCTTCATGATCCAGGGCGGCGACCCGCTCGGCCAGGGCACCGGCGGACCCGGATACTCCTTCGACGACGAGATCCACCCCGAGCTCACGTTCCAGAAGCCCTACCTGCTCGCGATGGCGAACGCGGGTCTGCGCCGCAACGCGATCACCGGCAAGGCCGAGGGCACGAACGGGTCGCAGTTCTTCATCACGACCGACCCCACCCCGTGGCTGCAGGGCAAGCACTCGATCTTCGGCGAGGTCGCCGACGAGGACTCCCGTGCGGTCGTCGCCGCGATCGCCGCGGTCCCGACCGGCGCGGGCGACCGTCCGGTCGAGCCGGTGGTCATCTCGTCCATCGACATCGCCTCGGTCTGACCTCCACGCGTCCGTGACGACCCCCGAGTTCGCCGGCAATCGCGACAACTTCTGCTACCGCCATCCGGACCGGCAGAGCTTCGTGCTCTGCCAGCGGTGCCTGCGCACCATCTGCCCGGAATGCCAGACCCAGGCGGCGGTCGGCGTCATCTGCCCGGAATGCATGGCGGAGCAGCGCCGCGGGGAATCCCCCGCGCAGAAGAAGGCGCAGCGCCGCTGGCGCAGCTCGGGGTCCGTCGCGCTCGCGGCCGGCGGAAGGCCGGTCGTCACGTACGCGCTCATCGGCATCACGGCATTCGTGTATGTGCTGCAGCTGCTGGTCGGGCCGATCGTGCAGCAGGCGCTCGCGTTCTACGCCGGGGCGCTCTATCCCCAACTGACGGGCGGCGCGTTCGAACCGTGGCGACTGATCACGGTCTCGCTGGTGCATTCGTCGTTCTGGCACGTCGGCCTCAACATGCTGGCGCTCTGGATGATCGGGCGCTCGCTCGAGCCGGTGCTCGGGCGGATGCGGTTCCTCGCGCTGTATGTCATCAGCGCGCTCGGCGGCTCCGTCGCCGTCGCACTTCTCGCGCCGAACAGCTTCGTGGTGGGTGCGTCGGGAGCGATCTTCGGACTCTTCGGCGCCCTGGTGATCATCGCGCGTCACATCGGCGCCGAGATCACCGGCATCCTGATCGTGCTGGGCATCAACCTCGCGATCGGATTCCTGCCCGGCATGAACGTGTCGTGGCAGTCGCACGTCGGCGGCCTGATCGCCGGTGCGGTCGTGGGTCTCGTCTACGCGCGAACGCGGCAACGGTCGCAGCGTCCGCTGCAGATCGGGTTGCTGGTCGGGTGGACGGCGGTCCTCGCGCTTCTCCTGCTGATCCCGCCCGTCATCTACGGATGAGGCAAGTTATCCACAGGTTCATCCACAGGTGGGGATGAATCACACCGTTGTCATTCGACCGGTGCGAGTCCGGAGCGTCAGCGCCAGCGGGTCGTCATCAGGAAGCCCACGAAGGCGATCCCGAAGCCGATGACGAGGTTCCAGGCGTCGATGCCCGGGATCGGGAACTGCATCCCGCTGAGGTAGAAGACCAGCACCCAGACGAGCCCCACCAGCATCAGCCCGATCATGATGGGCTTGAACCAGACGGGGTTCGGTGCGGGCTCACGCGCCTCGGCGGGCGTGAGGTCCTCGTCGTTGTCCGAGCGTGCCATGGGCAACATCCTACCGGGCGCGCGGGGAGACCCTTATGCCGCGAACCTCCGCGACATGTGCGGCGGTTAGAATCCGGGGTGTGACCGACGAGACCCCCGCGACGACCCGCCGCGATCGTCGCGCACGGACGTCCCCCACCCCCCGGCCGCGTCGCCGGGTGAGCGTGGTCGGCGTGATCGGCGAGGTGCTCATCACCGCCGGCGTGATCGCCCTCCTCTACGTGTCCTGGCAGATGTGGATCGGCGACATCATCATCGGTTCGGAGCGCTCGGCCGAGGCCCGGGAGCTCTCGGAGCAGTGGCAGCAGGAGTTCGCCGAGCGGGGCGAGCCCACCCCTCCCGCGCCGACGGGCGAACCCGCCGCCGTCGAGCCGATCGTGATGGCCGAGGCGGCGGATGCGGAGATCTTCGGCAACATGTACGTGCCGCGCTGGGGCGCGGACTACGTGCAGAAGATCGCCGGTGGAACGACGCGCGCCCGCACTCTCGACCCGATCGGGATCGGACACTACGCGGGGACCCCGATGCCGGGCGCGGAGGGGAACGTCGCGCTCGCCGCGCACCGCACCACGTTCGGAAAGCCCTTCAACCGGATCGCCGACCTGCATGTCGGCGACGCGATCGTCATCGAGACACAGGACGGCTGGTACACCTACCGGTTCCGCACCCTCGAGTACGTCACGCCGTCCCAGACCGAGGTGCTGCTGCCCGTTCCCCAGCAGGAGGGTGTCGCGGCGAACGGGCGCTACCTCACCATGACGAGTTGCAGCCCGATGTACTCCCTCGCGGAGCGCATCGTCGGTTACAGCGTCTTCGAGTCCTTCACCCCGCGTGCCGAGGGCGCGCCCGCATCCCTCACCGAGGCGGTCACCTGATGTACGCAGCGCTGTGGCGTGTTCTTCCCGGGCCCTGGTGGGTGCGGCTGCTCATCGTGATCGTGCTGCTCGCGGCCGTGCTCTACGGACTCTTCTTCTACGTGTTCCCGGCGGTCGGCCCGATCATCAACCCCCAAGAGGTCACCGTCGAGTGACCGGCGTCGCGCCGACCCGGCTGCTGGTCGTCGACAACCACGACAGCTTCGTCCACACGCTCATCGGATACCTCGCCGAACTCGGCGCGGACGTCACGGTGCGTGAATCCGACGAGATCGCCGCGGATGCGGTGGCCGACGCCGTCTCCGGCTTCGCGGCGATCGTGCTCTCGCCGGGCCCGGGCGCACCCGAGGAGGCGGGCGCATCCATCGCCGTCGTCCGTGCCGCTGCGGAACGCGGGATCCCCCTGCTGGGCGTCTGCCTCGGGCACCAGGTGCTCGCGGTCGCCTTCGGCGCGCGGGTCGAACAGGCGCCCGAGCTGATGCACGGCATGACCTCGGCGGTGCACCACCGCGGCGAGGGGGTGTTCGCCGGACTGCCGACGCCGTTCACCGCCGGCCGCTACCACTCGCTCGCGGTCGTCCCCGATTCGGTCCCGGGCGAGCTGGAGGTCACCGCCCGCACGCCGGAGGGCACCGTGATGGCCCTCGCGCATCGGACCCTGCCGCTGCAGGGAGTGCAGTTCCATCCCGAGAGCGTGCTCACGGAGCACGGCTACGGGCTTCTCGGGGCATGGCTGGAGTCGGTCGGCATCGCCGGCGCCGCCGCACGGGGCGCGACCCTGTCGCCTCATCTCGGGCGAGCCGGGATCAGCCCGCGCAGTAGGTGAGGGTGATCTCGGAGCGGATCGGCACCTCGCCTGGGGCGAGCGACATGCCGCCCGCACGGACCGTGTTCGGGTTCGTGGCGGGACAGCCGGGATCCGGGGCCGCCGTCACGACGAGCCCCAGCGCCTCCACACCGCGGGTGGCGGCGTCGAGCGTGTAACCGGTGACGTCGTTCAGCACGACCCGGCCGCTCGCGACGCGCAGGTTCACGGTGGTGCCGACGGGAAGCGAGGTCTCGGGCGCGACGTCTCCTTCGGCGGTCTGCGCCGACAGCACCGTGCCCCCCGCCGTCTGCGGATCGTTCACGGGCGTGATCGTGCCGACGACGAGACCGACTCCGGTGAGGGCGTCCCGGGCCGCCTGCTCGGCGAGGCCGGTGACGACGGGCATCGCCACCGCCTCCTTGCCGGTCGACACGTACAGCGTGATCGACTGGCCCGGCGCGACCGTCGTGCCGGCCGGCGGATCCGTGCGCACCACGTTGCCGGCGGCGATGGTGTCGTCGGCCAGCTCCTCGGTGTCGGTCAGCAGGTCCTCCGCTGCGAGCACGTCGATCGCCCGATCGACCTCCATCGTGGCGACATCCGGAACGACGCGTGCGCTGTCGGGGACGCTCTCGCCGGGGCGGATGGTGAGCACCCAGAACAGCACCGAGATCAGCAGTACCGCGAGCACGGCGACCCCGGACCAGATCCAGGCGACGGGCGGCCCGGCCTGCGTGCGCCGCATCGTCGTGTCGGTCGAGAGCTGGCGGAGCGATCGCGCCGTCTCGGCCGCCTGCCGCGGGTTGACGCCGTACAGCTCGCTGGTGAGGGCACCGACCTGGCGCTTGGTCGGAGCGCGTCCGGTGAGACCCTCGTCGATCGCGACACGGAACGACGCCGCATCCTGATATCGCTGATACGGGTCCTTCGCCAGCGCGCGGAGCACGACCGTGTCGAGACCGCGCGGCAGATCCTCGATCAGCTCGCTCGGCGGCATCGGCGCCTCGCTGACGTGCTGGTAGGCGACCGCCACGGGTGTCTCGCCGCGGAACGGCGGGCGCCCGGTGAGCATCTCGTACAGCACCACACCGGCGGAGTAGAGGTCGGCGCGTGCATCGACGGGTTCGCCCTTGGCTTGCTCGGGCGAGAAGTACGCCGCAGTCCCGAGGATCGCCGTCGTCTCGGCGACCGTGGACGAGGAGTCGGACACCGCGCGGGCGATGCCGAAGTCCATCACCTTCACCTGGCCGGAGTCGGTGACCATGACATTGCCGGGCTTGATGTCCCGGTGCACGACACCGGCGCGATGCGAGTACTCGAGGGCCTCGAGGATGCCGTCCGCGTACCGCGCCGCATCCGCCGGCGAGACGGGACCCGCGGCGATGATGTCCTTCAGCAGGGCGCCGTGGACGAGCTCCATGACGATGAACGGGACCGGATGCACCGACCCGTCGGGCGCCGTCTCAGAGCCCTCGCCGGCGTCGAAGACGCGGACGATCGCCGGGTGCGCCATGCGCGACGCGGCCTGCGCCTCGAGCCGGAACCGGGTGCGGAAGGCGGCGTCCTCGGCGAGCTCGCGCTTGAGGATCTTGAGGGCGACCTCGCGACCGAGGGTGAGGTCGTACCCCCGGTACACACTCGCCATGCCGCCGCGGCCGATGAGCTCGTCGACGCGGTAGCGGCCTGCGAGCACGCGCGGATCAGCTGTCACGACGACTCCCTGGATATAGCTTCAGCCAGACTAACCGACCTGCCCGCGGGGCCACCGCGGGCAGGTCGACACCGGGTCAGGGGGTGGCGCCGGGCGTCGGGGTGGCCGAGGTCTGCACGGTGGCCTGCGCCTGCGGCGACGAGTCGGAGTCGCGCGTGGTGCCGTCGCCGGATCCCGAGCAGGTCACGGTGTAGCTGACGATCAGGTCGCGACTCGTGTCGGTTCCGACCACGAGCGGCACAGGCCGGTCGTTGGGTCCGGCCTGCGCGGTCGACTGTCCCGTCGAGGTGAAGGTGCCGTTCACGGCGGTCAGGTTGTAGCGCACGACCGAACCGGTGCCGGACGGGCACGAGAAGCCGTCCCAGTTGATGTTCACCGTGGACCCTGCGGTCACCGTGGTGACCGTCGAGCCGCCCTCCTGGATGCGCGGCACCGTCGGAGCGCCGATCGGCGTCTGGTCGCCGTAGATCGTCAGCGTCACCGCCTGCGTCTTCGGGACGTTGCCCTTCGGCGAGACCTCGTAGACGAGGCCGGCCTGGTCGGGCGACGAGGCGGCGTTGCCGGTCTCGCAGCTGACGCTGCCGAGTCCCGCCTGGTTCGCGATCGCGGTGGCGTCGTCGCAGCTCTTGCCGACGAGCCCGAGGGCGTTCACGTCGACGGTCGTCGCGGTCGGCGTCGGCGTCGCGGTGGAGCGGGAGGGGGACGGTGCCGACGAGCTCGACGTTCCCGTCGGCGAGGAATCCGAGCCCTGGTTGCTGAACAGCGCCCACAGGGTGCCGACGAGCACGATCACGAGGATCGCGATCAGCGCGATGAGCGGCCAGGTCCACCGGCTGCGCTTGCGCTGCTCCGGCTCGTCGCCCGGCACCGCGGTCGCCGCAGTGCCGGCGGGCATGAGCTGCGTGGCGGTCGACGTGTCGCCGAGGCCGAGCAGCTGCGTCGCGTCGTCGGCCGCCGTGCCTCCCGCGACCGCGGGAACGGCGGCGGCAGCGGCGGCGAGGTCACCGCGGCGCAGCGCGCTGGCCGCGCGCGCGACGGCGGCCGAGGAGGCGGGGCGGTCCTCGGGCTTCTTTGCGATCATCGCCATCACGAGGTTCTGCACGGGCGTCGCCACGGTCGGCGGCAGCGGCGGCGGCTGCTCGTTGATCTGCGCCATGGCGATCGCGACCTGCGACTCGCCGGTGAAGGGCCGCTTGCCGGCGAGGCACTCGTACGCGACGATGCCGAGCGAGTAGGTGTCGGTCGCCGGCGACGCCGGGTGACCGGAGGCCTGCTCGGGCGAGAGGTACTGCACGGTGCCCATCACCTGACCGGTCGCCGTCAGCGGCACCTGGTCGGCGATGCGGGCGATGCCGAAGTCCGTGATCTTGACGCGGCCGTCGGGGGTGATGAGCAGGTTGCCTGGCTTGATGTCGCGGTGCACGAGCCCCGCCGCGTGGGCGGCCTGCAGCGCGGATGCGGTCTGCGCGACGATGTCGAGCGTCTTGTCCGTCGACAGCGAGCCGTCCCGCTCGAGGATCGTCGACAGCGCCTCGCCGGGCACGAGCTCCATGACCAGGAACGCCGAGCCGTTCTCCTCGCCGTAGTCGAAGACGCTGGCGATGCCCTCGTGGTTCACGAGCGCCGCGTGCCGCGCCTCGGCGCGGAAGCGCTCGAGGAACCCGGGGTCGCCCATGTACTCGTCTTTGAGGATCTTGATGGCGACGGTCCGGCCGATGACGTGGTCGGTCGCCTCCCACACCTCGCCCATCCCGCCGATGGCGATCCGAGAATCCAACTCGTACCGGCCGCCGAAAGTCGCACCCTGCGTCGGTCTCATCTGCCCAGCACCGCCTCCATGACCTTTTTTGCAATGGGAGCCGCGATGGAACCACCGCTGCCCGACTGACCCTGACCGCCGCCGTTCTCGACGACCACCGCGACGGCGACCTGCGGATCCTCCGCGGGCGCGAATCCTGTGAACCACAGCGAGTAGGGATCGTCACCGCCGTTCTCCGCGGTGCCGGTCTTACCCGCCACGTCGACCCCGTCTATTCTTGCATTCGACGCCACACCGGAACTGACATTGGCGACCATCATGCGCGACATCTCCGCCGCCAGATCCGCCTCGAGTGCCCGGCCGAACTCGGTGGGCTCGGGCTGCTGCTGCACCGACAGGTCGGGGCCGATGACCTGGTCGACCATCTGCGGGTTCATCACGACGCCGCCGTTCGCGATGCCAGCCGAGACCATCGCCATCTGCAGCGGAGTCGCGCGGACGTCGCCCTGACCGAAGCCCGAGAGCGCCGTCTGCGGGTCGTCGAGAACCGGCGGGTACGTCGAGGGAGTGGAGGTCAGCGGCATCGTGAACGCCGAGTTGAAGCCGTACTTCTCGGCCTCGGCACGGATCACGTCGTCCCCCAGCTCGACGGCGAGCTCGGCCATCGGGATGTTGCAGCTGAGGCGCAGCGCGTCGGCGATCGTCACGGTCTCCCCGCCGCCGCACGTGCCGCCGCCGGCGTTGCGGACGGTCGAGCTCGACTGGGGCAGCTGGTAGATCGCGGGGTTCGGCAGGGCCGAGTCCGCGGTGTACTCCCCCGTCGCGAGCGCGGCGGAGGCGACCACGAGCTTGAACGTGGATCCCGGCGGGTTGAGGTTGCCGGCGATCGCGCGGTTCGACAGCGGATGCTGCGGGTCCTCGACGAGCGCGTTGTAGCTGTTCTGCACGGCGACCGTGTCGTGGGAGGCGAGCGTGTTGGTGTCGAAACTCGGGCTCGTGACCATGGCCAGGATGCGGCCCGTCGAGGGCTCGATCGCGACGACGCCGCCCTGCAGCGAACCGAGCGCGTCGAACGCCGCCTTCTGCACCGCGCTGTCGAGCGAGAGCACGACATTCGATCCCTGGGGCGCCTGACCGGTGAAGATCTGCTCGACGCGACTGAGGAACTGTGCGCTGCCGGTGCCGCTGAGGTCCTGGTTCATCGCCTGTTCGATGCCGGTCGCGGAGCCGATCACCGCGTTGATGTACCCGGTGACCGGCGCCCACATGGGGGCGTCGGTGTACACGCGCTGCCAGCTGTAGATGTCGCCCGACGGGACCGACGAGGCGATCGCCGTGCCGTCGACGATGATCGAGCCGCGCTGCACTTCGTACGAGTCGTAGAGCGCACGCCTGTTCTCGCCGTTCTCGGCGAGCGTGTTCGCCTGCACGACCTGGATCCAGCTCGTCGAGCCGAACAGCACGAGGAACATCGCGAGCATGACGACGCTCAGTCGCCGCAGTTCTTTGCTCATCGCTTAGCCGATCACCACCCGGGGTTGGTTGCGCACCGCATCCGAGATCCGCAGGATGATCGCGATGATCACCCAGTTCGCGACGAGCGACGAACCGCCGGCGGCGAGGAACGGGGTCGTGAGCCCCGTCAGCGGGATGACGCGGGTGACGCCCCCGACCATGATGAACACCTGCAGTGCGATGGTGAACGAGAGGCCGGTGGCGAGGAGCTTGCCGAAGTCGTCCTGGCCCGCGAGCCCCACCCGGAGGCCGCGGCTCGTGAAGACCATGTAGAGGCACAGGATGGCGAACACCCCGACGAGGCCCAGCTCCTCACCGAGGCTCGGGAAGATGTAGTCGCTCTCGGCGAGCGGGGTGATCCCCGGCCGGCCCTGGCCGAGGCCGGTGCCGAGCAGGCCGCCGTGGGCGAGGCCGAAGATGCCCTGGACGAGCTGGTAGCTGCCGCCGTCGCGCTCGATGATGGCGGGGTTGAACGCATCCAGCCAGTTCGCGAAGCGCCAGCCGACGTAGGTGAGCACCTGCGAGGCGAGGGCGGCACCGGCGACGGCGAGGCCGACGCCGAGCAGCACCCAGCCGGTCTTGCCCGTGGCGACGTAGAGCATGGCCACGAACATGCCGAAGATGAGCAGGCCCGTGCCGAGGTCGCGCTGCAGCACGATGATGCCGAGCGAGACGAGCCACACCACGAGGATCGGGCCGAGGTCGCGGGCGCGCGGCCAGGTGATGCCGAGGAACTTCGTGCCCACCGAGGTGAGGCTCTCGCGGGTGCGGACGAGGTAGCCGGCGAAGAAGATGCCGAGCGCGATCTTCGCGAGCTCGCCGGGCTGGAACGAGAAGAACCCGAGCGAGACCCAGACATCCGCGTTCTGATCGGTGCCGAGCCCGGGCACGAACGGCAGGAGCAGCAGGGCCACGCCGATGAAGCCGGAGACGTACGTGTAGCGGAAGAGCACGCGGTAGTTGCGCAGCAGCAGCACGACGGTCACGGCGCCGGCGATCGCGATGCCGGCCCATGCCAGCTGCCGGGTCGAGGCGGCGTTCCAGCCGACGTTCCCCGCCTCGATGTCGATGCGGTAGATCATGGCGAGGCCGAGCCCCGTGAGGATCGTGCCGATCGGGACGACGAAGGGGTCCGCATCCCGTGCGACGAAGCGCAGCACGATGTGGAGGATCAGCGCGAGGACCGCGAGGCCCCCGCAGAACGCGAGGAAGCCGGGATCGATCGCCTCGGTCGCGCCGAGCTGCACGAGCGCGACGGCGCCGAGGTTGATGACGAAGGCGAACAGCAGCAGCCCCAGCTCGCGGTTGCGTTGCTTCTGCGGCACCCGGATGCGGCGGAGCGCGCGCATCACGGCGGTGTCGGCGGTGACCTGCGGTTCGGCGGTCATCCGGGTGCCTCCGTCGGTGCGAGGCGGATCACGATCTGCTTGGCGTCGGCGAGCGATCGGGCCGAGATGGTGGACTCCACGGTCTGCCGGTCGAACGGGCTGAGCTCGGCCAGGGCGATGCCGGTGTCCTCGTACGGGCTCGACAGGCTGATCGGCCCGATGCTCTGCTGCACGCCGCGGTAGATCACGACCGAATCGTCGTCGGCGCCGATGAAGTAGCGCGTCTGGGTCCAGTTGTAACCGATGAACAGCGCTCCGGCGATGACGGCCAGCACGAGCACGAAGCCGACCAGCCAGCCGACCCGGCGGCGGCGGGCGCGGCGGCGGTCCTCCTCGATGAGCTCCTCGAGGAACTCGGGCGCCGGTTCGTAGTGCGTCGGCTCGTTGGCCGCGCCGCGGTTGGGGTGCAGCCACGACGACCGGCCCGGGCGCGCCGCGGGCACGTCGACGCCGATGGGGTTCGACGCGGAGCCGACGATCGCGGGGGTGCCGGAGAACAGCGGATGGTGCCCGCCGACGTCGACGATCACGACCGTCACGTTATCGGGGGCGCCGCCGTCGAGCGCCTGCTTGAGAAGGATGTCGGCGGTGCGGGCGGGCGCTTGACCTGCGGCGAGGGCCTTCTGCGTGTGGGCGTCGTCGACGACGCCCGAGAGTCCGTCGGAGCAGAGCAGCCACCGGTCGCCGGGCCGCGTCGGCATGATGAACGTGTCGATCTCGGGGTCGGGATCCATGTCCCCGAGCACGCGCATGAGCACCGACCGGCGCGGGTGGTAGCGCGCCTCCTCCAGCGTGATGCGGCCGGAGTCGACCAGTCGTTGCACGAACGTGTGGTCGGTCGTGATCTGAGTCAGGGCGCCGTCGCGGAACAGGTAGATGCGCGAGTCGCCGATGTGCGCGATGACCGCGTAGTCGTCGACCATCAGCAGGGCGCTGACGGTCGTGCCCATGCCGGCGAGCTCCGGGCGCACCTGCACGGTGTCGATCAGATCGGTGGCCGTGTCGGTGATCGCCTGCTGCAGGGCGCTCTCGGCCTCGGCGGTCGCGGTGTACGAATGGTCGAGCTGGGAGATCCGGGACACCGCGATGCTCGAGGCGACGTCGCCGCCGGCGTGGCCGCCCATGCCGTCGGCGACGACGAACAGGTTCGAGCCGGCATAGCCGGAGTCCTGGTTGTTCGAGCGCACCTTGCCGGTGTGCGAGAGCGCCGCGCTCGAGCCTTGGAAGACCATGTCCCGGGGTCAGCCCTGCAGCTCGAAGGTCGTCGCGCCGACCTTGATGGGCGCGCCGATGATGACCGGCACCGGGTTCGCGACGCGTTCGCCGTCGTGCCAGGTGCCGTTGGTCGAGTCGAGGTCCTGCACCATCCACTGGTCGCCCCACAGCATGAGGCGGGCGTGGTGGCTGGAGGTGTAGTCGTCGCGGATCACGAGACCGCTCTCGCTCGAGCGCCCGATCGTGAGCGGCTCGGTGCCGAGCGGCAGTTCGAGGCCCGCCTTCGGGCCGCTCGTGATGACGATGCGCGAGACGTTCTCGGTGGTGGCCTTGCCGCCCTTGGCGCGTCGCGGCGCGGGCTTCGCCGCGACGGCGGCCGTGGCCGCGCTCGGCGAGGCGGCCGGTGCGGGGGCGGCGGCGGGCGCCGGATCCGGCATCTTGCGCACGCGCACGCCGAAGAGGTCGGCGCGGAGCGAGTAGACGACGGCGAAGACGAAGAACCAGAGCAGCACGAGGAAGCCGATCTGGAGCAGGAGGAGTGTCAGCGGACTCACGCCGATCCTCCCCACTTGTCGGCGTCGCCGAGTGAGAAGGCGCGCGTCGCATCGTCGTTGCGTGCCGGACGCGTGCCCCCGCTGGCCTGGGCGACGATCTTGAAGACGATGTCGGTGCGCCCGATGGTGACGGTCGCGTCGGGCGGAAGCGGTGCCTCGGACACCTTGCGCCCGTTGAGCTTCGTGCCGTTGGTGGAGCCGAGGTCGCGCACCATCGCGCGCTCGCCGTCCCACAGGATCTCGACGTGCCGGCGACTGGTGCCGGCATCCGCGATCGTGATGTCGGCGTCGCTGCCGCGGCCGATGACCGTGCGGGCCGTGACGAGCGGATGCCGCTTGCCCTCGACGTCGACGACGGCGCGCCAGGTGACCTGGCCGGCTGCGGTGGCGGACTCGACGCGCAGCTGCCCGGTCGAGAGGCGCTCGTCGCGGGTGAGGGTGATCGAGAGGGGCCCGGCGAACGAATAGCCCTGGGCGCGCGCGTGCTTGTTGACGAGCGTGTCCAGCTCGTCGTACAGCGTGCTGCCGATGGCGCGCATCTTCTCGTCGTCGGCGGACGCGAGGAACACCGTGAACGTGTTGGGCGCGAGGATCCGCTCGCGCGACACGACGGCGGCCTTCGTGTCGAGCTCGCTGCGGAGCGCCGAGGCGATCTCCACGGGCTGGATGCCGCTGCGGAAGGTCTTGGCGAACGCACCATTGACGGCGCGTTCGAGACCTCTCTCGAAGCTGTCTAGTAGTCCCACACGACTCCTCAGGCAGGCAGACCGGGCGGGACCATCGTAGTTGCCTGCGCGCCGGGAGACATGGACAAGCGCTGGAAGCGCGCCGCGAGCCGCCGGATTCGGGCCGATCGGGGGGTGTGCACCGTGATACGATCGGCAGGTTGAGTTCGCGGAATCCTCGGATGCCGCGACTCGCGCGAGTGGCGGAATAGGCAGACGCGCTGGCTTCAGGTGCCAGTGTCCGAAAGGACGTGGGGGTTCAACTCCCCCCTCGCGCACCA
>JAVBUN010000208.1:0-11565 GCA_031555335.1 Microbacterium sp.
GATTGAGGAAGCTCGATCCGAAGGCGACCTCAAAGAGAACGGCGGATACCATGCCGCGCGCGAGGAGCAGGGAAAGATCGAAGCTCGCATTGCGCAACTTGAAGCTCTGCTGCGCGACGCGCAGGTTGGCGAGGCCCCGCCGGATGACGGCATCGTCGAGCCCGGCATGGTCGTCAAGGTCGCCTACGACGGCGACGAGTCGGACACCGAGACGTTCCTGGTCGGATCCCGCGAGGAAGGCACGCACGGCGACCTGTCGGTGTACTCCCCGCAGTCGCCGCTCGGTCAGGCCATCCTGGTCGGACTTCGACATGCGTCGGTTGTTCAGCTTGACGCCGGCGAGGACGTTGTCCCGGATCGACATCGTCGGGAACGGGTTCGGCCGCTGGAAGACCATGCCGATCTGGCGGCGCACCAGCACCGGGTCGACGCCCTGCCCGTAGAGGTCGTCGCCGTCGAGCAGCACCTCGCCCTCGACGCGCGCGCCGGGGATGACCTCGTGCATGCGGTTGAGCGTGCGCAGGAACGTGGACTTGCCGCATCCGGACGGCCCGATGAACGCGGTGACGCTGCGCGGCTCGATCTGCAGCGAGACGCCCTCCACCGCGAGGAAGTCGCTGTAGTAGACGTTGAGGTCGTTGACTTCGATGCTCTTGGACACTTCAGGTTCTCTCTCTCGGAGTCATCGACCGGTCTTCGGCGCGAAGATCTTCGCGACGAGCCGGGCGACGAGGTTGAGCAGCATGACGATGACGATCAGGGTGAGGGCGGCGGCCCAGGCGCGGCCGACGTATGCCTCCGGCGGGATGCCCTGGTTCATGTACTGCGTGTAGGTGAAGACGGGGAGGGTCTGCATCCGCCCGCTGAACAGGTCGTAGTTCATCGACGACGTGAATCCGGCGGTGATCAGCAGCGGGGCGGTCTCGCCGATCACGCGGGAGATCGCGAGCATGACGCCGGTGGTGATGCCGGCGATTGAGGTGGGAAGCACGACCTTGAGGATCGTGAGCCACTTCGGCACACCGAGCGCGTACGCCGCCTCGCGCAGCTCGTTCGGCACGAGCCGCAGCATCTCCTCGGTCGAGCGCACCACGACCGGGATCATGAGCACGGCGAGGGCGACCGATCCGATGATGCCGAGCCGCACGCCCGGGCCGAGGAACATCGCGAACAGGGCGTAGGCGAACAGACCCGCGACGATCGAGGGGATGCCGGTCATGACGTCGACGAAGAACGTGATGCCGCGGGCGAGCCGGTTGTTCTTGCCGTACTCGATCAGGTAGATCGCGGTGAACAGACCGATCGGGATGGAGATGACCGCCGCGGCGAGCGTGATCAGCACCGTGCCGATGATGGCGTGCAGGGCGCCGCCGCCCTCGCCGACCACGTTGCGCATCGAGCTGGAGAAGAATTCTGCGCTCCAGTTCGGGGCGCCGAGGCTGATGACCGTGTACGCGACCGAGACGAGAGGCACCATCGCGATCGCGAAGGCGGCGGTGACGACACCCGTGATGAGGCGGTCGATCGCCTTGCGCTTGCCCTCGACGATGGCGGAGATGACGTAGATCAGCACGAGGTAGACGAGCGCCGCGGTGACGAGCCAGCCCGCGACGTTCAGGGCCTCGCCCGACGCGATCGACATGACGAGGAACAGGGCGAACATGACGACGACGGATGCGGCCAGCAGCACCCACGGCGTCCACTTGGGCAGTCGCCCGTTGGTCAGCCGCGCCGGTGCCGTGGTCTCGGCGTCGCGCGGGGGAGTGAGCGTTGCGGTCATGTCAGTTGGCCCCCGAGAATTCCTTGCGCCGGCTCACGATGTAGCGGGCGACGGCGTTGACGGCGAAGGTCACGACGAACAGGATGAGGCCGGTGGCGATGAGGACGTTGATGTTCGTCCCGTACGCCTCGGGGAAGCTCAGCGCGATGTTCGCCGCGATGGTGTTCGGGTTGTCGGGTGTGAAGAGCTGGAAGGTGACGGCGCCGGAGACCGAGAGCACCATCGCGACGGCCATCGTCTCGCCGAGCGCGCGGCCGAGGCCGAGCATCGCGGCCGACACGATGCCGCTGCGGCCGAACGGCAGCACCGCCATCCGGATCATCTCCCAGCGGGTGGCACCGAGGGCCAGCGCCGCCTCCTCGTGGAGGGTCGGCGTCTGCAGGAAGATCTCGCGGCAGATCGCCGTGATGATCGGGGTGACCATGACCGCGAGCACCAGGGCGGCGGTGAAGATCGTGCGTCCGGTGCTCGAGACCGGGCCGCTGAAGAGGAAGAACCAGCCCATGTTGTCGACGAACCAGCTGTAGATCGGCTGCACGGCCGGGGCCAGCACACCGATGCCCCAGAGGCCGAAGACGACCGAGGGGACGGCGGCGAGGAGGTCCACGACGTAGCCGAGCGCCTGCGCGAGCCGGCGCGGCGCGTAGTGCGAGATGAACAGGGCGACGCCGAGCGAGAGGGGCACCGCCATGATCAGGGCGAGCGCGGCGGCCCACACCGTGCCGAAGACGAGCGGCCAGACGTAGTCCCAGAAGTTCGTCGGGAGGATCGAGGCCGTCTCGTTGTCGGCGAACAGCGCCGGGATCGACTGGATGACCAGGAAGATCGCGACCGCCGCGAGAGTCACGAGGATCATGGAGCCGGCCGCGAGCGCGGTGCCCGAGAACCAGCGGTCGCCCGGTCGCTGCTTGCCCTTCATCGTCCCGGTCTGGGACACCGCGGGTGTGGTGGTCATGGCTCGATTCTCTCGCTGAGAAAGGGGAGATGTCGCACCGATGCCCGGTTCCGGCGTGACGCCGGAACCGGGCCTCGACGGGCTTACTTGAGCGCCTCGATGGCGGTGTTGATCTGCTCGCGCAGGGTGTCGGAGATCGGCGCGCTGCCGGCGGCGGCGGCGGCCGCATCCTGACCCTCGGCGCTGGCGGCGTAGGTGAAGAAGCCCTTCACGAGCTCGCCGACGGCCGAGTCCGCGTACTCGGCGCAACCGACGAGGTAGCTGACGAGGACGATCGGGTACGCGCCCGCCTCGGTGGTGGTGCGGTCCAGCGCGATCGCGATGTCGGTGGCGGCGCGGTCCTCCTCCTCCGGCGAGGCGTCGACGACGAGCGCGGCGGCCTCGGGGGAGTAGGAGACGAACTCGTCGCCGACCTGGATCGCGACCGTGCCGAGCTCACCGGCGCGCGAGGCGTCGGCGTAACCGATGGTGCCCTGGCCGCCCTCGACGGCCGAGATGACACCGGAGGTGCCCTGAGCGGCCTCGCCGCCGGAGAGCGGCCAGACGCCGTCGGGCTCGCTCGTCCACACGTCGGGAGCGGTCGCGAACAGGTAGTCGGTGAAGTTCTCGGTGGTGCCCGAGTCGTCCGAGCGGTGCACCGGGGTGATCGAGGTGGCGGGCAGTTCCACGCCCTCGTTGAGCGCGGCGATGGCCGGATCGTTCCACGTGGTGATGGTGCCCGCGAAGATGCCCGCGAGGGTCGCCGGGTCGAGGTTCAGCGAGTCGACGCCGTCCAGGTTGAAGACGACCGCGATCGGCGAGATGTAGGTCGGGATCTCGACCAGGTCCGAGCCGTCGACGCACCCGTCGAACGGGCCGGCCGCGATCTCGTCCGTCTTGAAGGCGCGGTCGGAGCCGGCGAAGCCCACGGCGCCGGCCTGGAAGGACTCGCGGCCCGTGCCGGAGCCGGCGGGGTCGTAGTCGATGGTGAGGTCGGGGTTGGTCTCCTGCAGACCGGCGGTCCACGCCTGGACCGCGACTTCCTGCGCCGACGAGCCGCCGCCGACGAGGTTGCCCGAGAGGCCGCCTTCGGGAGCGGCGGAGGAGCCGCTGCCGCTTTCGTTCGCGGCGCAGCCGGCGAGAGCGAGGGCCGCGACAGCGGCGAGGGCGCCCACCTGGGCGATGCGGTTGATCTTCACGGAAGAAATCCTTCACAAGTAGGGATACGTGCCCGGTGCAGGGCTCCCCTGACGGTAGACATCGGCGTTTACCAGAGTGCGCAGTGCCGGTGAACGGAAGGTGAACGACGCGGGGCGGGATCGCGCGGGCGCTCGCGTGGCGTCACCTCGCGTTCACCGAAGCTCCCTAGCGTTCAGACATGCACCACGACCCGCAGACGGCGCTCGATCGCACCGCGGACACCCCCGATCCGCGGACGCTCCTCGACGTGCTGCGGGCGACGGCGGCGCGTCATCCCGAGGCATCCGCGATCGACGACGGGTCGGATGCGGTCAGCTACCGCGAGCTGATGGCGCACGTCTCCCGCACCGCGGCGCGGCTGCACGAGGCGGGGGTGCGCCGCGGCGATCGCGTGGGGGTGCGTATGCCCTCCGGGTCCAAGGAGCTGTACATCTCGATCCTCGCCGTCATCGCGGCGGGCGCGGCGTACGTGCCGGTCGATGCCGATGACCCCGACGAGCGGGCGCGCCTCGTGTTCGGCGAGGCGGCAGTGCGGGGCGTCATCGGCGCGGGCGGCGTATTCGTCCCCGTCGCGGATCTCGACGCGCCGGTCGAGGAGCTGTATCGGGGCGACCCGCCGCATCCGTCCACCCACGCGACGTTGACGGTGCCGTCGCCGACGCTCGACGACGACGCCTGGATCATCTTCACGTCGGGCTCGACGGGCGTGCCGAAGGGGGTCGCGGTGTCGCACCGCTCGGCCGCCGCGTTCGTGGATGCCGAGGCGCGCCTGTTCCTGCCGGACGCGCCGCTCGGGCCGGGCGACCGGGTGCTCGCCGGGCTCTCGGTCGCGTTCGACGCCTCGTGCGAGGAGATGTGGCTCGCCTGGCGGCACGGCGCCTGTCTCGTGCCCGCACCCCGCGCGCTCGTGCGCTCGGGCGAGGACCTCGCTCCGTGGCTCATCCGCCAGGGCATCACGGTCGTCTCGACCGTGCCGACCCTCGCCGCGATGTGGCCGGCGGAGTCGATCGAGAACGTGCGCCTGCTCATCTTCGGCGGCGAGGCGTGCCCGCCGGAGCTCGCCGCGCGTCTGGCCGCCGACGGCCGCGAGGTGTGGAACACGTACGGACCCACCGAGGCGACGGTCGTCGCGTGCGGCGCGATCCTCGACGGCTCCGTGCCGGTGCGGATCGGCCTGCCGCTGGACGGGTGGGCGCTGGCGGTGGTGGACGCGGAGGGCTTCCGCGTCGCCGAGGGCGAGGTCGGCGAGCTGATCATCGGCGGTGTCGGGCTCGCCCGGTACCTCGACCCCGAGAAGGACGCGCAGAAGTACGCGCCGATGGCGTCGCTCGGCTGGGACCGGGCGTACCGCTCCGGCGACCTCGTGCGCTACGACCCCGCGGGGCTCGTGTTTCAGGGGCGCGCGGACGATCAGGTGAAGGTCGGCGGCCGCCGCATCGAGCTGGGAGAGGTCGAGGCGGCCCTGCAGGACCTGCCGGGGGTCTCGGCGGCGACCGCCGCGGTGCAGCGCACCGAGGCGGGCGTCCCGGTGCTCGTGGGATATCTCGTGATGGAGCCCGGCCGGGACCTCGACCGCGCCGCCGCGCGGGCGGCGCTCGCCGAGAGCCTCCCCGCCGCGATCGTGCCGCTGCTCGCCACCGTCGACGAACTGCCGGTGCGCACCTCCGGCAAGGTCGATCGCGCCGCCCTGCCGTGGCCGCTTCCCGGCATCGACGCGCCGGTCGCCGGGCTGACCCCGACCGAGCAGTGGCTGGCCGAGCAGTGGCAGGCGGTCCTCGGCATCCCCGTGCCGGGCCCCAAAGCCGACTTCTTCGACCTCGGCGGTGGCTCGTTGTCGGCGGCGCAGCTGGTGTCCCGCATCCGGGCGCGGGTGCCCGAGTTCGCGGTCGCCGACATCTACGACGTACCCCGGCTCGGGGCGATGGCCAAGGCCGTCGGTCCCTCCCTCGTCGACGACGCGCCGACCGGCTACCGGCGCCCGCTGCCGACCCCGCGCGCGACGCAGTGGGTGCAGACCCTCGCCGGGGTCCCGCTGTTCATCCTCACCGGGGTGCGGTGGCTGCTGTACATCCTCACCGCGGGCACCCTGCTCGCCCTGCTGCCGGGGTTCGACGCGCTCCCGGTCGCCCCGGTCTGGCTGCTGGTGGTGGGGTGGCTGGTCTTCGCCACCCCATTCGGGCGGATGGCGATCTCCGCCGTGAGCGCCCGGCTCCTGCTCGCCGGGGTCCGTCCGGGCGACCACCCGCGCGGCGGATCCGTGCACGTGCGGCTGTGGCTCGCCGAGCAGATCGCCGACCAGGTGGATGCGGTGGGGCTCGCCGGCGCCCCCTGGGTGACGTACTACGCCCGGGCGCTCGGCGCGAAGATCGGCCGCGACGTCGACCTGCACACTCTGCCGCCCGTGACCGGCATGCTCGAGGTCGGCGACGGCGCCTCGATCGAACCCGAGGTGGACCTGAAGGGGTACTGGATCGACGGCGATCTGCTGCGGCTCGGCGGGATCCGCATCGGCGCCGAAGCCACGGTCGGCGCGCGCAGCACGCTCGCCCCCGGCACGCGGATCGGCCAGCGGGCCGCGGTGGCCGCCGGCTCCGCCGTGTTCGGCCGCGTCCGCGCCGACCAGACGTGGGCGGGCTCTCCGGCGGTGCGGGTGGGCGAGATCGATCGCGACTGGCCCGACCATCGGCCGCCGACCCCGAACCGCTGGCTGTGGGCGTACGCCGCATCCGCCACCGCACTCGCTCTGCTGCCGTTCGCCGCCTTCGTCGCGGGCGGTGCCGTCGTCGTGCAGGGCATGCGCGGCGCCGACGGGCTCACGGCCGCGTTCGGTGCCGCGATGGCGTGGCTCGTGCCGGGCGTCCTCGCCGCGGGGCTGGTCTTCGCCGGCGCGGTCGTCGTGGCGGTCCGGCTGCTGTCGCTCGGACTGCGCGAGGGCACGTTCGGGGTGCGCAGCCGCATCGGCTGGCAGGCGTGGACCACCGAACGTCTGCTCGACTCGGCCCGCACCATCCTGTTCCCGCTCTACTCGAGCCTGTTCACCCCGGTCTGGCTCCGGATGCTGGGAGCGCGCGTCGGCCGTGACGTCGAGGCATCGACGGTGCTTCTCATCCCCTCGATGACGCGCATCGAGGACGGCGCCTTCCTCGCCGACGACACGATGGTGGCCTCCTACGAACTGCGCGCCGGCTGGCTGCGCATCGGTCCGGTACGCATCGGCAAGCGCGCCTTCCTCGGCAACTCGGGCATGGCGGCGCCCGGGCACCGGGTGCCCCGCGACGGTCTGGTGGCCGTGCTCTCGGCGGCCCCGCGCAAGGCCAAGGCGGGCTCGTCGTGGCTCGGCTCGCCCGCCGTGCGGCTGCGCCGTGCCGTCGCGGCGGGCGACGAGAGCCGCACCTACCGCCCGACGCCCGGGCTGCGCCTCGCGCGCACGCTGTGGGAGCTCTGCCGCATCCTGCCCGTCTTCGTCACCTGCGCGATCGGCGTCGCCGTGCTCTTCGCGCTGGCCGCCCTCGCTGACGGTCTCGGCATCGGCTGGGCGCTGCTGCTCTCGGGCCCGGTGCTGCTGGCCGCCGGTGCGGTCGCGGCGGGCATCACGGTGGCCGCCAAGTGGCTGATCGTCGGGCCCATCCGCGCCGGTGAGCAGCCGCTGTGGTCGAGCTTCGTGTGGCGCACCGAGGTCGTCGACACGTTCACCGAGATGGTCGCGGCGCCCTGGTTCGCCCGCGCCGCCGTCGGCACGCCCGCGCTCGCGGTGTGGCTGCGCGCGCTCGGCGCCCGCATCGGGCGAGGCGTCTGGTGCGACTCGTACTGGCTGCCCGAGCCCGATCTCGTCACGCTCGGCGACGGATCCACCGTGAACCGGGGCTGCGTCGTGCAGACCCACCTGTTCCATGATCGAATCATGAGTATGGATGCCGTGGAGCTCGAACCCGGTGCGACCCTCGGGCCGCACAGTGTCGTCCTGCCGGCCGCGGTGATCGGCGCCGACGCGACGGTGGGCCCGGCCTCGCTCGTGATGCGCGGCGAATCGGTGCCGGTCGGCACGCGCTGGAGCGGCAACCCGATCGGCCCGTGGCGGGCGGTCAAGGTGCGCGCGTATCAGTCGACATCGTGACCTCCGGCGACGCCTACGCCCCGCAGAGCGGCGATCTCTCCTACGACGTCGTGTCCTACGACCTCGACCTCGATTACCGGGTGCGCACCAACCGGCTCGAGGGCCGTGCGGTGCTGAATGCGGTGGCGACGGTCGCGACCCGCACGGTGACCCTCGATCTCGTGGGGCTCCGGGCGACGCGGGTGCGCCTCGACGGCGACACCGTGATCCCGTTCCGGCAGGGACCGCGCGCCGTGCACGTCACCCTGCCGCGCGCGCTCGCCCCGGGCGAACCGTTCTCGCTCGACGTGGCGTACGCGGGCGCTCCCGCGCCGCGCCGATCGCGTTGGGGCACGATCGGGTGGGAGGAGCTCGCCGACGGCGCGCTGGTGGCGAACCAGCCGACCGGCGCCGCGACCTGGTTCCCGTGCAACGACCGCCCCGACGACCGGGCGCGCTATCGGATGCGGATCACGACCGACCGGGAGTACGCCGCGGTGGCCACCGGCATCCGGGGCGCGGAGCGGGTGTCCGGGCGGCGGCGGTCGGTGGAATACACCTCCGACGTGCCGACCGCGACATACCTCGCCGCCGTGCAGATCGGGCGGTACGTCCGCGTGCCGATGACGACGACCGCGCCCTTCGCCTTCGAGCTCTGGGCGCCGCCGGCCCTGCGGGCATCCGTCGAGCCCGCCTTCGCCAAGGTCGCCGCCATGGGCGTCGCCTTCGACGCCGCATTCGGGCCGTACCCGCAGCCGGGTTACACGGTCGTGGTGACGGCGGATGAGCTGGAGATCCCCCTCGAGTCGCAGGGGATGGCCGTGTTCGGCGCCAACCACCTCGATGCCGACAGCGAACGGCTGGTCGCCCACGAACTGGCCCACCAGTGGTTCGGCAACAGCGTCGGCGTCGAACGCTGGCGCGACATCTGGCTCAATGAGGGATTCGCCTGCTACGCGGAATGGATCTGGTCCGAGGAGGCGGGCGGTCCGACGGCCCACGAGTGCGCGGTGTCGCACCATCTGCGCCTGCGCGCCGAGCCCCAGGACCTCGTGCTCACCGATCCCGGTGCCGACCTCATGTTCGATGACCGCGTCTACAAGCGCGGCGCGCTGACCCTGCACGCCCTGCGCCTGACGATCGGCGACCGGCGCTTCTTCGCGCTGCTGCGCGAGTGGGCGGCCCGCTACCGGCACGCGGTCGTCACCACCGACGACTTCCGCGCCCTCGTGATCGCGACGGCGCCGGATGCGGGGGACCTGCTCAGGTCATGGCTGGACCGCCCCGCTCTGCCCCGGCTTCCGCGGGGAGCAGTGCCGCGCTGACGACGAGCCCCGCGGGGCCCTCGACGTCGGTGCCCGAGATCGGCGCGGATCGCCCCGGGACGAAGGCCAGCCAGCGGCCGTCACGGTCCTCGATGCGTACCTGCGACGGGTCCACCGCGAGCCCCCGGCCGTCGGCCTTCAGCGCCGCCTCGATGCGCGTCCAGGTGCGCAGCGTGGTTCCGGCGCGCACCCGCGACAGCGCCACCGGGTCGCCGGGGCGTCCCTCCTCCGCATCCACGCCGATGGCGGCCCCGCCGCCCGCCGAGAGCACGGCGACGAGCGCGTGACCGCCCGCGTACGTCACCGAGAGCGCCGCGTCGGCGCCCGGCGCGCTCGGGCGGCCGTGCGGTCCGCCGCAGCGCCCGCAGGGCCCGGAGCGCAGATCGACCAGGTCGGGATCCAGCATCCGCGCGAGCCGTCGCGAGGTGACGCGCCGGTCGCCGGGATCGGCGAGATCCCAGGCGAACCGCATCCGGTCCAGGCCCGGCACGTCAGACCTGGGGCAGGTGGGTCTCGATCGCCGCGATCCCGGAGCCGGGATTCGTGCGCGAGAGGTGCACGACCGAGAACGCCCCGACTTCCAGCGCCGACGCGCTGCCGAGATACGAGCCGCGGAGGGTGCCCGTCGCGAGGGCGAGTTCGGAGAGGATCTCCGGGAGCACCGGACCGTGGCTGCAGATCACCGCGGGCTTGCGGGCGCGGACGCGCTTTCCGACGACGGTCCGCGCATCGGAGCGGCCCTCCTCCCACGCATCCTGGCTGATGAGGGCGGACGGTCGGATCCGCCGGCCGAGCTCCTTCGCGAGGGGTTCGACCGTCGACAGGCAGCGCGTGGCATCGCTCGAGACGATGCGGCGCACCCCGAACGCGCGCAACGGTCCGACGATCGCGTCCGCCTGGGCGCGACCGCGAGTGGCGAGCGGGCGCAGGGCGTCGGCTCCGTGCCAGTCGTCGCGCGACTTCGCCTTCGCGTGCCGCAGCACGACGATCGGGAACGTCTCGAGCACGGCATCCTCGACGAATCGCAGGAAGTTCTCGACGATCTCGACATCGACCGGGTAGCTGAGATACGACAGGGCCCGCTTGGGCGTCACCCACTCGAGGGCTGCGATCTCCTTGTTGGGCACGAATGCGGACGAGCGGATGGCGTCGTCGGTCGCCTCGGCCGACCAGTAGTGCACGATCTTCTGACGCTTGCTCGGCAGCCGATAGCGCGAGACGCCGACCGGGAGCCCCAGCGAGACCCGGATGCCGGTCTCCTCGAAGATCTCGCGCACGGCGGTCTCGACGAGCGTCTCGCCCGGATCGACCTTGCCCTTGGGCAGGGTGACGTCGCGATAGCGGGTGCGGTGGATCAGCAGGACGAGGAGCTTTCCCTCGACCCGCCGCCACAGCACCCCGCCGGCGGCGTAGACGGCGGTCGCCGTCATCGGACCGCCCGGGAGCGCCGGCGCCGCTTCACGGACGACATGGTCTTGTCCTGCAGATCGAGCAGGGGTGCGCCGTCGGCAGCCCTCGCATGTCGGGACCACACCCCGTCGCCCTGCAGCCACCACGAGCTCGTCGCGTCGCTCATGGCGAGCGAGAACAGGTTGTTGAGCTCGGTGATCTGGGCGGGGGCGACTATCCGCACGAGCGCCTCGACGCGGCGGTCGAGGTTGCGGTGCATCATGTCGGCGCTGCCGATGTACACCTCGGGGTTCCCGTCGTTCTCGAAGGCGAAGATGCGGGAGTGCTCGAGGTAGCGGCCGAGGATCGAGCGGACGGTGATGTTCTCGCTGAGGCCCTCGACGCCCGGGCGGATGCTGCAGATGCCCCGCACCCACACCTGCACCGGCACCCCGGCGAGACTCGCGCG
Organism: Microbacterium sp.; assembly: GCA_031555335.1. Taxonomy (GTDB): domain Bacteria; phylum Actinomycetota; class Actinomycetes; order Actinomycetales; family Microbacteriaceae; genus Microbacterium. Next base: position 11,191 of record JAVBUN010000208.1, read on the forward strand.
GTACAGGGCGTCGATGATCTGCTCGTCGACCATCGAGTTGACCTTGATGCGGATGCTGGCGGGCTTGCCCGCGAGGGCGTTACGGCGTTCCCGGTCGATGAGCCGCACGAGGCCCTTCCGCAGGTGGAGGGGCGCGACGAGCAGGCGCTTGAACTTCTTCTCGATCGCGTAGCCGCTCAGCTCGTTGAACAGGCGGGTGAGGTCGCGGCCCACCTGGTCGTCGGCGGTGAACAGCCCGAAGTCCTCGTAGATTCGGCTGGTCTTCGGGTTGTAGTTGCCGGTGCCGACGTGGCTGTAGCTGCGGAGGACCCCGTTCTCCTCACGGATGACGAGGGCGAGCTTGCAGTGCGTCTTGAGGCCGACGAGGCCGTAGAC
>JAVBUN010000129.1:0-11293 GCA_031555335.1 Microbacterium sp.
CGCCCGGACCGAACGCGGCCAGTTTACGCCATTCCCGGCCGCCGGCGGGACCGCGATCAGCCCCAGAGCGTCGCGGCGATGTCCTGCGTGTATCCGTCGGGGAGCCCACCCACCCAGCTCGTCGCCACCCACGCGTTACCGCGGAGGAAGTGGGACTCGCCGGTCTCGTCGGTCCCCGGCGTTCCGGCCGTGCAGAGGATGCCGCCGTCGGCGTCGGCACAGACCATCCCCGCGACCCCCAGGACGTCCTGAAGCCGCGGCACGTCCTCGAGCGCGAGGATCGACACGTTCGTCGACAGGCCCAGCTCGCTCGCCGTGCCCCAGCTGCACCGGAGCGTCGGTACGCCCGAGTCCAGGAGGCCGAGCGCGGCGGGCACCTGCGTCGACGTGAGCGTGACGCCCGGGTCGTTCAACGGCGGCATCTGCTGATCGAGGGTGTTCCGCATCCCGGTCGAGTACACGGCGTCGCACGATGCCGGCAGCGAGATCTCGGCCGCCTGCGGTCGATCCGACGGCGCCGCCGACGGCGCGACCGACGCGCCCGACGGCGTCGACGTGGACGCCGGGCTCGTGCCCGATGGGGAGGAAGATACGGAGGGCTCCGGGACGCACGCGGTGAGGGCGAGCAGTGCCGCCGCCGCAGCGGTGACGGCGAACGACGCGCGGGCGCGGGGACGGATGATGCTCACGGGGGCCTCCGGGGTCGGGTCTCCTCCGACACTAAGCCGGGGGTCCCCGACCCCGATCGAGGCGCGCGGAGTCAGCTCGCGCGCCGCAGCCGGAGGCTGTTGAGCACGACGAACACGCTCGAGAACGCCATCGCCGCGCCGGCGATCATCGGGTTCAGCAGGCCGAGCGCCGCCAGCGGAAGCGCGACGACGTTGTAGGCGAACGCCCAGAACAGGTTCTGGCGGATGGTGCGCATGACACGGCGGCTGAGCCGGAGCGCCGTGACGACCTGCCCGACGCGGGAGCCGGTGAGGGTGATGTCGCTCGCGCGGCGCGCCGCATCCGTGCCCGCCCCCATCGCGATCCCGAGGTCCGCCGTCGCGAGAGCGGCCGCGTCGTTGACACCGTCGCCGACCATGGCGACGCGACGACCGCTCCGCTGCAGGCGCTCCACCTGTGCGACCTTGCCCTCGGGGCCGACGCCCGCGGCGACCTCGTCGATGCCGACGACGCGTGCGATGCTCTGCGCGACCGGCTCGGCGTCGCCCGTGACGAGGAGCACGCGCATGCCCCCGTCGCGAAGCGCGCGGACGGCCTCGCCGGCATCGGGCCGCAGCACGTCCGCCACGACGAAGACCGCGGTCGCCCGCATCGCGGCACCGGGCTCCGCCCATCCGACGACGACCGCCGTGCCCGTCGCCGCCTGGTCTCGCAGCGCCGCGGTCAGCGCGAACGGCAGGATCACGCCCTGCGCAGTGGCGAACGCGGGGCTGCCGGCGAACGACCGGCGCCCGGCCACGACCCCCGTCACGCCACGTCCGGGCTCGGCCCGGAAGTCGTCGACGACGTCCGGATCCGCCACGGCGAGCGCCCGGGCGATCGGGTGCTCCGAGAAGGACTCGAGCGCACCGGCGACCCGACGCGCCTCGTCCTCGCCGACGCCCGACGCCGTCACCACACGGGTCACCGCCATGCGTCCGGACGTGAGGGTGCCGGTCTTGTCGAGCACGACCGTGTCGATGCGGTCGGCGTCCTCCATGGCGTCGGAGCCCGTGATCAGCACGCCCAGCTGCGCGCCGCGGCCGGTGCCCACCAGCACGGCGATGGGGGTCGCGAGCCCCAGCGCGCACGGGCAGGCGATGATCAGCACGGCGATGGCCGCCGTGAACCCGTCCGCCGCGGGCTGCCCCGCGACCAGCCACCCCACCAGCGTGAGTACGGCCAGTGCGACGACGACCGGCACGAAGACGCCCGATATCCGGTCGGCGAGACGCTGCACCCGGCTCTTGCCGAGCTGGGCGTTCTCGACGAGGCGCGCGATGCCCGCGAGCCTCGTCTGCGAACCCACCGCCGTCGCGCGCACGGTCAGGGCACCGCCGTGAGCGATCGTGCCGCCGGTGACCGCGGAGCCCGGGGCCACGTCCACGGGGAGCGACTCCCCCGTCAGCATGCTCTCGTCGACCGCCGCTGCGCCCGCGACGACGACGCCGTCCGCCGCGATCGCGCCGCCCGGGCGCACCACGAACTCGTCGGCGATCCGCAGCGCCACGACGGGGACCGTGCGACCGTCGGCGAGGCGGACCTCGGGCTCGACGAGCTCGCCGAGCGCCCGGAGCGCCGCCCCGGCGCGTCGACGCGACCGCTGCTCGACGAATCGGCCCAGCAGCAGGAGCACCGTGACGGCTGCGGCGACCTCGAAGTAGACGAGCGCTGTCGTCTCCGGCGCCCGTCCGAACAGGACCACCTCGTGCGTCATGCCCGCATCTCCGGCCGATCCGAACAGCACCGCCCACCCGCTCCAGCCGAGCGCGGCGAAGGTCCCGAGCGTGATGAGCGTGTCCATCGTCAGCGCGCCGTGTCGCAGGTTGGCGAACGTGGCACGGTGGAAGGGCCATCCGCCCCAGAGCACGATCGGCACCGTGAGGACGAACGACACCCACGCCCACCCCGCGAACTGCCATGCGGGGACCATGCCCAGCGCCACGACCGGCAGGGCGAGCACGGTGCTCACGACCAGACGGGTCCGCAGACCGACCGCACCCGGGGCATCCTCGACGTCGTGCACATGGCCGTCGTCGGGATGGGCGTGCTCGTCGGATGCGGCGGGCAGCGGCGTCAGCTCGCGCACGCGCGCCGTGTACCCGGCCTCTGCCACGGCGGCCACGAGCCTCGCGGGCTCGGTGCCGCCGGGGAAGCTCACCCGCGCGGTCTCGGTGGCGAGATTCACCGCCGCCGTCACACCGTCGACGGACTGCAGCCGCTTCTCGACGCGTGCGACGCAGCTCGCGCAGGTCATGCCGTCGATCTCGAGAACGGCGTCACGGATGACCGCACCATCGATGCTCATCGGGGTTCCTCCTGGTTCGTTCCGACTGCCACCATATACCCCCTGGGGGTATTACCGAGCACTCTCCGACCTCCATCGACCGGCTGTCCCCTACGGTGAGGAGAGTGGATTCACCCTCCCGCAACGACCGCACGGTCCTGCTCATCGCGAGCCTCGCGTCCTTCGTGACGTTCCTCGACGGGACGGTCGTGAACGTCGCCCTCCCGGCCATCGAGGAGAGCGTCGGCGGCGGTCTCGCGACGCAGCAGTGGGTCGTGGACGCGTATCTGCTGACCCTCGGCGCGTGCATCCTCGTCGCCGGTTCGCTCAGCGACGCGTTCGGCCGCATCCGGATCCTCCGGATCGGCCTGGTCGTCTTCGGAATCGCCTCGGTCGCGATCGCGCTGGCACCCGACCCGCTCACACTCATCCTCCTGCGCGCGGTGCAGGGCGTCGGCGGGGCGCTGCTCGTGCCGAGTTCGCTCGCCCTCATCACGGCGCATTTCGCCGGCGCCGCGCGCTCACGCGCGATCGGCGTGTGGACCGGCGCGACGACCGTCGCCACGCTCGTCGGTCCGGTGCTCGGCGGCGTCTTCGTGGACCTGTTGTCGTGGCGGTGGGTCTTCGTGATCAACGCCCTGCCCATCGCGGTGACGCTCATCCTCCTCGCGCGCGGCGGGCTGCGCGATCACCGCGTGCCGGGCGCCCGCATCGATGTGCCGGGCGCGGTGCTGTGCGTCGTGGGACTCGGCGCCCTCGTCTTCGCGCTCATCGAGCAGCCGCGGCTCGGGTGGCAGGCTCCCGCGGTGTGGATCTCGGCCGTCGTCGGCGGGGCCGCCGTGATCGGCTTCGTGCTCCGTCAGCGCGTCGCCGCGGTGCCCCTCATGCCGCTCGAGCTCTTCCGCGCGCGAAACTTCTGGGCGGGCAACCTCACGACCGTGTTCGTCTACGCGGCCCTCGCCCTCAACGGACTGGCGCTCGGGGTCTATCTCCAGCAGGGCGCGGGGCTCTCCGCGACGCTCGCCGGTCTCGCGAGCCTGCCCTCCACGCTGCTCGTCATCGCGTTCAGCTCACGCGCCGGCGCGCTCGCCGGCCGGTGGGGGCCACGCCTGTTCATGACCGCGGGCCCGGTGCTGATGGGCGGCGGTCTGCTGCTCATGCTGTCGGTCGGCTCCGACTTCGACTACGTCACGCAGGTGCTGCCGGGGGTGATCGTGTTCGGCATCGGTCTGACGCTGACCGTGGCCCCGCTCACCTCGGCGGTGCTCGGCGCGGTCGCGTCGGAGCGGAGCGGAATCGCCTCGGCCGTCAACAACGCCGTCTCCCGTGTCGCGGGTCTCGTCTCCGTGGCGATGCTCGGCGTCATCGTCTCGGGGACCCTCGACCTCGCCGGATTCCACGCGACGCTCATCGTCTGCGCCGCCCTCATGGCCGCCGGCGCGCTCACGTCGTTCCTCGGCATCCGCGACACGCAGCGACGGCCGGTGGCCCCGCGCTGATCGACGTGGACTCAGGCGGGCTCGAGCACGCTCCGCACCTGCGCGACATCCGCCGCCATCTGGTGCATCAGAGCCTCGACACCCTCGAAGGCGACCATCCCCCGCACCCGCTGCACGAACTGCACCTCCACCTCGTGACCGTAGAGATCCAGGCCCCGCTCGTCGAGCACGTAGGCCTCGACCTGACGCACCACGACGTCCCCGAACGTCGGGTTCGTTCCGACGGAGATCGCCGCGGGGTACCGGATGCCGGAACGCAGACCCGGCGCATCATCGACCAGCCACCCGGCGTACACGCCGTCGGCCGGGATGAATCCCTCGAGCTCGTGCGAGAGGTTCGCGGTCGGGAAGCCGAGTTCGCGTCCGCGCTTGAGACCGTGGACCACCTCACCCCAGACGGATGAGGGTCGGCCGAGCAGCCGCGCCGCGGACGCCACGTCGCCGGCCGTCAGCAGCTCGCGCACCCAGGTGGACGAGACCCGACGTCCGTCGTGGATGCCGCGGACCTCGTCGACCACGTCGACGCGGAACCCGAACTCGTCGCCCAGTTCGCGCAGGGTGTCGACGTTGCCTTCGCCGCCCCGGCCGAAGGTGAAGTCCGCTCCCACCAGCACCGTGGACATGTGCAGCGGAGTGACGAGCATGTCGATGACGAAGTCGCGCGCGGGAAGCGCCGCGAGAGCCTCGTCGAAGGTCAGCACCATGGTGGCGTCGATGCCGGTCTCGGCGAGCAGCCGCAGCTTCTGGGTCAGACCCACGAGGTCCGGCGGGCACCGGTCCGGCCGCAGCACGGACAGCGGGTTGCGATCGAAGGTGACGGCGACGACCTGCGCCCCCCGGGTCGCGGCATCCACCTTCGCGCGTTCGAGGATCACCCGGTGCCCGGCGTGCACACCGTCGAACTTGCCGATCGCGACGACGGAAGGGCCGAATCCCGCCGGGACCTCCCCAGGGTTGCGGAAGACGATCACCAGACGGACCTCTCGACGGGGACGGGGGCGGATGGAACGGGTGAGACCCCGGGGCGGTGCGCATACAGCCAGGAGATGCCGACGAACGGCAGGATCAGGGGCACGAACACGTATCCCGATCCGAACCACGACCACACGGTCTCCTCCGGGAACAGATCGTGCCGGAAGAGGCTGAAGAACCCGACGCCGAGAACCCCGACGAGCTCGAACACGATCGCCGCCCACGCGATGGCGTACCAGGTGCGCGACGCCGAGAACACGAGCGCGAGGGTCGCGAGGATGTAGACGGCCGCCGAGATGGCCGAGAGCGTGAACGCGAGAGGGGCCGAGTCGAACCGCTCGACGATCTGCACGAGAGAGCGCCCGGTGGCGGCCAGCGCCAGCACACCGTACACGGCCACGAGAACGCGGCCGAGACCGGTGATCCGAGGGCGGTTCGCGGACGGCATGACAGCTCAATCATAGGTCGCGTCGGCGACCGGTCCGGCTCGCCGTCACGTCAGCTGCACGGTCCAGATCACGTGCATCCGCCACGTCATGACGGCCACGGACGCCGCCGCGATCCCCATGATCACCGTGCTCCAGCGGCTGCGTTCGATCAGCGCCCACGCCACTCCGGCGGGCGGGAGCAGCACCGCGGAGACGAGGTAGACCCAGAACTCCAGGGGACTGCCCGAGGGGATGTTGCCGACGAACGGTGCCACGATCGCCGTCACGACCTGCGCGATCAGCAGCAGTTCGACGAGCGCCAGCGCCCCGACCGAAAGGTCGCTCGGGCGCCGGCCGGCGAACCCGAGCGACACGCACAGCAGCGCGGCGAGACCGGCGACGGTCACCTGCACGAGGGTGAACCAGAGGATCACGCGGACTCCTCGGCCATGTTCATGGCGCTCTTCAGGTCCGCCCCGCGCCGTTCGAGCACGCCGACGAGGCGACCCGCCGGGTCGACGGCCGCGATCGGTCCGGCGGGCGCGTCCGCTCCCGCCCCACTCAGCCGTTTGCCGTGGCGCAGATCACGCGCCTGGTCCGCATCGACGTCGAGCCGGGGCATCACCCGTTCGGCGGCCGCGGTCGGCGTCATCAGTGCGTCGACGGCGATGTCGTCCGGCGCCGCTGCCGCCGCGATGTCGAAGACGCCGATGCGGGAGCGCCGGAGCGCCGTGAGGTGCCCACCGACGCCGAGGCCGGCGCCGAGGTCGCGGGCGAGCGCACGGATGTACGTGCCGCTCGTGCAGTCGACGACGACGTCGAGATCGAGCAGTCCCTCACCGCGTCGGACGGCCAGCACGTCGAAGCGCGAGACGGTGACGGCACGCGCCTTCAGCTCGACCGCCTCGCCGGCGCGCGCCAGGTCGTAGGCGCGGCGGCCGTCGACCTTGATGGCCGACACGGTGCTCGGCACCTGGGAGATGTCGCCGGTGAGATCCGCGATCCCGGCGGCGACGGCCGCATCCGTCACCGCGGCGAGGGCGGCCGCATCCGCGGTGCTCGTCGTCGCCCCGTCGGCGTCGTCACTGTCGGTCGCGACACCAAGACGGATGGTGGCGAGGTAGGTCTTGTCGAGGCCCACGAGGTAGGTGAGCAGCCGCGTGGCCGGGCCGACGCCGAGGACGAGCAGCCCGGTGGCCATGGGATCGAGCGTGCCCGCGTGCCCGATCTTCCGGGTACCGAGCGAACGTCGCGCGCGTGCGACGACGTCGTGGCTGGTCATCCCGCCCGGTTTGTCCACGAGCAGGATGCCGTTCGGGCCGCCTGCGACCATCAGCAGAAGTCCCAGAACGCGCGCACCGGCGCATCCGGATCGGTGGCGTCGACGATGGCGGATGCGGACGCGCGAGGTCGCGCCTCGCGGAGGTAGCGCTCCTCGGCGCGTCGACGCACCGCGTTCCCCGGAGCCGCCGGGTCCGGGTCGCCGCCGTCCGCCGCGGCGATGCGCGCGTAGCGGATATCGAGCGGGACGTCGAGCCAGACCGACCAGTTCCAGACGCCGCGGAGCTCGGGACGCTGGAGGAACGCGCCGTCGACGATGACGACGACGTCGTCGACGGCGGAGGGCGCGTGAGCGAGGGCGGGGGCACCCGCGTCACCGTCGGAGGGCCCGGCCGCAAGACGGAAGCCGGCCGGGTCGGCGGAACGGAACGGATCGACGAGGTCGCCGCGGAAGGCCGCGACGTCGGTCGCATCGAGGCCGGGTGCCGCCGCATCCGCGGCCGATCGCCGGAAGCCGTCGATCGGGGCCTGGAACACGCGCGTGCCGTCCTCGGCGATCGCGTCCGCGAGCCTCGCCGCGAACTCCGCGGCGCCGGAACCCGCCTCGCCCTCCACGCCCAGGATGAGTCGCCCGCGCGGATTGTGAGCGCGCATCTCGTCGCGGAGCTGCTGCCAGATCGATCGGTCGGACGAGGGACGAGCCATGCCTCCAGCCTAGGACGCGGCGGCACGGTGCCGGATCCGCCTACGCTGTCGTGGTGCCCGATCTCGCCGCCCCGCTGCTCCCCTGGTACGCGGCGAACGCCCGCGTGCTCCCCTGGCGCGCGGCGGGGTTCGGCGCGTGGGGTGTGCTCGTCAGCGAGTTCATGCTGCAGCAGACTCCCGTCGCCCGCGTCATCCCGCACCTGGAGGCATGGCTGGCGCGCTGGCCGACGGCATCCGACCTCGCGGCGGCATCGCCGGCGGACGCCGTGCGGAACTGGGCGAACCTCGGCTACCCGCGGCGGGCGCTCTGGCTGCACCGGGCGGCGGTCGAGATCCGCGACCGTCACGACGGGATCGTGCCGCGCGACGTCGACGCACTTCTCGCCCTCACGGGCATCGGCGACTACACCGCCCGCGCGGTCGCGGTGTTCGCGTACGGCGACCGGCATCCGGTCGTCGACACGAACACGAGGCGCGTCATCGCCCGCGCGATCGAGGGCAGGTCGCAGCCCGGACCGGCGTCGCGCCGCGACCTCGAGGCGATGGCGGCCCTGCTGCCCGACGACCTCGCCGACGCGGCCGTCTTCAACGCCGCCACGATGGAGCTCGGCGCCGTCGTGTGCACGGCGCGGTCGCCGCGCTGCGAGGCATGCCCCATCGCGCATACGTGCGCGTGGCGGGCGGCCGGCTACCCCGACACCGGCGACGCCCGGCGCAAGCAGGCGGCCTATGAGGGCAGCGACAGGCAGGCGCGCGGCGCCGTCCTGCGGGTGCTCCGCGACGCCGACGGGCACGCGGAACCCATCGCTGCGGTCATCCCGGACTGGCCGGATCCGCGTCAGCGCGACCGTGCGATCGACTCGCTGATCGCCGACGGGCTCGCCGAGGCGACGGACGGGATGCTGCGGCTGCCGCGCTGAGCGACGGCGGCCGCGATCAGTCCTCGGTCTCGCGCGGCTTGAGGTAGGGGTCGGCGTCGCCCGCGTGGCGCGCGGTCGCCGCGAGGCCCGCGACGGACTCGTCGCGCTCACGCGCCTCGCGCAGCAGGTCTTCGATGTGCCCGGCGTTCTCGGGGATGCCGTCCGGGATGAACTCCAGCGTCGGCGTCAACCGGATCGCGAGCTTGCGCCCGACCTCGCTGCGCAGCATCCCGGTCGCGGCCGTGAGGGCCGCTGCGGAGTCGATCCGCTCCTGCTCCGTGCCGAGCACGGTGTAGAAGACGGACGCGTGCTGCAGGTCGCCCGTCACCCGGACGTCCGTGATGGTCACGAATCCGAGCCGCGGGTCGCGCAGCCCCTTCTCCAGACGTTCCGCGATGAGCACGCGGATGCGGTCGGCGAGCCGTGCCTGACGTTCGCTGCCCATGTGTCCCACTTCCCCTCTGCTGAGCTTCTTTCAAGCGAGTGATCGATCGAGCGGCCGAGCGGAGGATCCGGATGTCCCGTGGAGGCAATCGGGGTAGGGGCCCCGCTCTTGCCGGAACGGGACATCCGGATCCGCAGCATCAGCCGCGCAGTGCCATCTACGAGCGCGGCTTCTCGACGAGCTCGGTCGTCTCGATCTCGTCACCGACACGGATGTCGTTGAACTTGCCGAGTCCGATACCGGCCTCGAAGTCCGTCCGCACCTCGGTGACGTCGTCCTTGAAGCGACGGAGCGACTCGATGGCCAGGCCGTCGGCGAGCACGACGCCCTCGCGGATGACGCGCGCCTTCGCGTTGCGCGTGATCGTGCCGCTGCGGACGATGACACCGGCGATGTTGCCGAACTTGGAGGAGCGGAACACCTCCCGGATCTCGGCCACACCGGACTGGACCTCTTCGTACTCGGGCTTGAGCAGACCCTTGAGCGACTGCTCGACGTCGTCGATCGCGTTGTAGATGACCGAGTAGAACCGGACGTCCACGCCCTCGCGGGCAGCGCGTTCGCGCGCCTTCGTGTCGGGGCGGACGTTGAACCCGATGACGATCGCGTTGTCGATCGTCGCGAGGTTGATGTCCGACTCGGTGATCGCACCGACGCCGCGGTGGATGATCCGCAGCTGCACCGAGTCGTCGACCTCGATCTTGAGGAGCGACTCCTCCAGCGCCTCGACGGCACCGGAGACGTCACCCTTGATGATGAGGTTGAGCGACTCGACCTTGCCCTCTTCGAGCGCGCGGGTGAAGTCCTCGAGCGAGATGCGCTTGCGGGCCTTGGCCAGAGCGGCGTTGCGCTCCGCGGCTTCACGCTTCTCGGCGATCTGACGCGCCATGCGGTCCTCGTCGGTGACGATGAACACGTCGCCGGCTCGGGGCACCGAGTTGAGGCCCTGCACCTGCACGGGACGCGACGGGAACGCCTCGTCGACCGCTTCGCCGTTCTCGTCGATCATCGCGCGGACGCGGCCGTACGCCGTGCCTGCCACGATCGGGTCGCCGACACGCAGCGTGCCGGACTGGATGAGAACGGTCGCCACGGAACCGCGACCCTTGTCGAGCTTCGCCTCGATGGCGACACCGCGGGCGGCCTTGTTCGGGTTCGCCGTGAGATCGAGACCGGCGTCGGCCGTCAGCAGCACCGCATCCAGGAGCTCCTGGATGTTGATGTTGTTGCGGGCCGACACGTCGACGAACATCACGTCGCCGCCGTACTCCTCGGCCACCAGGCCGTACTCGGTGAGCTGCTGGCGCACCTTGCCGGGGTTGGCGTCGGGCTTGTCGATCTTGTTGACCGCCACGACGATCGGAACGCCCGCCGCCTGTGCGTGGTTCAGCGCCTCGACCGTCTGCGGCATGATGCCGTCGTCGGCCGCGACCACGAGGATCGCGAGGTCCGTCACCTGCGCACCACGGGCACGCATGGCCGTGAAGGCCTCGTGACCCGGGGTGTCGATGAAGGTGATGGCGCGCTCGATGCCCTCGTGCTCGGTCCAGACCTGGTAGGCACCGATGTGCTGCGTGATGCCGCCGGCCTCGCCCGCGACCACGTTGGTCTGACGGATGGCGTCGAGCAGTCGCGTCTTACCGTGGTCGACGTGACCCATGACGGTCACGACCGGCGGACGGATCTCGAGGTCGGCCTCGTCCTCGTCCTCGAGCTCCTGGTCGAGAGCGAGACCGAAGCTCTCGAGGAGCTCCTGGTCCTCGTCCTCGGGGTAGACCATCTGGATCTTGTAGCCGAGTTCGGCGCCGAGCACCTCGAAGGTGGCCTCGTCGAGCGACTCCGTCGCCGTCGCCATCTCACCGAGGTTGAAGAGGATCGTCACGAGCGTGCCGGGCTGCACCGTGTAGCCGGCGATCGCCTCGATCTTGTCGGCGAAGTCCGCGATCGATGCGCCGCGACGCATCCGGATGATCTCGCCGTTGCCCTTCTGGACGTTGACGCCACCGACGATCGGGGCCGACCGCATCTCGAATTCCTGCCGCTTCGCC
>JAVBUN010000180.1:0-12180 GCA_031555335.1 Microbacterium sp.
GCTGCAGACGCTCAGCAACCAGGAGTCGCGCGCCGCCGCACGCTGCAGGACGCCCGCGATCCGGTCGTCGAGCTCGCCCCAGGTCGACCGCGGCACCGGGGTCACGACGACGAGGTCGGCCTCGTCGGCGAAGGAGAGATCGTGCTCCACATTGATGGAGAACCCGATGTTCGAGGGAACGACACCGGGCTCGATCGCGCACACGCGGAAGTCGAACACGTCGATCCCGTCGTCCGAGCGATCGAGGCCGAAGGCCTCGCAGGCGAGTCCGAATTCGAACGGGGCGAACCCCGGCTGCACGATGACGGCGACGGTCTTCACGGGATCTCCATCGAGGGGCGGATGCGGCGGAACCGCGTTTGGCAGAATCTACGCGATCCATGTCCATCCTGCCACTCGTGGCTCTTTTACGCCATGCGTAGGTTAACTGCCATGATCCTTCTCGTCCTCCTCGGCCTCGTCTCCCTCGCCGCGATCGTCGGCACGATCGTCACCGTCGCCCGCGACGGCTACCGCCCCGTACGGACAGACCGGACGCGGCTCCCCGCGCCGCAGAAGCCCGCGCCGCCAGCGCAGGACGGTGCCGGCGCACCCGCGGAGACTCCGCCGACCACCACCCTGCGCGTGCAGCGCGGCTGGCTCTGAGCGCCGCCGCCGACCGGCCCCTACGGGAAGACGATCACGCCTCGGCCTCGCAGACCGCCGGAGGCCATCCGTTCGTACGCCTCCTGCGCAGCCTCCGGCGCGTAGGTCTCGCCCACGCGGAGCGGGAGTTCGCCCTCCGACGCGGCGAGGGCGAGCCGGTCCAGCCAGGCGGTGTTCTGCAGCGCATTTCCGACGCTCACCCGTCGCGTCTCGATGCCGCGCTCCGGTGCGGCTGCGTCCCAAGTGCGGACGTAGACGACGACGCCGCCGTCGCGCACCGCGGGCAGCACGGCGGCCGTGATCGAGGCCGTATCGATCACGCCGTCAACCCCCGACGGCACGACACGGCGCACGGCATCCACGAATGCGCCACCGCGGGGGACGACACTGTCGGCGCCGAACGACGCCACGAGGTCCATATCCTCCGGCTTCGCGTCCGCGATCACCCGCAAGCCCGCCCGTACGGCGAGGGGGATCACGTAGGAGGCCAGCAGACCCGCGCCACCAGTGACGGCGATCGTGGCGCCGGGCGCGAGCGAGAGCGTACGGAGCGCTTCGAGAGCGGTGAGCCCGGTCATCGGCACGGTCGCCGCCGCGACGAGATCGAGCCCGTCGGGCACGCCGACCGCAGAGGCGGCGGGCACGACGATGCGCTCCGCCTGCGCACCCCCCTCGGGCCGTCGCGGAAAGACGACCGCCATCGCCCGCTGTCCCACCGCGAGGTGACTCACCCCGGGACCCACCGACTCGACCTCGCCGGCCGCGTCCATCCCCGGTGTGAACGGCACCGGAACGTCCCCGCCGCCGAGCGTCCGCCACAGGGCGACGTCCGCCGGATTGACGGCGGCCGCGCGGACTCGCAGGAGCACTTCGCCCTCGCGCGGTTGCCGCACCTGGCGGATGCCGACGGTGATGGCTCCTGGCCCGTCCGCGGCCTGGACGAGTACGGCCCGGGTCATCGCCCGTCCTCCTCGAGGGCGCCGGTGAACAGCTCCAGAATCCCGGCAGGAGCGCGGTCGTCGAAGAAGAGCTGGTGATTGCGATGCGCCTCGGCCGCAGCCGCCTCACTCCGCGGGAACAGCTCCGCCTCGTACGCGGCGAGCGCGGCTTCGACGTCGTCCGGGTGCGCGGCGAGCGCCGTGCCGAGCTTCGCTCCGTCGAACATGGCCAGGTTCGCCCCCTCGCCGGCGAACGGCGACATCAGGTGCGCCGCATCTCCGAGGAGCGTCACGCCCGGCACGCGGTCCCACCGGTGTCCGATGGGCAGAGCGTTGATGGTGCGTGCGACGGGCGCGGTCTCGCCATCCGTGATGAGCGCGGTGAGCGCCGGATCCCAGCCCTCGAACTCCGCCGCCACCCGCGCGGTCGCCGCGGCCGGATCGGCGCCGACGACGTCGCCGATCTCGTCGGCGGAACGGTTGAGCGCGACGTAGGTGTGCAGGACCGCGCCGGGTTCCCGGTGCGCGAGGATCCCCTTGCCAGGGGCGAGGGCGAACAGTGCCCCGTCTCCGACGGCGGTGGCGGATGCGGCGTGCCGCTCGTCCGCATCGAAGAGGTAGGTCTCGATGAACGACGTCCCCACGTATTCGGGTGTCGCATCGGAGAGCAGGGGGCGGATCTTCGACCAGGCGCCGTCGGCGCCCACGAGGACCTCGGTGCGCACTGTGCTCCCGTCCGCGAAGGCGAGCTCGTGCCGGCCGTCGCCGAGAGCCGTGACCCCGGTGAGCTTCTTCCCCCACTGGATGATGCCCTCCGGGAGGGAATCGAGCAGGATGCGGCGGAGGTCAGGGCGGTTGACCTCAGGGCGACCGCCGGTACCGTCGTCCGGCTCGTCGAGCAGCACAGAGCCGTCGGTGTCGAGCACGCGCGACGCTTCGCCGCCGTGATGGATGAGCGCCAGGAACTGCGGGAACAACCCTGCGGTCTCCAGCGCGGGCTGGCCGTTGTATTCGTGGATGTCGAGCATCCCGCCCTGGCTACGGGCGTCCGCGGACGGCTCACCCTCGTAGACCGTGACGGGGAGGCCGTTGAGGTGGAGGACGCGCGCCAGCGTGAGCCCACCGAGGCCGGCGCCGACGATCGTGATGTGAGAGGACATGTCTTCCTTTCATCGACATCTGGAATGTCGTTCCACTTTAGAATGGAACATCATTCCAGATGTGTCAAGATGAGTGCATGTCAGATGCGCGAAATGGCGAACGACGTACCGATGCGCTGACGCGCGGGCGCATCGTCGCCGCCGCGATCGCGATCCTGGATGCGGAGGGTGAGCGCGCCCTGACGTTCCGCGCTCTCACCGCCCGGCTGTCCACCGGCGCTGGCGCGATCTACTGGCATGTCGCCAGTAAGGACGACCTGCTCGCCGCGGCGGCCGACGACGTCATCGCCCGGGTGACCACCGAGCCGTCGGGCGAGGGAGACGCCCGCGCGGCGATCCGCGCGGTCTCGCTCGGCGTCTTCGACGCAATCGATGCTCACCCCTGGGTGGGCGCGCAGCTGACGCGCGAACCCTGGCAGTCGGCCATGGTGCGGATCTTCGAGAGCATCGGCGGCCGGCTCACGGGGCTCGGCGTGCCTCCCGCGGCCCAGTTCGACTGCGCCGCCACCCTCGTGAACTACGTCCTCGGCGTCGCGGGCCAGAACGCGGCCAATGCCCGGCTCGCCGCCGGTGCGGATCGCGCCGCCTTCCTCGCGACAATCGCCGACCGGTGGACGCAGCTCGATCCGACGCGGTTCCCGTTCGTCCACCGCGTCACGGCGCAGTTGTCCGATCACGACGACCGACAGCAGTTCCTCGCCGGACTCGACCTGATCCTCACGGGCGCCGCCGCGAGCAGCTAGCGCCCGATGCCGGCGGCGTCAGTCGAGGGAGCGCACCGCGTCGAGCAGCCGTCGGGCCGACTCGTTCCAGGTGAAGCGGGCGATGTGCGCGGTCCCCGCCGCGATCACGGCGGCGCGGGCCGCGTCGTCGTCGAGCGAGCGGACCGCATCCGCGACCGCGGCGGGATCGAGCGGATCGACGTACAGGGCGCCGGGCCCCGCGACCTCGTGGAAGATCTCCAGATCGCTCGCGACAGCCGGCACCCCGAGCGCGAGCGCCTCCGCGAGCGGCAGGCCGTAACCCTCGTCGAGACTCGTCGTGGCGAGCACCGCGTCGTCGGCGAGCAGGGCTGCGTACTCCGCATCCGAGACGCCGTCGTGGAAGACGATCCGCGCACCGGCCGGAGCGATCCCGGCAAGCTCGGCCCGACGGGCGGGGGTGATGCGGCTGAGCAGGTGCAGCGTGCGACCGGGCAGGAGCCCCATCGCGCGCACGAGCGTCTCGACGTTCTTGTAGCCCATGAACGAACCCATGTAGACGATGTTCCGCGGGGCGCGGCCGGGCAGGGGTCCGCCGGCCGGGAGCAGCTCGGCGAGGCGCTGCGGCGCGTTCGGCACCACGACGATCGGCCGCTTCGTCAGGCGCACCGCCTCGAACTGGCGCCGGCTCGTCTCGCTGACGGTCGCGACGAGGTCGGCGCCGTCGAGCGTGAGGCGCTGCGGCACGTAACTCAGATGGAACAGGCGCCAGAGCACCCGCACGCCCAGCGACAGCGCGCGCGGCGGCGTGCGGTGCCGGTAGTAGATCATGTCGTGCAGGGTCAGGATGAGCCGGTAGCGGCGTCCGCGCGAGCCCATCGTCTGCAGCGGCGAGAACACCGCATCCGGGGCGAACGCGTTCACCACGGACGGCGTGAACGGCTCCTTCGCCGACGTGGGGGCGTGGATGCGCAGGTGCACGGCATCCGCCGGCAGATGCGGGATCTGCGCGGCGTCGTGGATGAGGAACACCAGCTCCACGCCCTCCGCCGCCGCCAGCGGGGCGAGCGCGTGCGCGAGCTCCTGCGAGTACCGGCTGATGCCGTCGTGGAAGTCCGTGCGGATGTACCGCGCGTCGAAGAACAGGCGCACGCGCTACTTCCCGACGGGCTCGCCGCGATAGAGAGCCTCGAAGGTCGAGAGCGTCCGCGCGATGTCGTGGATCTCGACGCCCTTCAGCGATCCCTCCTGCAGCGCCCGGTACTCCTCGGGGGATGCGGTCAGCACGCGGGTCAGCTTGGCCGCGAGGTCGTCGGCATCCTGCGGGCGGAACAGCCAGCCGTTCTCGCCGTCGTGGACGAGATGCGGAAGGGCGAGCGCGTCGGCCGCGACGACGGGGAGCCCCGACGCCATGGCCTCCATCGTGGCGATCGACTGCAGCTCGGCGATCGAGGGCATCGCGAAGACGGAGGCGCGCGAGTACAGGGCGCGGAGGTCCTCCTCCTCGACCCGACCGTGGAAGGTGACCCGGTCCGCGAGGCCGAGCTGCTGCACGAGCGCGTCGAGCGACTTGCGCTGGTCGCCGCCGCCGACGATGTCGACGGTCGCCTCGAGCGCGGGGTCGAGCTTCGCGAGCGCCTGCAGCAGGGTGTCGATGTGCTTCTCGGTCGTCAGCCGACCGACGAACAGGATGCGGTTGCGCGGGCGCGGCGTGAGGTCGGGGCGGTAGCCGGTCGCGTCGATGCCGCAGCTGATCGGGATGACGCCGTCGATGTCGATCGTCGCCTCGAGGAACTGCGCCGCGCGCCGCGTGGGCGTCGTGACGACCCGCGCCATGTGGAACGTGCGCGCCGCGTCGTCCCACGCCATCTTCAGGAACAGCTTGTCCAGCAGCGGCGGAAGCGTCGTGAAGTCGAGGATGTTCTCGGCCATCACGTGATTCGTCGCGACGACGGGGATGCCGCGCTTGCGCGCCTCGCGGGCGAGGCCGCGGCCGATCACGATGTGCGACTGGATGTGCACGACGTCGGGCTGCACGCTGTCGAGCACCTGACGTGCGTAGTGCTTCGCGCGCCACGGCCAGACGAAACGCAGCCAGTCGTGCGGGGGCCAGCGCACGGCGGGGATGCGGTGGACCGTGATCGGCACGCCCTCGATGATCTCGGTCGCGGGCGGGAACCGGCGGTAACGCTGCGCGGGCGCCATGACGTGCACGTCGTGGCCGCGCTGCGCGAGCCCGGCGGCGAGGCGCTCCGCGAAGCGGGCGGCGCCGTTGACGTCGGGGGCGAACGTGTCGCATCCGATCACGATCGTCAGCGGCCGCGGCGACTCGATCGCTTCGTCGGCGCGCGTGTCCACGCCGGTGGCGGCACGGTCGTGGGGGACATCCGGAGTCGAGGGGGTAGTCACGGGGGTGGTGGCTGCCAATCTCTGCATCGCGTGCGGGGTCTGCACAGGCTCCGACCACTGTACCCGAGGGCTTCTCCGGACCTCGGAGCCACACCCGGGTACGGGTGAGGGGCGTCGGTGGCCGCCCCGCACGCCCACCACGTGCACAACGGCGGAGATCGTCGCCGACACCCCGTGCGGTCACCGATATCCACCGCGCGTCGCCGAGAATCTCCGCCGTCGTGCACAGCGGCGGAGGCCTAGCCTGGACGCATGCTCAGACTGCAGGCCGACGCATCCGCCGATCGCTGGGTGCCCGTCACCGAATCCCTCGGATTCCGGGGGCGCCGCCACCGCAAGAAGGCGATCCGGATGCTGCTCGGCCAGGCGGGCGCGGTGTCCGGGGCGCAGCCGCGCCCGGGCGGGGGCGTCGCGGCATGGATCATGAGCCAGGCGACCCCGTTCCTCATGCGACGCGCGGCCGGCCGGGTGCTCGCGTGGATGTGGAAGAGCGACCCCGAGCTCATCGTCGTGCTCGCGCAGGTGCAGGAGCTCACCCCGCAGCTGCGCACCGCGCGCGCGATGATGCCCATCGAGTACGACGACACCGAGCCGTTCCGCAACCCGCATCTGGGCGCCGGCGAGCGTCTCGTCATGGATCTGCCGCCGAACCCGCAGGTACCGCCGTTCGCCACCTACACCTGGGACACCGGCACGCACCTCGTGACCCTCACCGCGGTGTGCGGCGACCGACAGCGCTTCGGCACGGTGATCGGGGACGTGGACGCGCTCGCCCGCACCCTGCGGATCGTCGAGGACCTGCCGCTCGGCGAGTCCGCCGAGGTCCTCCGCATCGACCCGGCGTAGCGGGTCACCGCGCCCGAGGCACCCCGCGCCCTCGCCGACTGGTCGGCGCCTCACTCCGCCGCGGGTGACGCCACCCCCTCGTCGAGTTCGGCGGCGGCCGCCGGTGCCGCGGCGTCGGCGGGGTTCGCCACAGCCTCCTCGAACTGCGCCCGGTAGAGCCGCCAGTACGCCCCCTCGGCCGCGATGAGCTCTTCGTGCGTGCCCTTCTCGACGATGTCACCGTGCTCCATGACCAGGATCAGGTCGGCATCCCGGATGGTGGAGAGGCGGTGCGCGATCACGAACGACGTGCGCCCCTCGCGGAGCGCCGCCATCGCATGCTGCAGCAGCAGCTCCGTGCGGGTGTCGACCGAGGACGTCGCCTCGTCGAGGATCAGCACCGTCGGCTGGGCGACGAACGCCCGGGCGATCGTGATCAGCTGCTTCTCGCCCGCCGAGACGTTCGAGGCGTCCTCGTCGAGCACGGTGTCGTAACCGTCGGGGAGCGAGCGCACGAAGCGATCGACGCGCGTGGCGACGGCGGCCTCGATGATCTCGTCCTCGGTCGCCGACTCGCGACCGTAGCGGATGTTGTCGCGGATCGTGCCGGCGAACAGCCAGGGGTCCTGCAGCACCATCCCGGTACGCGAACGCACGTCGTCACGCGAGAAGCCGGCGATGTCCTCTCCGTCGAGCAGGATGCGCCCGCCGTCCAGCTCGTAGAACCGCATGATGAGGTTCACGAGCGTCGTCTTGCCGGCCCCCGTCGGGCCGACGATCGCGACGGTCTGCCCGGGCTCCACACGGAACGACAGATCCGTGATGAGCGGGTGGTCGGGGGTGTACGAGAACCGCACGTGCTCGAACTCGATGACACCCTCGCCGCCCGCCGGCCGCGGCGCGGCGGGATCGTCGGGATGCTGCTCCTCGGCGTCGAGCAGCTCGAACACCCGCTCCGCCGAGGCGGTGCCCGACTGGATGACCGCGGCCATGCCGCCGAGCTCGGAGAGCGGCTGTGTGAACTGCTGCGAGTACTGGATGAACGCCTGGACGTCGCCGAGACGCAGCTGACCGCTCGCGACCATCAGACCGCCGAGCACCGCGATGCCCACGTACGTGAGGTTTCCGACGAACATCATGCCCGGCATGATGATGCCGGAGAGGAACTGGGCGCGGAAGCTCGCCTGGTAGAGCTCCTCGTTCTCGGCCTGGAACTTCTCGCGGGAGTAGGCCTCACGTCCGTACACCTTCATCAGCGCATGGCCGGAGAACGACTCCTCGACGCGGGCGTTCAGGCGCCCGACCTTGCGCCACTGCGTGCCGAACGCCTTCTGCGACCGTGGCCCGATGACGCCGAAGATCACCGCCATGAGCGGGAGCGAGATGAGCGCGACGATCGCGAGCTGCCACGAGATCGAGAACATCATCACGAGCACGCCGACCACCGTCAGCACGGAGGTGACGACGGTGGACAGCGACTGCTGCATCGTCTGGGTGATGTTGTCGATGTCGTTCGTGACCCGGGAGATCAGCTCGCCGCGCTGCACCCTGTCGAAGTACGACAGCGGCAGTCGGTTGATCTTCGCCTCGACGGACTCGCGCAGCCGCCACATGGTGCGCACCATGATGATGTTGATGACGAAGCCCTGGATCCAGGTCAGGAAGGCGCTCGCGATGTAGATGCCGAGGGCCGCCATCGTCACCATCCGCAGCCGCTCGAAGTCGACGCCGGTGCCGACGGAGAAGTCCGGCATCGCCGAGACGACGTTGGCGAGATCGGACTGCCCGGCCGCCTGCAGGGCCGCGACGATGTCGGCCTGCGGGGTGCCCACCGGGAACTGCGCGCCCAGCGATGACGAGACGACGCCCTCGAAGATGATGTTGGTTGCATCGCCGAGTACGCGCGGCGCGATGACGGCCAGCAGCACACCCACCGCGCCGAGGATCGACACGAACACGAAGGCGAGCGCATGGGGCTTCAGCAGCCCGATCAGGCGGGCGAACGAGCGGCCGAAGTTCGTCGCCTTGCCGGGCGCCACGGAGTCCCAGGACCCGGATGCCTGTCGGGCCTGCTCGGCGAGCTCGAGCTCGAGGCGCTCTTCCTCAGTCAGGGAATCGGGAACGCTCATGCCTCCACCCCCAGCTGCGAGTCGACGATCTCACGGTAGGTGGCGTTCGCCTCGCGCAGCTCCTCGTGAGTGCCGAGCCCCACCATCCGTCCGGCGTCCAGCACCAGGATGCGGTCGGCCCCGGTGACGGTCGAGATGCGCTGCGCCACCACGACCTTCGTCACGTCGGGGAGGGCCTGCCAGAGCGCGTGTCGCAATCGGGCGTCGGTGCGCAGATCGAGCGCCGAGAACGAGTCGTCGAAGACGAGCAGATCGGGCTGATGGACGATGGCGCGGGCGATCGCGAGACGCTGCCGCTGCCCGCCCGAGACGTTGGTGCCGCCCTGCGCGATGCGCGCCTCGAGCCCGCCCTCCATCTCTTCGACGAAGTCTCTGCCCTGCGCGATCTCGAGCGCGTCCCACAGCTCGTCGTCGGTCGCGTCCTCGCGGCCGAAGCGCAGGTTGGAGGCGACCGTGCCGGTGAACAGGAACGGCCGCTGCGGAACGAGGCCGATGCCGTGCCACAGCCGGTCGAGATCGGCCTGGCGCACGTCGACGCCGCCGACCCGCACCGCGCCGGAGGTCACGTCGAACAGCCGCGGGATGAGGGAGACGAGGGTCGTCTTGCCCGATCCCGTCGACCCGACGATCGCGAGCGTCTCGCCCCGCGCGACCTCGAAGCTGAGGCCCTGCAGCACGGGCGACTCGGCGCCGGGATACGTGAACGCGACGTCCTCGAAGGCGACGCTGCCGGGGTCGGGGAAGTCGGACACCGGATGCGGCGGTCGCACGAGCGTGGACTCGGAGGCCAGCACCTCGCCGATGCGCTCCGCCGACACCGCCGCGCGCGGGATCATGATCGTCATGAAGCTCGCCATCAGCACGCCCATGAGGATCTGACCGACGTACTGCATGAAGGCGAACAGGGTGCCGATCTCGACGTTGCCGGCGTCGACCTGGATGCCGCCGAACCAGATCACGCCCACGACGGTGACGTTGAGCACGAGCATCGCGAGGGGGAAGAGCAGCACGAACAGCGACCCGACCTTGCGCCCGACGACCAGGATGTCGGTGTTGGCGCCGCGGAAGCGCTCCTCTTCGATGCTCTCGCGCACGAACGCACGGACGACCCGCACGCCCGTCAGCTGCTCGCGCATGATGCGGTTCACGGCATCCAGTCGCGTCTGGAACTGCCGGAAGAGCGGCACCATGCGGCTGATCACGAGTCCCGCGATCACGAGCAGCGTCGGCACCGACACGGCGATGAGCCAGCTGAGCCCGACGTCCTGCTGGAGGGCCATGACGACACCGCCGATGGCCAGCAGGGGCGCCGTGACGAGCATGGTGGCGCCCATCATGGCGAGCATCTGCACCTGCTGCACGTCGTTCGTGTTGCGCGTGATCAGGGATCCCGGGCCGAACTGCGAGACCTCGCGCTCGGAGAACGCGCTGACCTTCTCGAACACGTCGCGGCGGATGTCGCGACCCGCGGCCATGGCGGCGCGCGCGGCGAAGTAGGTCGCGATGATCGACGCCGTGATCTGTCCGAGCGAGATGACGAGCATCAGCGTGCCCGTCGACCAGATGTAGGCGGTGTCGCCGCGGGCCACGCCCTCGTCGATGATGTTGGCGTTCAGTCGCGGCAGGTAGAGCGAGGCCATCGCCGAGATGAACTGGAAGACCAGCACCCCGGCCAGGAGCCAGCGGTACGTCTTCAGATAGCGGAACAGGACTCGACCGAGCATGCACTCTCCGTGGGATCGGACGTCACGGACCGGCTGCTGCACGGCGTGCGCGGCGTCGCATCACAGACTAGAATGCGCATCCGACATCCGCACCGCCCCGTGCGATCACTCCCGGCGGCGACGCCTCGACCCCGTCGGCGCGGGCGGTGATGCATCGACCGGGGGCGGCACCGCATCCGGGTCGCCCGAGAGCCAGCGCAGCCAGCGTGCGGAGGGGTCCCCCTCGAGCACCAGGGCCCGCACGAGCAGCGTGAGCGGGATCGAGAGGATGGCCCCGAGCGGGCCGATCACGAAGGTCCAGAAGATGACCGAGAAGAAGCTCAGCGTCAGGCTGAGGCTGACCGCGTCGCTGACGAACTTGGGCTGGACGAGGACCTGGAGCACCACGTTGACGACGCAGTAGATCGCCACCACGGCGAGCAGGAGCGGCCAGCCGCCGACGACGAAGGCGAGCACGGCGGGCGGGATCAGCCCCAGCACGAACCCGATGTTCGGCACGAAATTGGTGACGAAGGCGAGGATGGCCCACACGACCGGCGCCGGCACGCCGATCGCCCAGAGCGCCAGACCGTCGACGACCGCCACGATCGCCCCGAACGTCGCATTGACGACGTAGTACCGGCGGACGCCGCGGTTGAACGTGCGGATGCGGCTGAGCGCCGGCCGCGCGACGGCTCCGAACGAACGCTCGGCCCGGGTGTACCGTGCACCGTCGGCCGCCATGAAGATCACGTACGACAGCACGAAGAACGCCGCCGTCAGCACGCCGAGCACCGTACCGCCGAGCGATGCCGCGAACGACGCGAGGCGGGCGGGGTCGAGGAGGGAGGCGACCGCATCCGCCGACTCGGCCTGCAGCCCCGAGGCGGCGAGCGCGTCGACGAGCCCCTGTCCCGCCGCCCGCAGGTCGTCGGCGGAGTCGGCGACGAGCCGCGCGAACTCGGCGCCCGCGAAGACGAGCAGCGCCGCCATGACGGCGAGCACGAGGTACGCCACGACGCTCCCCGCGGTCGTGGCCGCCCACGCCGGCCAGCCCCGGCGCTCGAGCGGCCGGCGCACCGGGTGGCAGATGATGACGATCACGGCGGCGAGGAAGAGCGGTCCGGCGATCTCGCGGCCGAGGTAGAGCCCGCCGAGAACGATGACGGATGCGGCGAGTCCGATCAGCACACGCAGCATCGGCGAGAGCGCGGGCGGCGCGGGGGCGGCGGGGGAATCGGGACGGCGCACGCCGACAGGCTACCCGTGCACGGCCGGGAGCCGGGTGATACGGTCCGCTCGTGAGCGAGCGAACGCACCGGCCCGGCTTCTTCCCCTCCGACCTCGTACGCGCGAGCTTCGCGACCGAGCAGGCGGTCTACGGCGTGCTGCTCGTGTCCGGGATGATCGTCGTCAGCGGGTCGCACGGCGCCACGTCGTGGCAGGTGCTGGTGACGGTCGTCGTGACCGTCGTGGTGTTCTGGTCGGCCCACGTCTACGCGGGTACGGTGGCCCATCACGGGCTCGAACACGGGCGGGTCGTCGGCCTCGGCGACGCGTTCCGCGAGGCGGTGCGCGACTCGTGGGGACTGCTGCTGTCGGCCCTCATCCCGTGCGCGCTGCTCCTTCTCGGCACCACCCGTGTCGTGCCCGACGAGGCCGCCATCTGG
>JAVBUN010000175.1:0-10836 GCA_031555335.1 Microbacterium sp.
ATGAACTGCTCCGCCGCGACGCGCATGCCGAACGCCGCCTGCTCCGCGATCTCGACGGGCGGGTCGAAGACCACCTCGCGGTGCAGCTCGGCGGGTGGGACCCGCGGCTCGACGGGGCGCGAATCCGCGCCGGACGCCAGCGCGCGCCGATGCACGCCTCGCTCGCCCAGGCGCTCCCGGATGCGGTCCTCATCGAGCGCGGCGAACGCGCCCAGGGTGTGCACCCCCAGCCGGGAGAGGAGATGGGCGAGGTCGGTGCCCGCGCCCGCCGCGGCGTCGACCATGGCGACCACGGGCAGCGGCGCGAGGAAGTCCGCCGCCCCGCCCGGCGGCACCACCCGTACCGGGTCGTCGGCGCGGGTGGCCGCCCGGGCAGCCTGCTCCGCGGTGAAGGGCCCGTCGGCGATCCCCACGCGGGCATCGCCGATCCCCCGCGCCGCGAGGGCCCCGCGCAACGTCTCGGCGGCCGCCGACTCACCGCCGTAGTACCGCGCGGGACCGCGCGCCTTCAACGCGCACAGGCCCGGACGGATGACCTGCACATGGGGGGCGAGCTGTTCGATCGCGGTGACGAGCGGGGAGAAGAGCCGATGGTCGCGCGCCGCATCCGCCGCCACGATCTCGAGGCGCGGGCAGTGCGCCTGCGCGTCTCGCCGACGCTGGCCGCGCCGCACCCCCTCGGCACGGGCGCTGCCCGAGCACGCGACCACGAGATTCTTCTCGATCACCGCGAGCGGGACGTCGGCGGGCAGCTCCGGCGTCTCCTCGTCGGGCACCGCGGGCTCGTCGTTCGACGCATCGGCGGGCGCGACGCCCGCGGACGGCGCCTGATCGGGCGCCATCCGATCGCGCCGCACCGCGACGACGGGCCAGTCCGGCACCCAGATCACGAGACTGCGGATCGGCTCGGGCATCTCAGCCCACCGCCCGCATGGGCACCGGCAGCGGCGTCTCGACGGTACCGGGCATCGGCGCGAGTGATCCCTCACGGTCGGGCAGCAGCATGCGCGCCCGCCGCGGCACGGGCGACCGGCGCGACTGCACGGTGACGGTGACCGCCCGCGACGACAGATACCCGTGCCCGTCGCCGAGCCCGCGCCATTCGGATTCGCCGATCTGCAACGCCGCCTCGGCCTGCGGCCACACCCCCTGCACGAGCAGCGTCGCGCCGCGATCCCGCATCCGGGCCATGAATCTCGACGCCTCGGCCTCGGAGACCCGCCCCGTCGCTCGCACCGCGACCACGGGCATGACCTCGGCGAGGGTGGCGGCGACGCTGAGCCACCGCGGACCGGGGTCGGGCACGAGCACGAGTCGTTCGAGCGCCACCCCCAGCGCCGCCGCCGCCTCGGCACCGAGCTCGGGCATGCCGATCGCCGCGCACCAGGCCCCCTCGCGCGAGGGGCGGGCCATGAGCGAGAGCAGGAGCGACGACGACGGCGCCACGGAGTACGCCGCGCCGGCGCGGAGCCCGCCGCCCGGCAGGAGGGCGGCGAGCGAAGGATGGGTGGGCAGGACGGCGGCATCCATGCGCCGGCCCTGCACCCGCTCGAGCTGCGCGCGCAGGCGCCGGACCTCGCCGACGGCGTCTTCTCGCACGATCACCTTCACTCCGACAGGCTAGAACTTATGTTCTAACTTCTCAATGCCAGTGTCGAAGATACGATCGACCGCCGACATCGGCGGAGATCCCGGCGTGTCGCGATTCCATCACGCCCCGCGGACACCCGCCCTCCCCGGTGTGGGGCCCGATCCTCGCTGTGGGGCGCAAACATCGCGCCCCACAGCAGAAATCGCGCCCCGAACCCGGCGAACGCACCCAGGCGCACGCCGACGCGCACACGCACACCGAGCGGCGCGGGAGGGATCAGGCGACGAGATCGGCCGTCGTGCGGTTGCGGGCTACGCCGCCCTGCTGCAGCACGAGGGCCGTCGACGCCATGAGCTCCGCCGCGGAACGCACCACGGAGCCCACGCCCGGCACCTCGGCCTCGAGGTCGAAGGTGCGGGTGGCATCCAGCACGACGGTCGTGTCGTAGCCGAGGTTCCCCGCCATCCGCGCGGTCGTCTCGACGCACATGTTGGTCTGGATCCCGCACACCACGACCTCGCCGATGCCGCGCTCCTGCAGCCAGGCATGCAGGTCGACATCGCCGTAGAACGCGGAGTTGACGTTCTTCGAGATCCGCAGATCCGCGGATGCGTCCGCCACGGCGTCGACGAGCGCGTTCCCAGGGCTCGACGGATGCAGCGGCGACCCCGGCGACACCGAGTCATGGCGGACGACGACGATCGGCTCGGCCCGCGTCGTCCACGCGTCGAGCAGCGCACGCACGTTGTCCTCGCAGGCGGGGTTCGCGGTCGCCCCCCAGAACGAGAGGTCGTCGAAGCCGCGTTGCATGTCGATCACGATGAGAGCCCGGGTCATCCATCCATCCCATCACGGCCGCATCCACGGCGGCTGCCGATCATCGTCGGAGAAGAGCCATCACACGTCGGCGGTCACGCCGCGATGGCGAGGTACGGCTCCCACTGCGGATCGGCGCGCTCGGTGCCGCGCACCGTCCACTGGGTCCCCCGGGGCATGCCGGGCACGAGGCGCAACGACCAGGACATCTCCTGCGGCGTGCGGTCGCCCTTGACGTTGTTGCAGCGCAGGCAGCACGCCACGAGGTTCTCCCACGTGTCCTTGCCGCCGCGCGAGCGGGGCTGGACGTGATCGATCGTGGAAGCCGACTTGCCGCAGTACGCGCAGCGGTGCGCATCGCGACGCAGCACGCCGCGGCGCGTGACCGGCACGGCTCGGCCGCCCGGGATGCGCACGTAGCGCGTCAGCACGATGACCGCGGGACGGTCGTACACCCGCGTCGTTCCCCAGACCGGATCCCCGTCGACCTGCTCGATGACCGTGGCTTTCTCGTTCATGACGAGCACGAGGGCTCGCTTGAACGAGACCACGGCGAGCGGCTCGTAGCCGGCATTCAGCACCAGTGTGCGCATTTCGTGTCCTTCGAATAGGCCGGGACGGCTTCGCGGATATTCGATTCGAGCGACGAGTGAAGAAGCAGGGGTATGAAAACGAAAAACGGCGCCGCCCTATGGACAGCGCCGTGAACGCACGGGAACCCCGTGGCATCCGAAGACATGATGCCGAAGCGCGAACAGACCGAGCGCATCCATGGTTCGGATGCGTGGTGTGCTGCCCATCGGCTCCCCTCCGCCCTCTCTCAGCGTCGAGCTTCAGGGTAACCCACTGCGACACGCCCGGGCGCCACACACGATGAACATCGGATGTCGTGTCGCCGGATGCGGACGCGAGGGGCGGCGGAAACCCGCCGTCGGGGGACGCGGGCGATCAGCCGGCGTTCGCCTGCAGCCAGGCCATCGGGTCGACGAGACCACCGTTGATGCGCACCTCGAAGTGCAGGTGGTTGGCCGTCGACGAGCCGGTGCTGCCCATCAGGCCGATGATCTGCCCGGCCTCGACGTACTGGCCGGGGCTGACGAGCACCCCGCCGTTGACCATGTGACCGTAGAGGGTCGAGACGGTCTGGCCATTGATGACGCTGTCGAGCACGACGGCGTTGCCGTAGCCGTAGTACGAGCCGGCGACGCGCACGGTACCCGCCGCGGCGGCGTATTCGGGCGTGCCCTCTGCGCCGAGCAGGTCGACCCCCTGGTGGTAGCCGTCGGCACCGAGGCCGCGTCCCACCCGGATGCCCGACATGTCGACCGGCCACCGGACGGCCCCGCTGCCGGGCGCGACCATGCTGAGGTCGACGGATGCGCGGGAGACGGATGCGGACGAGCCGGAGGCGGCCGCGCGGGCGGCGGCGGCCTCGGCGGCCTTCTTCTTCTCGATCTCTTCGGAGGTCGTGGCCGCGTAGCTGTCGCGGGAGAGTTCGGTCGTGGTGACGTCCGAGGCGACGACGAGCGACTGCGCGTTGTCAGCGGCGACCTGCTCGATCGTCACGGCGTCGGCGACCGAGCCGTCGGCGGACGTGTTGAATGCCGCGTACGCGGGAAGCGCGACGGTGGCGACGAGACCGCCGACCATCGCGAGGATGACGACGCTGCGCAGGGGCTTGCGGAAGCTGTGCCCCGATGCGGGACGGGCGGTTCGAGCGACGGTCGCCGAGGTGCGTGCCACGCCGCGCTTCGCGGAGCGGGCCAGGTCGCGCATACCGCGCCGGCTCGTGGCGGAATCCGCAGCGCGAGCGTCGGGTCCGCTCGCCGACGAATCGGTCTGATCAGCCAAATTTATCCTCCGTCGCCTCTGCGCGGTGCGCTGGCTCGTCGGCATTCGTTATCGGGCACGATATGCGGGTTTCACCGCGAGAACGACGAGCCGTCAGAGGCAATCCGCGCGGGGTCCGACGGCGGGCTTCTCGCCTGTGGACTTCTCGAGGCTACCCGAAGGTAACGAATATGTCACGCTGGCTCGAATTTCCGGGGAGGGTCGACGCCCTGGGGAGGAGAGGACGCGTCAGCGGGATTCGTCGACCAGGAAGATGTGTCCGGCGACCTCGACGGGCAGCTCGAGACCCTCCTCGGAGCCGTCCATCTCGACGAGGACGTAGCCCTCGTTGAAGCGGAACGTGCCGGCCGCGCCGGGCACGACGCCGGCGCTGCGCAACTGCTGGAGCAGTTCGGGATCCACCTGGGCGGGCTCGGCGAGCCGGCGTACGGTGCCGCCGACAGGACCGCCGCGCTTCTCGAGCAGGCGCACCAGCCCCACCACGCCGTCCTCGAAGGTGGCGGAGGGCACGTCGCCGAGCTGGTCGAGCCCGGGGATCGGGTTGCCGTAGGGCGATTCGGTGGGGTGGCCGAGCAGTTCGACCAGACGACGCTCGACCTGCTCGCTCATCACGTGCTCCCAGCGACATGCCTCTTCGTGCACGTACGCCCAGTCGAGCCCGATGACGTCGCTGAGCAGACGCTCGGCGAGCCGGTGCTTGCGCATGACGTCGACCGCCTTCTGCCGACCGGCGCCGGTGAGCTCCAGGGTGCGGTCGTCGGACACCACGACGAGTCCGTCCCGCTCCATCCGCCCGACCGTCTGCGAGACGGTGGGGCCGGAGTGGCCGAGCCGTTCGGAGATGCGCGCGCGCAGCGGCACGATGTTCTCCTCCTCGAGCTCGAGGATCGTGCGCAGATACATCTCGGTGGTGTCGATGAGATCAGTCATGAATGTGTTCCTCGACGGGGTCGGAGCCGGTCTGTCCAGCCTATCCGTCCGCGCGGGGGCTCGGCCGGGCCGCGCCTTCCGCCGAGCTCTAGACTTTCCCCATGTCCCACGTCGTTCTGCCCCGCGAAATCCTCCCCGTCGACGGACGCTTCGGCTGCGGTCCGTCCAAGATCCGCCCCGAGCAGCTGGCGGCCCTCACCGGCCGCGGTGCCGCCGTGCTCGGCACGTCGCACCGACAGGCGCCGGTCAAGAACCTCGTCGGCAGCGTGCGCGCGCAGCTCGCCGACCTGCTGCGACTGCCGGAAGGCTACGAGATCGTCGTCGGCAACGGCGGCTCGACGGCATTCTGGGATGCCGCCGCGTTCGGCCTGATCGAGCGGCGCGCGCAGAACCTCGTGTTCGGCGAGTTCGGCGGCAAGTTCGCGGCCGCGGCCGCCGCCCCCTGGCTCGAGGCGCCGGATGTGCGCAAGGCCGCACCGGGCACGAGCGTCGCGCCCGAGGCCGTCGAGGGCGTCGACGTCTACGCCTGGCCGCACAACGAGACCTCGACGGGGGTCGCCACCTCGATCCGTCGCGTGAACGCGGATGCGGGCGCGCTCACCGTCATCGACGCCACGAGCGCCGCGGGCGGCATCGACTTCACCGTCGCGGAGAGCGACGTCTCCTACGTCGCGCCGCAGAAGAACCTCGGTTCGGAGGGCGGCCTGTGGTTCGCGGCCGTCTCGCCCGCGGCCATCGAGCGCATCGAGCGCATCGCCGCATCCGATCGGTACATCCCGGAGTTCCTCAGCCTGAAGAACGCGCTCGACAACTCGCGCCTGCAGCAGACGCTGAACACGCCGGCGATCACCACGCTGCTGCTGCTCGACGAGCAGCTGCGCTGGATCGTCGACAACGGCGGTCTGCAGTGGGCCGATGCGCGGACGCACGAGTCCTCGAACGCGCTCTACGCGTGGGCGGAGGCGACGGCCGTCACGACCCCGTTCGTCGCCGACCCGGCCGACCGCTCCCCCGTCGTCGTCACGATCGACTTCGACGAGAGCGTGGATGCGGCGGCCATCGCGGCGAGCCTGCGCCACAACGGCATCGTCGACACCGAGCCCTATCGCAAGCTCGGCCGCAACCAGCTGCGGATCGCGACGTTCACTTCGATCGAGCCGGACGACGTGCGCCAGCTGATCCGCTGCCTCGACTACACCCTCGAGAACATCTGAGTCCGCGGTGGGCGCGGGGAAGCCCGCGCCCACCCGGATTCAGCGGCGGTCGTCCTCGTCGTCCGAGACGTCCTCGTCGGAGTCGTCTTCGTCGTCCGAGACGTCCTCGTCGGAGTCGTCTTCGTCCTCGTCCGAGTCATCCTCGTCCGAGTCGTCCTCGGAGTCGTCATCGTCCGAGACGTCCTCGTCGTCCGAGTCGTCGGCATCCTCGTAGAGCTCGTCGATGTCGACGCCGTCGACGTCACCCGCGTGCAGGATCGTCGAGCCGTCCTGATCGAAGTCCCCCGCGTCCAGATCGTCCACGTCGTCGAGGTCCTCGGTGTCGAGGTCATCGGTCTCGTCCTCGTCGGCCGCGTCGTCATCCGTCGCGTCGTCGGCCGTCTCTGCAAGCAGGGCCTGCTGCGCGTGGTATTCGGCGAGCCGGGTCGCCCACGGCACCCATTCGGGCGCGAGCAGCGCGCCGGCTCCGGGCAGCAGCTCCGCCTCGAGAACCGTGGGCTCCGCGCCCTCGACGACCGCGACCGACACCGTCCAGTACCAGCCGGGGTAGCCGGCGAGCCGATTCTCGAAACGCAGCGAGACCGCTCCGCCGGGCTCGGGCGTGTAGCCGGCCGCCGGACCCACCGACGAGCGGGCCGTGATCTCGTGGAGCGCGGCGAGCGCGAGGTCGTGCGCGGCCACGAGTCGCGGGTCGGGCTCGGGCAGTTCGACGGACTCCGCGGCGGGCTCTTCGGTCACCGCCGCGTCCGGCGCGTCGAGGGCGTCGGGCTGGGCGGGCGTGACATCCGGGGACTCAGGCGTCGATGTCATCAGCGACCTTGCGCAGGACCGCGGCGATCTTCTTCGCGTGCGACGCGCTGGGGTAGCGACCGCGACGCAGGTCGCCGCCGATGCCGTCGAGGAGCTTCACGAGGTCTTCGACGATGACGGCCATGTCGTCGGCGGGCTTGCGGGCGCGCTTGGCGAGGCTGACCGGCGCTTCGAGCACCCGCACCGACAGCGCCTGCAGGCCGCGCTTGCCGTCGGCAACGCCGAACTCGAGCCGGGCGCCCGCCTTCAGCGTCGTCGTCCCCTGCGGCAGGGCGGTGGCGTGCAGGAAGACATCCTGGCCGTCATCTGTCGTGATGAAGCCGAAGCCCTTCTCCTCGTCGTAGAACCTGACCTTGCCGGTGGGCATGGAAACCTCGCTGGATAAAGCGCCTGCACGAGGGCGGGCGCGACGAAACGGGGGGATCCCCTCTCGCAAGCCTACGGCAACGGTGCGAGGAGATAGGCTGATGCGGATGAGCACGCCCACTCCCGCCGGCGACGTCCCGGTCCGCCGAATCGACCGCATCCTCGCGTTTATGTCGCTCGGTCTGCTCGTGCTGTCGATCGCCTGCTTCCTGGCGATCATCATCGCCACCGCGAGCGGCCTCGACCACGAGGACTTCGGCTCGGGGATCTGGCCGGTGATCAGCGTGGTCCTCTACATCGCGCCGCCGATCGCGTTCGTGCTGATGCTGGCCGTCATCATCATGGCCTTCGTCCGAAGGGCTCGGGCCAACCGAGCCGCGTGACGGTGGGCGACTCCTCGGACGAACGCGCGCTGGCGACGATGCTGGCCGCGTCCGCCGACGCGGAGCTCACCGAGTTGTTCGCCGCCCGCCGGCTGCCGCTGCCGAACCCGGCCCACGACTTCTTCGACGTCGCCGCGGCGCTGCTGGCCGAGAACACGGTCGACCGTGCCCTGACGCGACTGCCCGCCGACCTGCTCGCCGCGCTCTCGGGCGATGCAACACCCGCGCAGACCGCCGCCCTGGCCGCCCTCGCCCTGGTGGATGCGGACGGGCGACCCTTCGACGTGGTGACCGCGCGCCTTCGCGCCCTGCGGGCGGGGGCGGCCGTCGCCGCACCCGTGCACACGCCCGCGCCCGTCCCCGCAGACGATCGCACGACCGCCGCCGCCGGCGAGCGCGCGTTCTCCGCCGTCTCCTCCCTCTCCGACGTGCTCGTCGCCGCACGCTCTGCGCCGTTGCCGCGTACGGGTGCCGGCGCGGTGAGCGTCGCCGAGCGGCGGCGACTCATCGAGGACGGCGCCGTCGCCGATCCCGAGGAGCTCGACGACCTGGTCGCCCTCGCGGCGGACGCCGACCTGCTCGAGGGCATCGACCGGTCGTGGCGCACCACCGTCGAGACCACCGCCTGGCTCGGGCAGACGACGACCATCCGTTGGTCGATCGTCGCCCACGGGTTCGTCTCGCGCCTGCCCGCGGGCCTGCGCCTGCCGGGCGGCGGGTTCCTGCCCAGCGAGGGATGGGCCGGGGCCTACCCGCTCGATTCCGAGTGGCCCGCTCGCGCCGCCGTCCTCGCGCGCCGAGCGCGACGCTGGGGAATCCTCGCCGAACCGGGAGTGGAGCCGGCGTGGACGACGGGGCTCCGCACGACGGGCGTCCCCGATCTCGACGCCCTCGGGACGCGCCTGCCCCCCGAGGTCGATCGCATCTACCTGCAGGCCGATCTCACGGCCATCTCACCCGGCCCGCTCGCCCCCCGGGCCGAGCAGCGGCTGCGGTCGATGGCGGTCCGCGAGACGCGTGCACAGGCGTCCACCTACCGCTTCACGACGGAATCCCTCACCGCCGCCGTCAGCGCGGGCGAATCGGCGCAGTCGCTGCGCTCGTTCCTCAGCGAGCTGTCCCTGACCGGCATCCCGCAACCGCTCGACTACCTGATCGAGACCACGGCGTCGCGCCACGGTCTCGTGCGGGTGTCGTCCGACGGCGAGACGGGCCGCACCGTCGTGCGCAGCAGCGATCCGCAGGTGCTGGCGACGATCGCGGTGGATCAGGCGCTCCGCCCCGTGGGGCTCATCCCCCACGAGGGTGCGCTCGTCTCGCGCGCACCGCGCGACGCGGTCTACTGGTCGCTGATCGACGCCCGCTACCCGGTGGTCGCGGTGGACGGCGACGACGAGGTCGAACGGCTCTCCCGCCGTGCCGCGAACATCATGACACCGGAGGCGGACGCCGCCGAGCAGTACGCGCGACTCGTCGAGGCACTGCGCGCAACGCACGGCGCCGATGCGGATGCCGCCTGGCTCGAACGGGAGCTGGAACAGGCGGTGCGCGCGCGGTCGGTCATCGAGGTGGAGGTGAGCCTGCCGAACGGCACGAGCCGCACGTTCCTCCTCGAAGCGACGGGTATCGGCGGCGGTCGGCTGCGGGGGCTCGACCGCGGCGCCGATGTCGAGCGGACCCTTCCGCTCTCGAGCATCGCGAGCGTGCGGCATCCCTGAGGGTTCCGCCACGCCGCGGCCTCCGCGACGCCGCCCGCCGGTAGACTTTTCGGTTATGGCCGACGGACCCCTCATCGTGCAGAGCGACCGCACCGTCCTGCTCGAAGTGGCGCACCCCCATGCCGAGGACGCGCGGCACGAGCTCGCCGTCTTCGCCGAACTCGAGCGGGCCCCCGAGCACATCCACACCTACCGGATCACCCGGCTGGGTCTGTGGAACGCCCGGGCCGCCGGGCACGATGCCGATGACATGCTGTCGACCCTCGACCGGTGGTCCCGGTTCCCGGTGCCGCCGTCGGTGTCCACCGACATCCGCGAGACGGTCACCCGCTATGGGCGCCTCGTCATCGAGCGCGGCGCGCACGGCGACGAGGAGTCGGCACTCATCCTGCGCTCCACGGATGCGGCGGTGCTCGCCGAAGTCGCCCGCAACAAGCGCATCGAGCCACTGCTGATCGCCCACCCGAGCGCGGACACGTACGTCATCGATCCGTGGGCCCGCGGACACATCAAGCAGGAGCTGCTGAAGATCGGCTGGCCCGCCGAGGACCTGGCCGGCTACACCCCGGGCACACCGCATCCGATCGATCTCGACGAGGCCGGCTGGACGCTGCGTCCGTACCAGCGCAAGGCCGTCGACACGTTCACGGACGGTGGTTCCGGCGTGGTCGTCCTCCCCTGCGGTGCGGGCAAGACGCTGGTCGGCGCGGCGGCGATGGCCGACACGAAGACCACCACCCTCATCCTGGTGACGAACGCCGTGAGCGCGCGCCAGTGGCGCGACGAGCTGATCAAGCGCACCTCGCTCACCGCCGAGGAGATCGGCGAGTACTCCGGGCAGGTCAAAGAGGTCAAGCCGGTCACGATCGCCACCTACCAGATCCTCACCGCCAAGCGGAAGGGCGAGTACGCGCACCTGGCCCTGCTCGACGCGCTCGACTGGGGACTCGTCGTATACGACGAGGTGCACCTCCTGCCCGCTCCCGTCTTCAAGCTGACGGCGGACCTGCAGGCCCGCCGTCGGCTCGGCCTGACGGCGACGCTCGTGCGCGAGGACGGCCGCGAGGGCGACGTGTTCAGCCTCATCGGACCGAAGCGCTTCGACGCGCCGTGGAAGGAGATCGAGGCCCAGGGCTTCATCTCCCCCGCCGCCTGCT
>JAVBUN010000140.1:0-10737 GCA_031555335.1 Microbacterium sp.
CCGCACCGCGCCGGGGCGCCGTGAACCGATAGCCTTGGAGCCATGACGCACACGGGCAACCCCTTCGGACAGGTGCTCGTCGCCCTCGTGACCCCCATGACGGCCGACGGCGAGGTCGACTGGCCCGGAGTCGAGAAGCACATCGACGACGTCATCACCGCCGGGGCGGACGGCATCGTCGTCACCGGCACCACCGGCGAGACCTCCACGCTCACCGACCCCGAGAAGCTGCGGCTCGTCGAGGTCGGCAAGGACGTCGCCGCCGGCCGGGCCAAGATCATCACCGGCGGCGGCTCCAACGAGACGGCGCACGCGATCGAGCTGTACCGGGCGAGCGAGAAGGCGGGCGCCGACGGCATCATGATCGTCACGCCCTACTACAACAAGCCCACGCAGGCCGGCGTGCTGACGCACTTCCGGCTGGTCGCCGACGCGACCGACCTCCCGGTGATCCTCTACGACATCCCGGGTCGCACCGGCGTCCCCATCAAGTACGAGACGATCCTCCGCATCGCGAAGCACCCCAACGTGCTCGCCATCAAGGATGCCAAGGGCGACTTCAGCGAGGTCAGCCGTGTGCTGAACCAGACCGATCTCCTCTATTTCTCAGGGGACGACGCCAACGTCCTGCCGCACCTGGCGATCGGTGCCGCCGGACTCATCGGCGTCACGGCGAACATCGCCGCGGCGCCGTACCGCACGATCGTGGATGCGGTGAACCGCGGCGACCTCGCCGCCGCCACCGCCGAGCACAAGCGGCTCGAGCCGCTCGTGCGCGCCGTCATGACCCACGTCCCGGGCACCGTGAGCGCGAAGTACATCCTGCACGGGCTCGGCCGGATCTCGAGCCCGCGGGTGCGCCTGCCGCTGGTCGGACCCGAAGAGTGGGAGGCCGCTCTCATCGAGGACGAACTCGCCCTCGTGACGGACGTCGCCGACTTCTCCAACTTCCGCCCCGACCGCAATGCGGCCGCCGGCGGCGCCCTGCCGAAGGTGCACGGCACGACACGTTGACAACAGCTCGCCACGAGGCGAGCGACACAGCCCGCACCCCGCGGGCAGCCGCCGGGAGGCGGTGAGGACGGATGCAGCCGCAGCGCCCGCATCCGGAAAGGCACGCCATGGCCACGACTCTGTACGACCCGCCCGCCCTCGATTCCGGCACGCTGCGCGTCACGCCCCTCGGCGGACTCGGCGAGGTCGGCCGCAACATGACCGTCTTCGAATACGACGGGAAGCTCCTGGTCGTCGACTGCGGCGTGCTCTTCCCCGAGGAGCACCAGCCGGGCGTCGACCTGATCCTGCCCGACTTCGCCCCCATCCGGGGCCGTCTCGACGACATCGTCGGCATCGTGCTCACGCACGGCCACGAGGACCACATCGGTGCCGTCCCCTATCTGCTCAAGCTCAAGAGCGACATCCCCCTCATCGGTTCCGGACTGACCCTCGCGCTCGTCGAGGCGAAGCTCAAGGAGCACCGGGTGAAGTCGTACACCCTGACCGTCAAGGAGGGGCAGCGCGAGCAGGTCGGCCCGTTCGACCTCGAGTTCGTCGCGGTCAACCACTCCATCCCCGACGCGCTCGCCGTCGCGATCCGCACGCCCGCGGGCACCGTGCTCGCCACGGGCGACTTCAAGATGGACCAGCTGCCGCTCGACGGCCGGCTGACGGATCTGCGGGCCTTCGGCCGCCTGGGCGAGGAAGGTGTCGACCTCTTCCTCGTGGACTCCACGAACGCCGACGTCCCGGGCTTCACGCCGCTCGAGCGGTCCATCGGTCCCGTGCTCGACCAGGTCATCGCCAAGGCGCCGCGTCGTGTCATCGTCGCGAGCTTCTCGAGCCACGTCCACCGGGTGCAGCAGGTCATCGACGCGGCGGCGGCGAACGGCCGCCGCGTGGCCTTCCTCGGCCGCAGCATGGTGCGCAACATGACGATCGCCGAGAACCTCGGCTACCTCACGGTGCCGGACGGCGTGCTCATCGACTACAAGAAGGCGCGTGACCTGCCCGACGATCGCATCGTCTACATGTCGACCGGATCCCAGGGTGAGCCGATGGCCGTGCTCTCGCGGATGGCGAACCTCGACCACGAGATCGAGCCGGGGCCGGGCGACACCGTCATCCTCGCCTCGAGCCTCATCCCGGGCAACGAGAACGCGGTCTACCGTGTGATCGACGGGCTCACGAAGCTCGGCGCGAACGTGGTGCACAAGGGCAACGCCAAGGTGCACGTCTCGGGTCACGCGGCCGCCGGCGAGCTGCTCTACTGCTACAACATCCTGAAGCCCAAGAACGTGCTGCCGGTGCACGGCGAGTACCGGCACCTGATGGCCAACGCGAAGCTCGCGCAGGACACCGGCATCGCCCCGGAGCGCACGATCCTGGGGGAGAACGGCACGGTCGTCGATCTCAAGGACGGCATCGCGGAGGTCGTCGGCCAGCTCGACATCGGCTTCGTGTACGTCGACGGGTCGACCGTCGGCGAGATCACGGATGCGGACCTCAAGGACCGCCGGATCCTCGGCGAGGAGGGCTTCATCTCCGTCATCGTCGTCGTCGACGCTCAGACCGGGCGCATCATCACCGGCCCCGAGATCCACGCCCGCGGCTTCGCCGAGCAGGACTCCGTGTTCAACGACGTCAAGCCGAAGATCGCCGCCGCGCTCGCCGAGGCGGCGGGCTCGGGGGTGCGCGACACGCACGCGCTGTCGCAGGTCGTCCGGCGGACGATCGGACGCTGGGTCAACCAGCGTCTGCGCCGTCGCCCGATGATCGTGCCGCTCGTGATCGAGGCCTGACGCCCGAGGCAAGGATCATCGCGCTATGTCTGCGAGCTTCCGCATCCGGCCGGCCGAGCAGGCCGACGGTGCGTTCCTCGCGGACATGGTCGTCGAGGCGGCCAACTGGCGGCCGGGCGCGGCGCGCCCGCGGCACGACGTTCTGGCCTCGGCCGAGCACGGCCGCTACATCACGGGGTGGATGCGGCCGAGCGACGCCGGATTCGTGGCCGTTGCGCCGACGGGGGAGGCCATCGGCGCCGCCTGGTACCGGATGCTGCCGCCCACCGGGCCCGGGTTCGGGTACATCGCGACGGGGGTTCCCGAGCTGGTCATCGGCGTGCGTCCGATCTGGCGCGCCCACGGAGTCGGCCGCGCGCTCCTTCGTCGGCTCGTCGAGAACGCCCGTGCGCAGGGCTACGCGCGGCTGAGCCTCAGCGTCGAACGCGACAACTTCGCGGTCACGCTGTACCGCTCCGAGGGCTTCGCGGTCACGACCCCCGGCTTCGGGCGCGACACGATGGTGCGGCGCCTGCGCTGAGCCTCTCCCGCGTGGCATCCGCGGGACGTCGGACCTCGCGCCTACCGTGGGACCATGGCCCGCAGCACCACCTCGACGCGCAGCGCCCCCGCGAAGGGCGGCTCCTCGCGCGGGCGCAAACCCGCCCCGGCACCCAAGCGCTACGTCGGCGAGGAGGACAAGCCTCCCGTGATCGCTCGGGCATGGATGGGTCTCGCCCATCTCACCGGCGGGCTCTTCCGCACGTTCGGGCCCGAGACGCTCGAGAAGGAGCAGCGGCGGGACGGCTTCCCGTTCCTGCTGGTGCTCCTCGCGATCGCCGGGGCCGTCACCGAGTGGTTCTTCATCGCGACCGAGGCATCCGCGCTGATCAGCGCGTACAGCGTCGGCGGTCTCGTCGGCCGCGTCGCGTTCGTCCTGCCGGTGTTCCTCGTGCTCCTCGCGGGCTGGCTGTTCCGACATCCGTCGTCCGTGCACGACAACGGCCGGATCGGCATCGGTTTCGCGCTCTTCATCCTCACGATCGCCGGGTTCTGCCACGTCCTCGGCGGCCGTCCGCAGCCGAGCTCGGGGCTGCCCGCGCTGAGCGAGGCCGGCGGTCTCTTCGGGTGGATGATCGGCGAGCCGCTGGCGATGCTGCTCACCCCGATCGGGGCGTGCGTGCTGCTGGGCCTTGTCGCCGTGCTGAGCGTGTTGATCCTCACCAAGACGCCGCCGCACCGCATCGGGCGACGCCTCGGCGACCTGTACGCGTGGATGTTCGGCGCGGAGCGCCGCGACCCCGACGCCGTCGCGACGGCCGCCGCTCCCGCCGCATCGCGCGCGGACGGCGACGATGACGCGACCGAGTCGATCCCGTGGTGGCGCCGCAACAAGACCGGCCGTGAAGAGGATCCGGATGCCGAGGCGGGATCGCAGGACCTCACCGAGCTGCTCTTCTCCGGCGATGCGGCACGCGGGGGCTTCGAGCAGGCCCTCGTGCCGGCCACCCCGCCCGCACCGCCGCTCCCGCCCGCACCCGACGCGCTCACGGAGGTCATCGATCCCTCGGTGATCGCCGCGGCCGAACGTGCCGTCGCGGGCGGCCGGCTCGCCGGCGGGCTGCAGGACGACGGCGACACCGGGCCGCAGCCCGAGCTTCCGGATGCGGACGGCTTCGGCAGCGACGGCGATCGACTGCCTCCCGCGGCGCCCTACTCGCTGCCCTCGCTGAACACCCTGGCGCCGGGGTCGGCGCCGAAGGAGCGTTCCGAGGCGAACGACGTGATCGTCCGCGCCATCATGGGCGTGTTCGAGCAGTTCGGCATCAACGCCCGGGTGACCGGCTTCTCGCGGGGACCGACAGTGACCCAGTACGAGGTCGAGCTGGGTCCGGGCGTCAAGGTGGAACGCATCACCGCGCTCACGAACAACATCGCCTACGCGGTCGCCTCGAACGAGGTGCGCATCCTCGCTCCGATCCCCGGCAAGAGCGCGATCGGCGTCGAGATCCCGAACACGGATCGCGAGATCGTGACGCTCGGAGACATCCTGCGTTCGACGAACGCGGGACAGGCGACGCATCCGATGACGATCGGCGTCGGCAAGGACGTCGGAGGCGGTTTCGTCGTCGCGAACCTCGCGAAGATGCCGCATCTCCTGGTCGCCGGTTCCACCGGCTCGGGAAAGTCGAGCTTCGTCAACTCGATGATCACGAGCCTCCTGATGCGTGCGAAGCCGTCCGAGGTGCGGATGGTGCTCATCGACCCGAAGCGCGTCGAGCTCACCTCCTACGCGGGCGTGCCGCATCTGATCACGCCCATCATCACGAACCCCAAGAAGGCGGCCGAGGCGCTGCAGTGGGTCGTGAAGGAGATGGACATGCGGTACGACGACCTCGCGTCGTTCGGGTTCCGGCACATCGACGACTTCAACAAGGCGGTCGTGGCGGGGCAGATCCAGCTTCCGCCGGGCAGCGAGCGGGTGCTGAAGCCGTACCCGTACCTCCTCGTGGTCGTCGACGAGCTCGCCGATCTGATGATGGTCGCCCCGCGCGACGTCGAGGATTCGATCGTGCGCATCACGCAGCTCGCACGTGCCAGTGGCATCCACCTGGTCCTCGCGACCCAGCGACCCAGCGTCGATGTCGTCACCGGTCTCATCAAGGCGAACGTCCCCTCGCGACTGGCGTTCGCGGTGACGAGCGTCACCGACTCCCGCGTCATCCTCGACCAGCCCGGCGCCGACCGGCTGATCGGCCAGGGCGACGGACTGTTCCTCCCG
The DNA here is from genome assembly GCA_031555335.1 of Microbacterium sp. Taxonomy (GTDB): domain Bacteria; phylum Actinomycetota; class Actinomycetes; order Actinomycetales; family Microbacteriaceae; genus Microbacterium. Next base: position 5,560 of record JAVBUN010000140.1, read on the forward strand.
ATGGGTGCGTCCAAGCCCGTCCGCGTGCAGGGTGCGTGGGTGAGCGAGGCCGAGATCGAGAAGGTCGTGCAGCACGTCACCGGCCAGGCCCGCCCGGAGTACCGCTCGGACGTGCAGGCGGTGGCGGAGAAGAAGGAGATCGACGCGGACATCGGCGATGATCTGGAGCTTCTGCTGGCAGCCGCCGAGCTCGTCGTCTCGACGCAGTTCGGCTCGACCTCCATGCTGCAGCGCAAGCTCCGCGTCGGCTTCGCGAAGGCCGGTCGGCTCATGGACCTGCTCGAATCCCGCGAGATCGTGGGCCCCTCGGAAGGCTCCAAGGCCCGCGACGTCCTCGTCACGGTCGAGCAGCTGCCGGGCGTGCTCGCCAGGCTGCGCGGCCAGGACGCGCCGGCCGAGCGCGCGGGCGCCGCATCCGACGGGTACGGGCCGGATGCGGTCGCGTCGCAGTTCGACGGCCTCGAGGTGGTCGACGGTGACGAAGGTTCGGAGGACGCCTGGGGTCTCACCGGGCGCGACTGATCGGCGCGCTCGATAGGCTCGGTTCGTGACCGTTCCCCGGCAGCTCCCGAATGCCATCACGATCGTCCGCATCCTGTGCGCGCCGGTCTTCCTCTGGCTCCTCCTCGCCGACGCCGGCCAGGACGGGGTGCTCCGCTGGGTCGCGGCGGCGCTGTTCATCGTCGCGATCGCGACGGACGGGATCGACGGTCACATCGCTCGCGCGAACGACATCGTCACCGACCTCGGCAAGCTGCTGGATCCGATCGCGGACAAGGTGCTCACGGGGTGCGCGTTCGTCGGTCTGTCGATCCTCGGCGAGCTGCCGTGGTGGGTGACCGCGGTGGTGCTGGTGCGCGAGATCGGCATCACCGTCTACCGCTTCATCGTCGTGAGCGATCACGTGCTCGCGGCAGCCTGGATGGGCAAGCTCAAGACCGTGGCGCAGGCCGTCGCGCTCTCGCTCGCCCTGCTGCCGCTGCCCGCGCTGCTCGGTGACGGGATGCACATCGTGAACACCGTGACGATGTGGATCGCCGTCATCCTGACGGTCGCGAGCGGCATCGACTACATCGTCAGCGAGGTGCGCGCGCGCCGCGCGTCCGCGGGGGAGGGACGCCGTGGCGCATGACGACCACGGCGACGAGTCGGGTATCGACGAGTCGACCTCGATCGTCTCGGGGCGCACGACGGATGCGGAACGGCTGATCGCGCGGCTGGGCGAACTCGGCTGGACCATCGGCGTCGCGGAATCGCTCACCGGTGGCCTGCTGTGCGCGGCGCTCGTCGAAGTGCCCGGGGCGTCCGCATACGTCCGAGGCGGCGTCGTGGCCTACGCCACCGACCTCAAGAAGACGCTCCTCGGCGTGGACGGCGCCATCCTGGATCTCGACGGGCCGGTGCAGCCGAAGGTCGCACGTCAGATGGCGGACGGCGCCAGGGACGTCCTCGGGGCGTCAGGCGGCCGCGCGGATGTGGGGGTCTCGACGACGGGGATCGCGGGGCCGGCCTCGCCGGACGGGCAGCCGGTCGGCACCGTGTATGTGGGCGTGTCGACGCCGCTCGGCACGCGGGTCGAGCTGCTGCAGCTGAGCGGGACCCGCGACGAGATCCGGAGCGAGACGGTGCGGCGCGCGCTGCGTCTCACGCTCGAGGCGTTGTGACACGAACGGTTACCGCTCGGTTACATTCGGTGATTCTCACCCGTTCCTCAGCGGTCGGGATTAGATTGGCTGCACACGGAGTTGTACCGTTGTCCACCCCGGGCGACGGCCGAGGCGGATAGAGGAGGGCACCCGACATGATCCTGGTACGGCACGAGATCGGCGAAGTCCTGCGTGACCTCCGTCAGCAGAAGGGCCGCACCCTTCGTCAGGTCGCCAGCCGCGCCAGTGTCGCGCTCGGTTACCTCAGCGAGGTGGAGCGCGGTCAGAAGGAAGCCTCCAGCGAGATCCTCGCCTCCGTCGCAGAAGCGCTCGACGTGCCGATCTCGACGATCATGCGCGAGGTGTCGGACCGTCTGTCGGTGCTCGAAGGCATCACGACGTTCCCCGATGTCGTCCCCGACGAACTCGTGGCGATGGCATCGCCCGAGCTCTCGCTGCGCTGAATGCGCCGGAGCGAGTTCGACCGCGCGGTGCGCGACGAGTTCGGGGCCCGAGGCTCGTACCTCGTTTCGGACCTGGTGCTCTCGGCGATCGGCGACCGTACGGCCGCCGAGGCCCTGTCGGCGGGGGAGCGTCCCCGCGAGGTATGGCTCGCGCTGTGCGCCGAGATGGATGTGCCGCTCGCTCGGCGTCACGGCGCGGGGCGGCTGGAACCCCGTCGCGCCTGACGGCGTGTCGTCGAAGATCTGTTCGATCTGGGTCGTAGGCTCCTGCACATGGGAGTCGATGAGACTTCTGTCCACGGATGACGGTGACCCGGCCCCGATGTCGGAGCCCCTTCGTAACGTGAGCAGCGTCGAACGACACCCCGCCTTGTCGCAGGATCCGCTCCATCGGAGCGGGACGCGACAGCCTACAGGCGACGGACCGCGAGCAGAAGGAGCATCCCATGCCATCACCCGCCGACCGCGAGAAGGCCCTCGAATCGGCCCTCGCCCAGATCGACCGGCAGTTCGGAAAGGGCTCGGTCATGCGACTGGGCAGCGACGACCGCGCCCCAGTCGAGATCATCCCCACGGGCTCCATCGCTCTCGATGTGGCGCTCGGCGTGGGCGGTCTGCCGCGCGGCCGCATCATCGAGATCTACGGTCCGGAGTCCTCGGGTAAGACCACGCTCACCCTGCACGCGATCGCGAACGTGCAGCGGGCGGGCGGGATCGCCGCCTTCATCGATGCGGAGCACGCGCTCGACCCCGACTACGCGAAGAAGCTCGGCGTCGACATCGACCAGTTGCTGGTCTCGCAGCCCGACACGGGCGAGCAGGCTCTCGAGATCGCCGACATGCTCGTCCGCTCCGGTGCGATCGACCTCGCCGTGATCGACTCGGTCGCCGCGCTCGTCCCGAAGGCCGAGATCGAGGGCGAGATGGGCGACTCCCACGTCGGCCTGCAGGCCCGCCTGATGTCACAGGCGCTCCGCAAGCTGACCGGTGGTCTCAACCAGACCAACACGACGATGATCTTCATCAACCAGCTGCGCGAGAAGATCGGCGTGTTCTTCGGTTCGCCCGAGACGACCGCGGGCGGAAAGGCGCTCAAGTTCTACGCCTCCGTCCGGCTCGACATCCGTCGTATCGAGACCCTAAAGGACGGCACGGATGCGGTGGGCAACCGCACCCGGGTCAAGGTGGTCAAGAACAAGATGGCGCCGCCCTTCAAGCAAGCGGAGTTCGACATCCTGTACGGCACGGGCATCTCCCGCGAAGGCAGCCTGATCGACTTCGGGGTCGAGCACACGATCGTCAAGAAGTCCGGGGCCTGGTACACCTACGACGGCGAGCAGCTCGGCCAGGGCAAGGAGAACGCCCGCAACTTCCTGCTCAAGAATCCGGATATCGCCGCCGATATCGAGCAGAAGATCAAGGCGAAGCTGGGCATCGGGGGCGCGCGCGAGGTCGATGCGCCGGTCGCGGACGAACTGGCCCAGCGCCGCCCGGCGTGAGCGTGCGTGACAGCGGCGGGGGCGAGCCCGAGCGGCTCGCTCCCGTGATCCCCCTCTTCGGTGCGGCCAGCGCCGCGGTCGCGCCTCGTGCCGAGGTGCAGCCGGACGCGTCGGACGACGCCGGTCCCGACGGGGCCCCCGCGTCGGCCGCGTGGCATCCGACCTGGCACGACGACCCGGGCGCATCGTCCGCGGGGGCGCCGCGCGAGCGCGGGAGCGACGACGAGGAGCCGCCCGCCCGCGACACGGTGCCGGCCGCCGAGCGTGCCGAGAAGGCGTTGCTCCGCAAGCTGCGGACGCGATCCCTGTCGGTGCGAGAGGCGCGTGCGGCGCTCGGGGAGTTCTCCCTCGAGGCCGGCCAGATCGACGACATCCTCGACACGATGCGCCGTCTGCAGTATCTCGACGACACGATGCTCGCCGAGCAGCTCGTGCATCAGGGCGTCGACCGGCGGGGGCAGGGGCGGCAGGTCATCGCCCAGACGATGGCGAAGCGCGGAGTGCCGCGTGAGATCGCGGATGCCGCGCTCACACAGATGCCCGACGACGACTTCGAACGCGCGCTCGAGTTCGCCCGTCGCAAGGCGGGGGCCGTGGGCGGTCGCGATGCGCAGGCGTCTCTCCGCCGGCTCATGGGTCAGCTCGCCCGGCGCGGGTATCCGTCGAGCGTGGCCATGACCGCTGCGCGGCAGGCGCTCGCCGAACTCGGCTCCTGACGTCGGTCACCCCCGGCGGCGGACCGGGACCACGGAACGGTCGGATGCCGGATGGCGTGCGGCCCAGCGCGCCACGAGCTCGCCCAGCTCGTGGCGGGTGGCGGCGTTCACCTTCGCGCGAGCTTGGTAGATGTGGGATTCGACGGTCCGGACGGAGAGGAACAGCTGTCCGGCGATCGCACGGTTGCTGAAGCCATGGTGCACGAGCACAGCGATCTCGCGTTCGCGGCGGGTGAGGGCGGTCGGGGTGGAGGTCGCCGGGTGGTGCGTGCTGATCCGCGTGATCTGCGGCGCGTGCGCTCCGCGCAGGAGAGGCGAAGGCACGAGCGTTCCGCGCAGGAGGCTCAGTACGTCCTCGGCACACGGGTTGTCCGCCGACGGGAGCGCCTGCGCCGCCTGTTCGAACGCGCTGACGAGCGGGAGCGATGTCTCCTGCGCGAGGTCCCGGAGGGCGGCGCGCAGCCGTCCGTCCGGGTCGCCGGCGAGGACGGTGGCCCGGTAGAGGTCCCGCGCGCGGTCGACGAGAGCCGGTGTGTCCCGACTGAGTTCCGCGGCGAGCTCCGCCGCCGCGCGCGCGTGCACCAGGTCCCCCTCGGCGGCGCAGACGGCGCTCTCCGCGGCGGCGAAGGCATGGTCGACGAGGCGTGAGGCGGCCAGCGGCGCGTCGATGGCCGCCAGCATCGCGCGCGCATCGACGGCGAAACCGTGCAGGGCGAGGACGTTGGCCGTCGCGAGCTGCGTGAGCGCGATCGCGGGCCCGGACGGCGGGAGCGGTGACCGGGATACCGCAGCGTCGAGTTCGCGGCGTGCGGCGAGCGGCTCGCCCGCGTGGGCGAACGCCAGCGCGCCGGCG
>JAVBUN010000286.1:0-8813 GCA_031555335.1 Microbacterium sp.
ATGCGATGCCGTCCGCGGCGACGAGGTACCCGGCGACGCCCTGCAGACGGAGCCCGCCGATCAGCCACCCGAGCGCCAGCAGCAGGTAGATGCCGCCGATCACGCCCATCGCCACGAGAGCGGCGTTCCCCGCGGGTGCGGGGTCGGCATCCGGCGTGCCGGCGGCGTCGTCCGCGCCGCGGGGAGCAGCCGACGGCGCCGCCCGCTCGCTCCCGCGACCGACCGCGGTGTATCCCGGGGGCAGCGTCGGTGCCGCATCCGGGGACGCGTCACGCGCCGCACCGACGTCGAGCGTCGGGTCGTCGTCGCCGCCCCAGCTCAGGGCGTCGTCGTCAGGTCGGGCCATGGCTCCAGCGTATCCCCCGCGCGCGAACGCCCCGCGGCCCGCCCGGCCCGCCGGAACCCCGGCCCGCCTCCTCGGGCGGCCCGCTTCCGGTGGCATGCCGACACAACGGCGGATGACGCGGGCGACACGCCCCATCCGCGCCACGCCGCCCCGGGTGCCGGGCACGATCTCCGCCGTTGCGCGCGGCACGCGCCGGACGACGCAGGGCACAACGGAAGACCGCCCGCCGACGCCTCGGATGAGAGGCGCCGACGGGCGGAGGGGAGCCGTCTGGTGAGACGGCTGGTCTGTCGGGCGCGGACGCCCACCGACCGGGACTCAGCGCGCGGCGGAACCCTCGGTGTAGTCGGTGTCGGTCTGCTTCCACGCGAACAGCGAGCGAAGCTCCTTGCCGGTCGCCTCGATGGGGTGACCCTGCTCCTTCTCGCGCAGGGCGAGGAACTCGGGGGCACCGGCATCCTGGTCGGCGATGAAGCGCTTCGCGAAGGCACCCGACTGGATGTCGGCGAGCACACCCTGCATGTTCGCCTTGACGCTCGGGTCGATGACGCGCGGGCCCGAGACGTAGTCGCCGTACTCGGCGGTGTCCGAGATCGACCAGCGCTGCTTGGCGATGCCGCCCTCCCACATGAGGTCGACGATGAGCTTGAGCTCGTGCAGCACCTCGAAGTAGGCGATCTCGGGCTGGTAGCCGGCCTCGGTGAGCGTCTCGAAGCCGTACTGCACGAGGTGGCTCATGCCACCGCAGAGCACAGCCTGCTCGCCGAACAGGTCGGTCTCGGTCTCCTCGGTGAAGGTGGTCTTGATGACGCCGGCGCGCGTGCCGCCGATGGCCTTCGCGTACGACAGGGCGACATCCCACGCCTGACCCGACGCGTCGCGCTCGACGGCGATGATGTCCGGGATGCCGCGGCCGGCAACGAACTCGCGACGCACGGTGTGGCCCGGGGCCTTCGGGGCGATGAGGATGACGTCGACGCCCTCGGGCGCGTCGATGTAGCCGAAGCGGATGTTGAACCCGTGCGCGAAGGCGAGCGTCTTGCCGGGCGTCAGCTTGTCCTTGATGGACTCGCTGTAGATGCCGCGCTGGTGCTGGTCGGGCGCGAGGATCATGATCAGGTCGGCCCACTCGGTCGCGTCGGCGACGGAGTACACCGCGAAGCCGTCCTCCTCGGCCTTGGCGGTCGACCTGGAGCCGTCCTTGAGCGCGATCGCGACCTCGACGCCCGAGTCGCGCAGGTTCTGCGCGTGGGCGTGGCCCTGCGAGCCGTAGCCGACGATCGCGACCTTCTTGCCCTGGATGATCGAGAGGTCGGCGTCGTTGTCGTAGAGGATCTCAGCCATGTTGGTCTTTCTCTTTCCGTTGGTCTGACGTGATGTTCTGAGGTGGTGGGGGCGGCGTCAGCCGCGCAGCACACGTTCGGTGATGCTCTTGCCGCCGCGGCCGATCGCGAGGAGCCCCGACTGCGCGAGCTCCTTGATGCCGAACGGCTCGATGGCCCGAAGGAAGGCGTCGACCTTGCCCTCGTCGCCGGTGATCTCGATGACGACCGCGTCGTGGGCGTAGTCGACGACCGACGCGCGGAAGAGGTTCACGACCTCGAGCACGTTCGACCGGGTGGCGTTGTCGGCCTTCACCTTGACGAGCACGTGCTCGCGCTGCACGGATGCGGCCGGGTCGAGCTCGACGATCTTGATGACGTTGATGAGCTTGTTGAGCTGCTTCGTCACCTGCTCGAGCGGCAACTGGTCGACGTCCACGACGACCGTGATGCGCGAGAGCCCCGGCACCTCGGTGACGCCGACCGCGAGCGATTCGATGTTGAAGCCGCGGCGGGCGAACAGGCCGGCGACGCGCGTCAGCAGACCCGGCTTGTCCTCCACCAGGAGGCTCAGCACATGGCTGGTCATCTCAGGCCTCCTCGTCGAACGCGGGCGCGTGGTCGCGGGCGTACTGCACGTAGCTGTTGCTGACGCCCTGCGGCACCATGGGCCAGACCATGGCATCGGCCGAGACGACGAAGTCGATCACGACGGGACGGTCGTTGGTCGCGAGCGCCAGCTCGATCGCCGCATCCACCTCGTCCTCCTTCTCGACGCGGATGGCGAGGCAGCCGTAGGCCTCGGCCAGCTTCACGAAGTCCGGGATGCGGGCGGTGCCGTGGCCCGTGTTCAGGTCGGTGTTGGAGTGCCGACCGTTGAAGAACAGGGTCTGCCACTGCCGCACCATGCCGAGCGACGAGTTGTTGATGATCGCGACCTTGATCGGGATCTCGTTGATGACGCAGGTGGCGAGTTCCTGATTGGTCATCTGGAAGCAGCCGTCGCCGTCGATCGCCCAGACGACCCGTTCGGGCTGCGCGACCTTCGCGCCCATGGCGGCCGGGACGGCGTAGCCCATGGTGCCGGCGCCGCCGGAGTTCAGCCATGAGTTCGGGCGCTCGTACTTGATGAACTGCGCGGCCCACATCTGGTGCTGCCCGACGCCCGCGGCATAGACCGCCTCGGGCCCGGTGAGTTCGCCGATGCGCTGGATCACGTGCTGCGGCGCCAGATGCCCGTCCGTCGTCGGCGCGTAGCCCAGCGGGAACTCCGCACGGAGCCCGTCGAGGTAGGCCCACCAGTCGGCGATGTCCGGCTGGGTTCCGCCGGTCGCCGTGCGGAACGTGGCCTCGAGGTCGACGAGCACGTCGCGCACGTCGCCCACGATCGGGACGTCCGCGAATCGGATCTTCGAGATCTCGGCGGGGTCGACGTCGACGTGCACCACCTTGGCGTCGGGCGCGAAGAGCGCCGCCTTGCCGGTGACCCGGTCGTCGAACCGCGCGCCGAGCGCGATCAACAGGTCGGACTCCTGCAACGCCAGGACCGCGGGCACGGTGCCGTGCATCCCCGGCATGCCGAGGTGCTGGGGGTGCGAGTCCGGGAACGCCCCGCGGGCCATCAGCGTCGTCACGACGGGCGCACCCGTCGCCTCGGCGAGAGCGAGCAGCTCCGCGGACGCGCCCGAGCGGATCACGCCGCCGCCGACGTAGAGCACGGGCTTCTTCGCCTCGGCGAGCAGCTGTGCCGCCGCCTGGATCTGCTTGCCGTGCGCCTTCGTCACCGGACGGTAGCCGGGCAGGTCGATCTTCGGCGGCCACACGAAGGGCGCGGAGTTCTGCTGCGCGTCCTTCGTGATGTCCACGAGCACGGGGCCCGGCCGGCCGGTACCGGCGATCTCGAAGGCGGCAGCGATCGCACCGGGGATGTCCTCGGCGCGCTTGACGAGGAACGAGTGCTTCGTGATCGGCATCGTGATGCCGACGATGTCGGCCTCCTGGAACGCGTCGGTTCCCATGAGCGTCGAGAAGACCTGACCGGTGATGCACACGAGCGGCACCGAGTCCATGTAGGCATCGGCGATCGCGGTGACGAGGTTCGTCGCGCCCGGGCCCGACGTCGCGATCGCGACGCCGATGCGTCCCGACGCGGCCGCGTACCCCTCGGCGGCGTGGCCGGCGCCCTGCTCGTGACGGACCAGGATGTGACGGACGGCTTCATCGTCCATGAGCGGGTCGTAGACGGGCATGATCGCGCCGCCGGGGAGCCCGAAGACGTCGGTGACGCCCAACAGGTCGAGCGAGCGGACCACCGCCTCGGCTCCCGTGAGCACGGGCGCGGAGGCGGATCGTGCGGGCGGCCGTGGCACGGCCGCGGTGATGTCGGATGACATGGTGATGTACCTCGGATCAGGAGGGGAAGGGATGTCGAGGGCTCGTTACCCCGTGACCGCGCCCTCCGCTGCGGAGCGCACGAGCTTGGAGTACTTGGCCAGGACGCCACGGGTATAGCGCGGGGGAAGGGGCTCCCAGCCAGAACGGCGGGAGCTCAGCTCTGCCTCGTCGACGAGTAGGTCGAGAGAGCGAGCCGCGATATCGACCCGTATCAGATCACCATCGCGCACGAAGGCGATGGGACCAGCGTCCACCGCTTCGGGTGCTATGTGGCCGATGCACAGGCCGGTTGTGCCGCCCGAGAATCGTCCGTCCGTCAAGAGTAGTACATCTTTTCCGAGCCCCGCGCCCTTGATCGCGGCCGTGATGGCGAGCATCTCGCGCATGCCGGGGCCGCCCTTGGGGCCCTCGTAGCGGATGACGACGACCTCGCCCGGCTGCACCTCGCCGGCCTCGAGCGCGTCCATCGCCGCGCGCTCGCGCTCGAAGACCCGCGCGGGCCCCTCGAACACCGCCAGGTCGAAACCGGCGGTCTTGACGACGGCGCCCTCGGGCGCCAGCGAGCCGTGCAGCACGGTGATGCCGCCGGTCGCGTGGATGGGGTCGTCGAAGCGGTGGATGACCGTGCCGTCGATCGGGTCGGGGTCGAGCTCGCGCAGGTTCTCGGCGAGCGTCTTGCCGGTCACGGTGAGCGCGTCGCCGTGGAGGAGTCCCTCGTCGAGCATCGCCTTCATGATGACCGGGATCCCGCCGTGGCGGTCGACGTCGTTCATGACGTACTTGCCGAACGGCTTCATATCGGCCACGTGCGGCACCTTGTCGCCGATGCGGTTGAAGTCGTGGAGCGACAGGTCGACCTCGGCCTCGTTCGCGATCGCGAGCAGGTGCAGGACGACGTTCGTGGAGCCGCCCAGCGCCATCGCGAGGGCGATCGCGTTCTCGAACGCCTCCTTGGTGAGGATGTCGCGCGTCGTGATCCCCTGGCGCAGCAGGTTGACCACGGCCTCGCCGGAGCGGTGCGCGAAGTAGTCGCGGCGTCGATCGGCCGACGGCGGCGCGGCGGAGCCGGGCAGGCTGAGCCCCAGCGCCTCGGCGACGGAGGCCATCGTGTTCGCGGTGTACATGCCGCCGCAGGCGCCCTCGCCCGGGGCGATCGCGCATTCGATGCGCTTGAGGTCCGCCTCGCTCATCTTTCCCGCGAGGCACGCGCCAACCGCCTCGAACGAGTCGATGATGGTGACGTCCTTCTCGGTGCCGTCGCTGAGCTTGACCCAGCCGGGCGCGATGGAGCCCGCGTACAGGAAGACGCTCGACAGGTCGAGGCGCGCGGATGCCATCAGCATCCCCGGGATCGACTTGTCGCAGCCTGCGAGCAGCACGCTGCCGTCGAGCCGCTCGGCCATCATGACGGTCTCGACCGAGTCCGCGATGACCTCGCGCGAGACGAGCGAGAAGTGCATCCCCTCGTGGCCCATCGAGATGCCGTCCGAGACCGAGATCGTGCCGAACTGGAGCGGGTACCCGCCACCGGCGTGCACGCCCTCCTTCGCGCCCTGCGCGAGCCGGTCGAGGCTCAGGTTGCAGGGGGTGATCTCGTTCCAGCTCGATGCGATGCCGATCTGGGGCTTGTCCCAATCCTCGTCACCCATCCCGACCGCACGGAGCATTCCGCGGGAGGTGGTGGCTTCGATCCCGTCGGTGACGGCACGGCTACGGGGTTTGATGTCGATGGCTTCGTCGCGATGGCTCACCGTTGCAGTCTATTCCCGCGACCGCTCCCCCGCGTCCGTCCACGAGGCGGTGAGCGGATCAGTCGGCGGGGTGCCGTGCGGCGCGCCGGGCCGCCAGATCCGCCAGCAGCGCCGCGAACGCGTCGGCGCTCGGAACCCGCACCTGCGCTGCCGTGTCGCCGTCGCCGACGCGCACACCGAGGTCGTGCTCTCCGAGCGAGCGGATGGCGTCCTCGTCGGTGACGTCGTCGCCCGCGAAGAGCACCGCGGTCGCGTGGGAGCGATCGCGGAGGGCCGCAACCGCCGTGTCCTTGCCCTCGTGCCGGAAGGCGTACTCGAGGATGTCGCGGCCGCTCCGCCGGCGCCAGTCGGGGGCGCGCTCGCTCATGATCGCCTCGAGACGCTCGGCCGCGGTCCGCGCGTCGGCCGGTGAGGCGGTGCGGGTGTGGAGGCCCAGCCCGAAGGCCTTCGGCTCGATCCACGCGCCGTCCAGACCCGCGACCGCCGCCGTCGCCGCGTCTCGCAGCTCGTCGCGCAGCCGCAACGCCGCGGTGTCGCCGGCATCCGGGGCATCCGGGGCATCCGGATGCCAGAACTCGGCGCCGTGGGAGCCCGCGAGGTGCAGCCGGGACGACGGCGTGTGCTCGGAGATCTCCTCGAGGTCGGCGAGGCTCCGCCCCGAGACGAGCGCGACCGTGGTGTCGGGGAGGGCGGCGAGGGCGTCCAGGGCCGCGCGCGCGGCGGGCAGCATCCGTGCCGCCATCGGCTCGTCCTGCAGCGGCGAGAGGGTGCCGTCGAAGTCGAGGGCGACGAGCAGATGCGGGGTGGCCGCGAGCCGGTCGAGCGCGGCGCTGTCGTCGGTCATGACGCCTGCTCCTCCTTGGTGGCGCGCAGGGCGGCGAGGGAGGACAGGAAGTCCTGCGACCAGTCCTCCACGTCGTGGTCGCGCACCCGGCGTCGCAGGGTGCGCATGCGCCGCCCCTGTTCCGCGGCCGGCATCTCGATGGCGCGGGTGATGGTCTCCTTCAGCCCCTGGATGTCGTGGGGGTTGATGAGCAGTGCGCTGCCGAGCTCGTCCGCGGCGCCGGCGAACTCGCTGAGCACCAGGACGCCCCGGTTGTCGATGCGGCTCGCGACATACTCCTTCGCCACGAGATTCATCCCGTCGCGGAGCGCGGTCACGAGCATGACGTCGGCGGCGAGGTAGAGCGCGACCATCTCCTCGCGCGGGAACGCCTGATGCAGATAGCGGATGGCGGTGTGGCCCATCGTGTCGTAGTCGCCGTTGATGCGTCCGACCGCGAGCTCGATCTCGTCGCGCAGCTGCACGTAGGCCTCGACGCGCTCACGGCTCGGGCTCGCCACCTGCACGAGCGTGACGTCCTCGACGCTGATGCGCTCGTCCTGCAGCAGCTCGCCGAACGCCTTGATGCGGTGACGGATGCCCTTCGTGTAGTCGAGGCGGTCGACGCCGAGCAGAACGCGGGCCGGGTTCCCGAGCTCCTCGCGGATCTCCTTGGCACGTGCCTGGATCTCGGGGCGCTGCGCGAGCTCGACGTAGGACTCGGCATCGATCGAGATCGGGAAGGCCTTCGCGAGCGCGACGCGGACGCTGCCGTCCTCCTGCGGGACCCGGATGCCGGACGCCTTCGTCTCGAACCGGAGCTGCCGCCGCACGGCGCGAGCGAAGTTGCCGGCGTCGGCGACGCGCTGGAAGCCGATGACGTCGGCGCCGAGCAGCCCCTCGAGCACCTGGCGCCGCCATGGCAGCTGCGAGAACAGGCCGTATGCCGGGAACGGGATGTGATGGAAGTAGCCGATCGTGAGGTCGGGACGGGCCTCGCGCAGGAACTTGGGGACGAGCTGTAACTGATAGTCCTGCACCCACACCGTGGCGCCGTCCGCGGCGGCCGCGGCGGCGGCCTCCGCGAACCGGCGGTTGACCGCGACGTACGCGTTCCACCACTCGCGCCGGTACCGGGGGGCGGCGATCACGTCGTGATAGAGCGGCCAGATGGTGTCGTTCGAGAAGCCCTCGTAGTAGAGCTCGACGTCCTCGGCCGACAGCGCGACCGGCACGAGATGCGTGCCCTCGAAGTCGAACGGCTCGAGGTCGAGGTCGGCCTGCCCGGGCCAGCCCACCCACGCACCCTCGCTCCCCCGCATGACCGGTTCGAGCGCCGTGACGAGGCCGCCGGGCGACCTGCGCCACCCGCCGTCGCCGTCTCGGTCGACGGGGAGACGGTTGGCGACGACGACGAATTCGGCCTGGGACACGCGGGCAGCTCCTGAAGGTTTCGGGTTTCCTTCAGGCTAACAGTGGGCCCTCTCACGCACCGGTCGACCCCGTCAAGCGGGGCGCCGGCGGCACGGCGGGCGCTAGCCTGGCCGCATGCGCAAGTACCTCTTCGGCTCCGGACTGTTCAGCGCGCTGCTCGGCGGCGTCACCCTGCTGCGGGGGCTCCGCGACCACGAGGGCTTCACCTGGCGCACCGCTCTCGCCTGGGCGAGCTGGGCCATCACGCTGGCGCTGGCGATCGGCGCCATCGTCGACACCTTCCGCGCGGGCCGCGGACACCTGGTGGCCGGCGACTCGCCCTCCTCGGGCGACGAGCAGAAGCTCCTGAAGAAGCACCTGCGCGGGTAGCGCTCCCCCGCTCGGCTCAGCGCCGCAGGATCAGCGCGTCGCCCTGTCCGCCGCCACCGCACAGCGCCACCGCGGCCGTGCCCGTTCCGCGTCGGAGCAGCTCGTGCACGGCGTGGACGACCAGCCGGTTGCCGGACGCCCCGATCGGGTGCCCGATCGCGATGCCCCCGCCGTGGATGTTGACGACGTCGTCGCCGATGCCGAGCTCGCGCTGGGATCGCACCACGACGGCACCGAAGGCCTCGTTGATCTCGACCATGTCGAGATCGGATGCGGCGATCCCCTCCTTCTCGAGGGCCTGCGCGATCGCACGGGCCGGCTGCGCGTGGAGCGAATTGTCGGGACCGGCGACCTGACCCGACGCGCCGAGCGCG
>JAVBUN010000252.1:0-14091 GCA_031555335.1 Microbacterium sp.
CGACGTCACCGCTCTCGAGGGGCGCATCGCCCACCTCGACGACCCCGAGTCGCTGAGCATCGCCGGCGTCTCCGCCTCGCTCGACGCCCTGCGCGCGACCACCGCCGAGGTGGCGCAGGCGCGCAACGACTACGACGCCGCGCAGGCGGCGGCCGCCGCAGCCGCGGAGCAGGCGGCAGCCGCGCTCGCGCAGGCGAACACCCCGGAGGGCGCCCGGGCCACCGCCCGGCAGATGGCGGCCGACCGGTACGGCTGGGGGGACGGGCAGTTCTCGTGCCTCGACTCGCTGTGGCAGAAGGAGTCGAGCTGGGACTACCAGGCCTACAACGCCGGCAGCGGCGCCACCGGGATCCCGCAGTCACTGCCCGGGTCGAAGATGGCGACCGCCGGCGCGGACTGGCAGACGGTCGCCGCGACCCAGATCTCGTGGGGCCTCGACTACATCGCGCGCGCCTACGGCACACCCTGCGGCGCATGGTCGCACTCGCAGGCGACCAACTGGTACTGAGCCGGCGCACCCCCGTGCGGCGGCCGACGTCAGCTCTGGCGCAGGGCGTCAACCCACGCGGCCGGCGTCACCCCACGGGGGCCGTCCGGCGGGTCCGGACGGCGTCAGCCCGCGAGGGCCGGGACGCGCCGAAGTCGTCGGACCCGACGGCGGGTCGCCGCCACACCCGTCCCACCCGCCCACTCCCGCACCACCGATCCGACGACTCACGACGCACGGGGCGTGGCGCACGACGCACGGCCCACGTGCAGCAGGCAGTTCGCTCACCACCGAGGCGCCAGCTCGGACCGACCTGAGCTCGCCGACCCAGGTCAGCCCGAACGGACGGCGTCAGCCCGCGGAGGCCGGGGACGCGCCGCAGTCGTCGGACCCGACGGCGGGTCGCCGCCACGCCCGTCCCGCCCGCCCACACCCGCACCACCGATCCGACGACTCACGACCGACCCCCGACGCGTGGCCGACCCCCGACGCGCGAACCACCAACCGCCGCACCCCCACACACACGCTGGCCGGCGCGCCGAGCCCGGCGGGCGCCTCAGCCCCCCGAGGCGGGCGGGGTGCGGCGCGAGTCCGCGAGCTCGTCGACGTAGAGCCCGGCTTCGTCGACCGTGCCGTTGCGGTAGGACTGGCGCCCGACCATGTGCGCCGACAGCGGCGCCGTCGCGAGCTGGACGAGCACGACGGGCACGAGGAACGCCACCGCCTGCCACGACCGCACCGACAGCGCGATCGCCAAGGCGATCAGCACGAGGCCGAGCACCTGCGGTTTCGTGGCGGCGTGGAGCCGGGTCGGCACGTCGCGGAACCGCAGCAGACCGATCGCCGCGGTCAGGCACAGCAGCGCGCCGATGAGGATCAGGATCAGCGCGACGGTGTCGAGCACCGCGTTCCAGGGCTGCTCGGCCGCATCCGACACGATCTGGGCGGGGACCGCCGTCCAGGGGCTCATTGGCCGACCCCGTCCCGGCGGGCGACGAATCGGGCGATCGAGATCGAGCCGAACACCCCGACCGCGGCGATGACGAGCAGCACCGGCAGGGTGCGGGTGTGCTGGTTGATGGCCATCTCGGCCCCGAGCACGCACATCAGCTCGGTGAGCAGCACATCGGAGGCGATCGCGCGGTCGAGGATCGACGGGCCGCGGACGATCCGCCAGAGCGTCAGCACCGCCGCGGCGGCGAAGATGACGTAGATGGCGAGGAGGAGGATGCTCATCGGGACTCTCCGTTCTCCGAGAGGCGGGCGACCTGCGCGCGGGACCCGACGGCGCGCACGATCCGCCGCTCCCAGTTCTGGACGCTCCGCCGCTGCGCTTCGACGTCCTCGTCGGTCGAGACGCCGAGCGCGTGCAGATACAGGATGCGGCGGTCCCGGTCGATCTCGATGACGAGCGATCCCGGGATGAGGGATGCGGTGACCGCGGTGTGGGCGAGGATCAGGTCGTCGTCGATGCGGAGGGGAACCGCGACGATCGCGGCTCCGGGATGCTGGAGCGGATTCAGCACCTGCCACGCCACGGTGAGCGAGCCGCGCACGACGGCGACCGCGAACGCACCGAGGAAGACCAGCCCGTGCCAGAGATGCACCCGGCCGGAGAGCTCCACCGGGGGGAGGCGGTACACGCGCGTGGTGAACACGGCCGCGAGGATGCCCGTGATCAGCGAGACGACCGTGAACTGCCCCCACAGCAGCATCCAGAGGGCCACCAGCCAGACGAAGAACGGCAGCTGGCGCCAGATCTGCGCGACCATGCTCTTGTGCGCCGGGGTCACGATCCCCCCTCGGTCATGCCGGCCTCGTCGTCGAGCTGCACGATGTGCACCGGCTCGAGCAGCGCGTCGCCGATGCGCGCACAGATGTCGTACAGCGGGCCGGCGAAGACGGTGAGGGCGACCGTGACCGCGACCATGCCGGCCGTCGCCGCCGTCATGACCCGCGGGATGACGCGCCGCTCGGTCTGCACGCCGGCGGCAGGGGCGTCGCCGAGGTATTCGACGCGCGCCTCGACCTCGGGCTCCTCCGGGCCTTCCTCGCGCCAGAAGCCGAGGTTCCAGGCGCGCATCAACGCATAGAGGGTGAGCAGCGACGTGAGCACACCGGCGACGATGAGCACCATCATGATCGGGGTGCCGACCTGCGCCGCCGCGTCGAACAGGGCGAACTTTCCGATGAAGCCCGAGAACGGCGGCAGGCCGCCCAGGTTCACGGCGGGGATGAAGTAGAGCACCGCGATGACCGGCGCCGCCCGCATGAGTCCCTTGAGCTTCAGGATCGACGTCGTGCCGGCGCGGCGTTCGATGAGCCCCACCGCGAGGAACAGGGTGGTCTGCACCACGATGTGGTGGACCATGTAGTAGATCGTCGCGCCGATCGCGAGCGGCGTCGCGATCGCGAGCCCGAACACCATGTAGCCGATGTGGCTGACGAGCGTGAACGACAGGATGCGTTTCATCTCGGCCTGCGCGACCGCACCCAGCACGCCGACGATCATGGTCGCGAGCGCCACGATCATGAGCAGCATGTTCACGTCGTTGTCGTTGAACAGCTGCGTCTCGGTGCGGATCATCGCGTATACGCCGACCTTGGTCAGCAGGCCCGCGAAGACGGCCGTGACGGGTGCGGGCGCGGTGGGGTACGAGTCCGGCAGCCAGAACGAGAGCGGGAAGACCGCCGCCTTGATGCTGAAGGCGAGCAGCAGCATCAGATGCAGCACGAGCTGCACGTCCTGCGGCAGCTCCCCCATCCGCTCGGCGATCTGCGCCATGTTGACCGTGCCGAGCGCGCCGTAGATCATCGCGATCGCGGCGAGGAAGAGGATCGACGACACGAGCGACACGACGATGTAGACGACGCCCGCGCGGATGCGGGACTCGCTGCCGCCGAGGGTGATCAGCACGTAGGACGCGACGAGCAGGATCTCGAATCCGACGTAGAGATTGAACAGGTCGCCCGCGATGAACGCGTTGAAGATGCCCGCGGCCAGGATGAGGTACGACGGATGGAAGATCGAGACCGGTGTCTCGTCGTCGCCGTCGGCGGCGCCCTGACCCACGGAGAAGAGCAGGACCGCGAGCAGCACGACGCTCGAGACGAGCACGAGAAGCGCCGCGAGCCGGTCGACGTACAGCACGATGCCGAACGGGATCGGCCAGCCCCCGACGGCGACCGCCAATGGTTCGCCGCTGTCGACGACGGCGAGCAGGACCGCGGCGATCACCATGACGGCCGTGAGCGTGGTGATCGAGACGGCGACCTGGATGCGGCGGCGGCGACCGAAGACGAGGCTCAGGGCGGCGCCGATCAGCGGCAGCGTCACGAGGAGCGGCACGAGGGCGTTCATCGGTCGTCCCCGTCCCTGTCGGCGACCGGTGCGTCGCCGTCGGGCTCCGCGGAGCCCGGCTCGCGCTCGACCGTCGCGCGCGGCGCGCGGCCGCGGTCGGTGGGCGCGTCGTCACGGAGCCCCGAGAAGTCGCGGCTGCCGAGCACGGTGATCGGCGTGCTCGCGGCATCGAGGAAGTCGGTCGTGGCGTCGTCGTCGTCCTCGGTGATCTCCTGGTCCATCTCTTCGTCGGTCTCGGCGGCGCGCACGCGCAGCTCGACGTCGGTCGCGTCGTCCTCGACGGTGTCGGCCTGGCCGAGCTGCCAGGACCGGTAGATCAGGGCCAGGAGGAACGCCGACACGGCGAAGGTGATCACGATCGCCGTGAGGGTGAGCGCCTGCGGCAGCGGGTCCGAGAAGGATGCCGGGTCGGTGCCCTCCTGGAAGAACGGCGCGTTCCCGGGCGCCCCCATGACGATCAGCAGCAGCAGGTTGGCGGCGTTTCCGAGCAGCAGGAAGCCGATCAGCACGCGGGTGAGGCTGCGCTCGAGCATGGCGTAGACGCCGCAGGCGAACAGGACCGCCATGACGATGATGAGAACCAGCGAGACGCTCATCGCGCACCCACCGACCGATTGCGCAGCTCCTGCGTCTGCCGGTCGACCTCGGCGCCGAGGCTCCGCAGCACGTCGAGCACGAGTCCGATGACCACGAGGTACACGCCGATGTCGAAGATCGTCGAGGTCACGAACTCGATGTGTCCGATCACGGGCAGCTCCGCCTCGAAGAAGGCGCTCGTGAGCGGGTCGGCGCCGAACAGCAGCGGCACGACCGCGGCCCCCACCGCGATGAGCATTCCCGCGCCCAGCAGACGTCCCGCATCCGTCGGCGCGGCCGCGCCCAGTTCGTACCGCCCGCCGGCGACGTAACGCATCACCAGCGCCATGCCGGCGATGAGCCCCCCGGCGAAGCCGCCGCCGGGCAGATTGTGCCCGGCGAACAGCACGTACAGCGACACGATGATGATGGTGTGGAAGAGGATGCGGACGACCACTTCCAGCAGGATCGAGCGCTCCTCGGGCTTCACCTTGGGCCCGCCGACGAGCCAGGCGCGGCGCCCGGTCACTCCCGCGCGCTGCGGCTGCAGTCCCTCGTCGGTCTCGAGCAGCGGGCGTCGGCGGGGGAGCCGGTCGAGCGGGCTGGTGAGATCCGAGAGCGTGTCGGCGCGATGCGTGACGAAGACGAGCGAGGCGACGCCGGTCGCGGCGAGGATGAGCACCGACAGCTCGCCCATCGTGTCCCAGCCGCGCAGATCCACGAGGGCGACGTTCACGACGTTCCGCCCGTGACCCAGCTCGTAGGCGAGGGCGGGGAAGGCGAGCGAGATGGGGTCCTCGACGCGCGCGCCGGTGGCGACCAGCGCGACCAGCGCCATCGTGAGCCCCACGCCCGCGGCCAGCACCGCGCGGCCGATGGGTGCGACGGATGCGTTGTGGTCGCCCATCCGCGCCGGGATGCGACGCAGCACCAGCGCGAAGGCGACGAGGGTCACCGTCTCGACGAGGATCTGGGTGAGTGCGAGGTCGGGGGCACCGCTCGTGGCGAACAGCAGCACCATGCCGAGCCCGGTCACCGACACCAGGACCACCCCGGTGTAGCGCTTGCGTGCCTGCACCGCGATGAGCCCGGCGATGATCATGATCGGGGCGACGAACACCTGCGTGGGCGACTGCCAGGCCTCGAGCTGCAGCTGCCATTCGCGGCCGGCGATCAGTGCCGTCCCCTGGGCGGCGACGAAGACGAGGAAGATCGTGCCGACGTAGACCGGCAGCGATCCACGCTGGGTGAGCGTCGTGACCCAGACCGACAGGCGGGCGATCCCGCGCAGCACGATGTTGTACGCGTCGGCCGCAGTGAACGGCAGCACGCGCCGCCGCGACGCCCAGCGCACGCGCAGCGCCAGCCAGAAGACGAGCGCTCCGGCGGCGAGCGTGCCGAGCGAGAGGAAGAGCGCCGGCTCCCAGCCGTGCCAGAGCGCGAGATGGGCGGTGTGCTCCGCGGCCGCCGGCGCCGTGTCGGCGTAGCCGGCGAAGGCCGTGTCGAGCACGGGCGCGGCGATCCCCGACACGACGGTGAGGCCGGCGAGCACGATGGGCGCGGCGAGGAAGCCGACCGGCGGGTCGGGCCATTCGGTGCGCTCCCGCGGGGCGCCAGCCGCATCCTTCTTCGTCCAGAAGGCGCCCCAGACGAAGCGGATGCCGTATGCCGCCGTCAGCGCGGACCCGATCAGCACTCCGATCAGCGCGACGATCGCCCAGGGCGAGCCGTCGTCGAGGAACGCGGTGAGGGCCGTCTCCTTCGCCACGAATCCGATCGTGGGGATGACGCCCGCCATCGAGAAGACGGCGATGATCGAGAAGACGGCGAGGGTGGGCGCCTGGCGCCCGACTCCGGAGAGCTCGGTGATGTCTCGGGTGGAGAGCTGTCGGTCGATGACGCCGACGACGAGGAAGAGCGCCGACTTGAACAGCGCGTGGCTGACGAGCAGCGCCAGTCCGCCGAGCGCCGCCTCGCGGGTGCCGAAGCCCAGAACGACCGTGAGGAAGCCGAGCTGGCTGACGGTGCCGAAGGCGAGGATGCGCTTCAGGTCGTTCTCGCGCAGCGCCTGGATGCCGCCGAGGAGCATCGTGAACACGCCCAGCGAGACCACGATCGGGCGCCAGGGCTCGGCGATCGCGTAGACGGGGGCGAAGCGGGCGATCAGGTAGATGCCCGCCTTCACCATGGCGGCGGCATGCAGATAGGCGCTCACCGGCGTGGGGGCGGCCATGGCGCCCGGCAGCCAGAAGTGGAAGGGGAAGATCGCGGACTTGCTGAGCGCGCCGACGAGCAGCAGCACGAGCGCGGCGTTCACGATGCCGCCGGTGGGCGGGTCGGCGAGGATCGTCGACAGGCTCGAGGTTCCGGCCTCGACGACCAGCAGTACGACGCCGATCAGCATCACGAGACCGCCGAGCGTCGTCACGAGCAGTGCCTGGAGTGCGGCGCGGCGACTGGCGCCACGCGCGTGGTAGTACCCGATCAGCAGGTACGAGAGGACGCTCGTGACCTCCCAGAACATGACGAGCACCACGATGTCGTCGGTGAGCACGAGCCCGTACATGGCCCCGGCGAAGGCGAGCAGCACGGCGCTGAACTGCCCGAGACCCGCGCGCTTGCCGTCGAAGTACCAGCGGCAGTAGAGCATCACGAGTGCGCCGACGCCCGTCACGACGAGGGCGAGCACCCACCCCAGCACGTCCATCCGCATCGAGAGGGCGATCCCGAGCGGGGCGATCCAGTCGTATGACTCGAACGGAATGTCACCGCTCATCACCCGCGGCGTGAGCCACAGCGTGTACCCGAACGCGATGGCGGGAAGAACCGCGGCGACGTAGAAGGCGCGCGGGCCGATCCGCCCGACCAGCCAGGGCAGCAGCAGCGGTACGAGCGCGAACGCAGCGAGGAGTACCAGCAAACCGGCCTCCTCGGGGTCGTCGGCCTCCGGCGGGAACGGGAGGACTCAGGCGATCGGGGTGTCGGATCCAGTCTACGCGGACGATCCCGGCTCGGGCTCCGCGTCTTCACGCACGGGTCCCGTCGTATTACCCGAACGGAACGCGGAGGTGAGTCGTACGGATGCGGCAGCCTCGCCCGCGAGCATCGCGGAGATCGCCGCGCCGGCCGCGCGCCCCTTCTCCGCCGCGGGTTGCACCATGGTGGTGAGTTCGAGCGGCGCCACCCCGTCGACCCACACGCCGTCGAAGCCCGTCACGCTGATGTCGTCCGGGACGACGAGGCCGGCATCCTGCACCGCCCGGATGACGCCCGCCGCCAGCAGGTCGCTCTGTGCGAGGATCGCCGTCGGCCGCGCTCCGTCGGCCGCGAGGACGGCGACCGCCGCCGCGTACCCCTCGTCGATCGAGCTGCGACGCGCCGCGTAGGCGCCGACCCCGGGGAACACGTCGCGCGCGCCGCTCAGGCGGTCACGGGTGACGGTCACCGTCACCGGCGTCCGGTCCTCGATCCATCCGGGCCCCGACCCGGCGGCGGTCGGCAAGGTCACGAGGACGACCCGGCGGTGCCCGAGGTCGCGCACGTGTCGGGCGATCTCCCCCTGCGCCTCGCGGTTGTCGAGCAGGATCTGGGGCACGCCGGCACCGGCATCGCCCTCGATCACGACGACCGGGATGTCGCGCCCGCGCACGGTGTCGAGCGATTCGCGCAGGCCGGTGCTGCATCCGACGAGTACGAATGCGTCCGCGGGCGCCGTCCGCACGCTCGGCTCGCCGCCCTCCCGTCCGGCGTCGTCGCGGAGCAGGAGCAGGCCGGCCCCCTGTGCGGCCATGCCCTCGGCGAGGCCGTCGAGCATGACCGTCGTCACCGGATCCCGGAAGGCGTTGCGCACCCGATCGCCGATGACGACGCCGACGATCCCCGAGCGGCCCCGGCGCAGCGATGCGGCCCGCGGATCGGGTCCGGTGTAGCCGAGCTCCCCGGCCGCCGACAGCACCTTCGTGCGGGTTGCGTCCGAGACCGGCGTCTTGCCGCTGAAGACGACGGACGCCGTCGACGCCGAGACGCCGGCGACCCGGGCGACGTCGGCGATCGTGGCGCGGCGCATGTTCATGGTGTGTCGATGGTAGCCGTGTCCGATGAGAGGATCGAATCGATTCGGTACGCTGCTCCCATGGACCTCGTTCTCACGCGCCCGCAGCTCGTCCGATGGCGGACGGCGATCTTCGCGATCTTCCTCGCGGGCGGCCTCAGCATCGCGACATGGGCGTCGCGGGTGCCGGCGATCAAACAGACCCTCGACATCGACAACATCCAGGTCGGCACGATGCTGCTGATCGGCGGGATCGCCTCGATCGTCGGGCTCTCGCTCAGCTCCGTCATCCTCGCCCGCTTCGGCGCGCGACGCGGCATGCTCGGCGCGATGTTCATCTTCGCGGCGGGCCTCGTCGTCATCGGCGCGGGGACCGACGTGGTGGGCTCGGCACCCGTCGTCGCCGTCGGGCTCGTGCTGTGGGGATTCGGCAACGGCGCGGTGGACGT
The DNA here is from genome assembly GCA_031555335.1 of Microbacterium sp. Lineage (GTDB taxonomy): Bacteria > Actinomycetota > Actinomycetes > Actinomycetales > Microbacteriaceae > Microbacterium. The sequence continues at coordinate 8,925 of JAVBUN010000252.1, forward strand.
GATGATGAACGTCGAGGGCGCGGCGATCGAGACGCAGTCGGGCAAGACGATCCTGCCGCTGTTCCACGCCTTCTTCAGCGGCGGCACGGTGCTCGGCGCCGGCCTCGGGGTGGTGTTCATCGCCTGGGGCATGAACGTGGTGGCGCACCTGTGCATCGTCGCCGTCGTGATCGTCGTGATCGCGGTGGTGTCCATCGCCGCCGTGCCGGTGCGGCGCGAGTCGGACGACACCCCCGCCGCCGCGGAGCACACGACCTGGCGCGCACGACTGGGCGTGGCGCTGTCGGCGTGGCGGGAGCCGCGCACGTACGCGCTCGGGGTCATCATGCTCGGCATGTCGTTCGCCGAGGGCGGCGCGAACGACTGGCTCGCCCTCGGTGTCGTCGAGGGGCACGGTGCGCCGCAGGAGTTGGGGGCGCTCGGGCTCGCGGTGTTCTCGGTGAGCATGACCGTCGTGCGCGTCTTCGGGGGCCCGCTCGTCGACCGGTTCGGCCGGGTCGCGGTGCTGCGGGTGCTCTCGGTCGCGGCGGTCGCGGGGCTCCTCCTGTTCATCCTGGCGCCGACCACCCCGCTCGTCTTCGTCGGTGCCGCGCTCTGGGGGGTCGGTGCGTCGCTCGGCTTCCCGCTCGGCATGTCCGCCGCGGGCGACGACCCCGAGCGCGCGGCGGCCCGGGTCAGCGCGGCCGCCACGATCGGCTACATCGCCTTCCTCGCCGGTCCGCCGCTCCTCGGCCTCATCAGCGAGCAGATCGGGCTGCTGAACACGCTCTACATCCTGGTGGTGCTCGTCGCGGCATCCGGCTTCGCCTCGGGTGCCGCGAAGCCCCTCGCGGGCGCGCAGGTGGGCGCCGGCCGGCACTGAGCCGCAGCGCCGCCGCGGGTAGGCTCGACGGGTGCGCCTCGTCATCGCCCGCTGCTCCGTGGATTACTCCGGGCGCCTCAACGCTCATCTGCCCCTCGCGACCCGCCTGCTCGTCCACAAGGGCGACGGCAGTCTGCTCGTCCATTCCGACGGCGGCTCCTACAAGCCGCTCAACTGGATGAGCCCGCCCTGCCGCCTCGTGAACGAGGACCCCGATCCGGATGCGGCGAGCGCGGGCGTCATCGAACAGTGGCGGGTGACGCACGCCAAGACCGGCGACGCCCTGGTCGTGAAGATCTACGAGGTGCTGCACGACTCGTCGCACGAGCTCGGCATCGACCCGGGGCTGCAGAAGGACGGCGTCGAAGCCGATCTGCAGCGTCTGCTCGCCGAGCAGGTCGAGGTCATCGGCGAGGACCTGACCCTCGTCCGGCGCGAGTTCCCGACGGCGATCGGACCTGTCGACCTGCTCCTGCGCGACCCCGCCGGCGGCACGATCGCGGTCGAGGTCAAGCGCCGCGGCGACATCGACGGCGTCGAGCAGCTCACCCGCTACCTCGAGCTGTTGGGGCGCGATCCGCACCTCGCCCCGGTGCGCGGCGTCTTCGCGGCGCAGGAGATCAAACCGCAGGCACGCGTGCTGGCGACGGACCGCGGCATCCGGTGCGTGACCCTCGACTACGAGGGCATGAAGGGCATCGAGTCGGGTGTGCCGCGGCTGTTCTGAGCGGCAGTAGCGTAGAAGCATGGCCGCCCGCTCCCCCTTCTCGTGCGTGCTCTGGGATGTGGACGGCACGCTCGTCGACGCGTCCGAGGGCATCCTCCGCCGTCTCACGATCACGCTGACCCACTTCGGCAAGCCCGCGCCCACGCGCCCCGAGCTCGTGCACTGGATCGGCCCGCCGCTCTACGACTCCTTCCAGGACCAGGCGGGCATGAGCCCCGAGGGCGCGTCGGAGGCCGTGACCTTCTACCGCGCGCTCGGCAAGGCGGACGGCTATACGGCCAACGTCGAGCTGTACCCGGGCGTCGCCGACATCGTCGCCGCCCTCGCGGCGGCGGGCGTTCCGCAGGGGACGGCCAGCTCGAAGCCCGAGGTGCAGGTGGCCGCGCTCATGGAGCACTTCGGCCTGGCCGACGACATGACCGCGATCACCGGCGCGACGCTCGACGAGAAGACACTGGCGGCCAAGGCCGACATCGTCGCCGAGGCGCTGCGTCGCCTGCGGGCGGCGGGCGTCGACACCTCGCGGCCCGTGCTCATCGGCGACCGGCACCACGACGTCGAGGGCGGCGCCGCCAACGATGTGCCCGTCATCTTCGTGCGGTGGGGCTTCAGCTGGCCGCACGAGTCCGAGGGGGCGCAGGCCGCCGTCGAGACCGCGGACGAGCTGCGCGCACTGCTCCTCGTCGACGACCCGCAGGGCTGACCGACCGGCGGGCTCCCGGCGCACCGCCCCGGCTAGGGTGATCGCATGACGACGGATGCCGCCGCCACCGCGACCGCGAGACCGCACCGGATGCTGCGGCTCCTCCGCCGCATCCCGGCCACTCTCGCCCTCGTCGCGCTCCTTCTCGCCGTGGGCGTCCTGTCCGCCGGGCTGTGGAGCTCGTTCGCCGCGACGCCGGCGATGCAGACGTGGGCGTACGGCCTGCCCGCGCTGGAGGCGGGGCGCTGGTGGACACCCCTGACCGGCACCTTCCTCGTCGCGCACCCGTGGGTCTACCCGATCGTTCTGGCGACGTTCGCCGGGATGGCGTTCCTCGAACTGCGCCGCGGCACGCTCGTCGCACTCGCCTACTTCTTCGGCGGTCAGCTGTTCGCGGTCCTCGGCGCTGCGCTCGTCCTGTGGCTCCTGTCGTTCACGGGGTGGGGGTGGGCGGCCGGTCAGGCGGCGATGCTCGATGTCGGTCCCTCGGGGGGAACGTTCGCCTGTCTCGCGGCCGCCATCAGCCTGTTCCCGGCTCCCTGGCGGGTGCGTGCCTGGCTGGTACTGCTCGCCTATGTCTTCGTCACGATGCTCTTCTGGGGGTCGCTCGACGACATCGAGCACCTGCTCGCCGTGGTGCTCGTGCTGTTTGTCGATCGCACCCTGCGCATCCAGCGCACCTCCGTGCGCGAACAGCGGCTCGTCGCCTTCGTCTCGATGCTGGTGCTCGCGGCGCTCGAGATCGTCGTGCTCCTCGTGCCGACGAACGGTCCGTTCGGATCGTCGGAGCCCGCATCCGGGTCGTTCGTGGACGTCGCCGTCGACGTCGTGATCGTCGCGATCATCGCCAACGGCCTGCGCCGGGGGCGACGCTGGGCGTGGGTGCTCGGCATCATCCTCTGTGCCCTCAACGTCGCCATCCTGGCGCTGCTGGTCGCGTTGATCGCCGTGGCCGGCTGGGCCGCGGTCGCCGACGGCTACGACGGCGACCCCTCGCTGACGCTCGCCACGAGCAGCGCCTGGCTGTTCGTGCTCGTCTACCTCGTCTGGGTGCGTCGCGCGTTCCGCGCCCGTCGCCGCGCGAACATCGGCATCCCGCCCCGACCGACGGTCGACGACGTGAAGAACGAGCTCCGCGCGCACGGCGGCGGCACCCTCTCGTGGATGACGACGTGGGACGGCAACCGTTACGCCCGCACCGAGACCGGCATCGTCGCCTTCCAGAACCGCGCCGGGGTCGCCCTCGCCCTCGCCGACCCGCTCGGACCGGAGCCCGGACGGGCCGCATCGGTGCGCGCCTTCATCGACGGTGCGGAACGCGCGGGGCTCGTGCCCTGCTTCTTCAGCGCGAGCGAGGCGACCCGCGCCGCGGTGCCGGCGTCGTGGCGCAGCCTCATCGTCGCGGACGACACGATCGTCGACCTGCCCGGGCTCGAATTCACCGGCAAGGCGTGGGGGGCGGTCCGCTCCTCGATCAACCGCGCCGAACGCGAGCGGGTCACGTTCCGGATGACGCGACTCGGCGACGAGTCGTGGGGGATCCGCCAGCAGCTGCGGGCGATCTCCGAGGGCTGGGTCGGCGACAAGGGCCTGCCCGAGATGGGTTTCACGCTCGGCACGCTCGGCGAGGCGGCGGACCCCGAGGTGCGGGTGGCGCTCGCCGTGTCCGAGCGGGGCGATGTGGACGGCTTCCTGTCGTGGCTGCCGATCTATGCGCCCGGCGGGGTGGTCCACGGCTGGACGCTCGATCTGATGCGGCGCCGGGAGGGCGGCTTCGCCCCCGTCATGGAGTTCTTGATCGGATCCTCCGCGCGCATGTTCTCCGAGGAGGGGGCGCAGGTCCTCTCCCTCTCGGGCGCGCCGCTCACCCACGAGTACCCGCCGGGCGCGGGGCTGATCGCGGATCTGAGCGCGCGCCTGGCCGATGCCCTCGAGCCCGTCTACGGGTTCCAGTCGCTGCACCGGTTCAAGCAGAAGTTCCACCCCCGCTACGAAACGATGTACCTGCTCTACCGGGACGAGAGCGACCTCAGCAGGATCGGACTCGGGCTCACCCGCGCGTTCCTTCCCACCGCGACACTGCGGCAGTTCGCGGGGGCGGGACTCGAACTCGTCCGCGGCGGCTGATCCCGCACGCGCAGAAGGGGCGGGATGCCTCGCATCCCGCCCCTTCTCGTCGTGGTCAGAGTGCGCGGATGTTCGCGGCCTGCAGACCCTTGGGACCCTGTTCGACGTCGAACTCGACGCGCTGGTTCTCCTCGAGCGACCGGTAGCCGTTGCCGTCGATCGCGCTGAAGTGCGCGAAGACGTCGGCGCCGCCCTCATCCGGTGCGATGAAGCCGAAGCCCTTCTCGGAGTTGAACCACTTGACCGTACCCTGCGTGCTCATGCGATGCCTTCTGTGCCTGCCGGCACCCTGTGCACCGGTTTCGACTTACCGTAGCGGGGCGGCGCGCCGGACGCGAGGGTGTAACGGATGGTGACGCAAACGTTGCATCACCGACTCGGGGCGTTAACCATTCGACGCCCGGGCCGAGCAGATGCTCACAGGCCCGGGCGTCGACGGATCCCCCCGGATATGTCGCGCGGGGCGCGACAGCGATCACTCTACTGTCTTGCAGCGCCCGGCGGGCAAGCGATTTCCCACGGATGACGGAGAAGATTCCGCTGCACCCCGAAGCGCGGGGCCACGGCCGACGTACACTGGTCACGCAATGTCTGGCGAACCCGAATCCGCCGGGCCGCACCGACGCCGCCGGGCGTTCGGTGACGAGGTCTTCCACATCCTCGGCGCCGCCATCCGCGACGGACTCCTGCAACCCGGGCAGCCGCTGCGCGACGTCGATCTCGCAGCGCGGTTCGGCGTGTCCCGCAC
>JAVBUN010000263.1:0-4519 GCA_031555335.1 Microbacterium sp.
GCGTTCTCACCCGGCATGATCCGGTAGCCGACCGGGTCGCCGACGATGTTCCTGCTGTCCTCGTTGATCACCTTCCAGTAGCGGCCGCTGGCGAAATCGAGGTCGCGCTGCGCCTCGCTCTCACGGGTGAGCGGGGTCGACACCGTCTCCCACGCGTTGCCGTACGGGTTCTCCGGCCCGGCCGGGAGGGAGTGGCTCTCGATCTCGACGACCGTGTTGACCGGGCCGTCGACGGCCATGTCCATGCGGGCGTTGAAGAAGTGCTGGTGGTGCGGCGCGTAGAGCCCCGGGGCGATCTTCGCGCCGTGCCGGGGGGTCTCTCCCTCGACGTAGGCGCCCGTCGACATGATGCCGGTGAGCTTCACCTCGCACTCGATCGTCCCGTCCTGGTAGAGGTACCAGTAGAAGCCGTAGTCGTAGTTCGCGAGGGTCATGAACTGCGAGATCACGAGGCGGCGCGACCGGCGCACGATGCTCGCACCGTTTCGCAGGTCGGTGTGCTTCCAGAGCACCCCCGCATCCTCCTCGTGCAGGCAGATCGCGTTCGTGACGGTCTCGCCGGTACCGTCGGAGCCGGCGAGCGCGACGTCGAAGTAGCGGATCTCGCCGAGGCAGTCGCATCCGAGTTCGAGGCTGTTCGCGTTCTTGCCGAGGCCGTCCTCGCCGCCGTCGAACACGCTCTTGCGCACCTGCGTCGGCGCGGTGTCGGCGTAGGGGACGACCATCTCGGAGATCGAGATGCGGTTGGCGATGGGGCGGATGCGGCCCTTGTCCTCGTATCCGACATCGTGCAGCACGAGTCCCTCGCGCGGGGTGAACCCGACGCGGAAGCTCCACTTCTGCCAGGTCACGCGGTAGCCGTCGACCTGGAAGCTCGGACCCTCGGGCTGTGTGATCTCGAGAGGTCGGAGGTCGGCGCGCGGCGCGGGGAAGGTCGGGACGTTCTCCGGGTTCGCGATCTGCTCGGGCGTCCAGTAGTCGGAGCGCACCTCGGGGATGGGTACGACGCCGTGGTCCACGACCTCGAGCACCTCGCGACTGTCGAGATCGACGAGCACGGTGAGGTTGTCGACGGGATGCGCGTAGGCGTTCTCGTCCTCGGCGTGGCGCACGTAGGTGAGGGGCCGGTTGAGCCGGCGGCGCGGGTGGTCGTCGTCGCCGAGATAGGCGGCGGGCCACGGCTCGATCATCACCCATTCGTAGTCCGTCACGCCGCGCAGGGCCATCGCGGCCTGCCAGCGTTCGTCGGACTTCACGAGTTCCTCGACGGCCTCGAAGTCCTCGAAGAGGAGTCCCGGTTGCGCGTCGGGGATGTGCTCCCATGACAGGACGGTGCCCGACGTGAGCGACACGACGGCCTCGACGGTCTGCGCCTTCTGCACGTCGCGGATCACGAGGAAGCCGCGACGGTCGGGCACGGTGCCGGCCGCGTGGGCACGCAGTTCGTCCCGGGTCGGCTCCTGGCGCTCGATGCTGACGAAACGGGTGCCGGGACCGGCGTACTCGCTGTCGCGGAAGATGCGCGCTGCGGCGCTGATCTCGTCGGCGTCGAACGGGTCGAGCGGATGCGTCGTGACCACCGTGGGGTCGGTGAGAGTCATCTGCGGATTCCTTTCCTCGTGGTTCTGATGACGGGTGCGGTGAACGGATGCGTCGCCGTCAGGCGACGAGCGGAGGATGCAGCGTGGCGGTCATCGCCACCATGGCGGCAAGCATGAGCGCCGATCCTGTGAGCGCCCAGCGAGACTCGGCGCGCGCAGCGGGACCCGCGGCCCGGACCCGGACGGGCGATGCCGCGCGGGGGCCGAGGTCCTGCCAGCCCGTCACCGCGAGCGCCGCCGCCCACGCCGCGAGCACGACGACCACGACGACGGCCGCCGACCACCCGGTGCCGAGGTGACCTCCGTGCTCCGTCGGCGGCGTCCCCGTGTGCCCGAGCGCCGGGGTCAGGACGAGCAGCAGCGCCATCGCGGCGAGATCGATGCTCTGCCGGGTGCGGGTGCGGCGCTCGTGCTCCTCCGGATGCCGCCGGTCGCCGTGCCGCGCGGCCACCGTCCACAGCACCAGCCCGAGCAGGGCCGCCGCGAGCAGGGCGGGAACGACCCCGCTCCCCCACGGCGTGAGCATCGCGCACATCGCCGCGAGCATCGCGGCCAACACGATCCACGCCCGCACGCCGCCGTGGCGGCATCCGACGACGCACGCGACCGCGGCGAGCGCGCTCAGCCCGGCCGAGACGAACAGGCCCCACGAGGTCACGCGGAGAGCGAGTCGATCAGGTCGGTGTAGACCTGCGGCCGGCGGGCCCGGATGATGCCCGCCACGACGAGTCCGGCGATGAGGCAGGCTGCGAGGATCGCCTCGATGATAACGGCGGTCACGACGGAACCGACGAGCACGGGGTAGTTCGCGATGACGATCACGAGGATGCCGACCAGGCCGATGAGCCCGAGGGCCGGGGCGATGATCGTGTTCCACGGCCGACGGTCGGCGCGCGTGCGCCCGAAGTAGACGAGCACCGCGACGCACGTGAGGGTCATCAGCGCGATGGCGCCGAGGGTCGTCGTGCCGCTCAGCCAGGTGAAGACCTCGAGGACCGGGTCGAGCCCCAGCACGATCACGAGCAGCAGCGCGACGAGCACGACCGCGCTCTGGACGAGCGAGGCGATGTGCGGCGAACCGTGCGCGCCGTGGCGGCGGCCGACGGCGCGGGGCAGCACGCCTGCGCTGCCCATGGCATGCAGGTAGCGCGCGACGACGTTGTGGAAGGAGAGGACGCACGCGAACAGCGAAGTGACCAGCAGCACCTGGACGGCCACGGCGGCGACACCGCCGAGGTAGGTGTCGGTCGTCGCCGCGAGCAGCCCTTCGGGATCGGCGCCGGCGACGTCGACGATGCTGCCGACCCCCCAGGCCATGACGATCGCCCAGGTGGACAGCGCGTAGAACAGGCCGATGATGATGACCGACGCGTACGTCGCGCGGGGGATGGTGCGGCCGGGATTGCGCGCTTCGTCACGGAAGATCGCGGTCGCCTCGAATCCGACGAAGCCGGCGATGGCGAACATGAGGCCGACGCCCAGGTTTCCCGAGGTCATGTTCTGGAACGAGAACGGCTCGAGCGACAGCCCCTCGGCGCCGCCCTGCACGATGATCGCGATGTCGAGCACCACCACGATGCCGATCTCGGCGATGAGCAGCACCGCCAGTACGGTGGAGGACAGCGCGATCCGGCGGTATCCGAGCACCGCCACGATGAGCACGGCGACGATCGTGAACACCCACCACGCGATGTCGGGGCCGCCGAGAGCGACGATGCTGCCCGAGAGCACGGCGCCGATGTACGAGAACACCGCGATCTGGATGCCCGCGTACGTCACGATCGCGAGGAACGCGGCCCCCAGTCCCCAGCCTCGCGACAGCCCGTGCCCGATGTAGGTGAAGAACGCCCCGGGACGCGGGATGTGGCGACTCATCGCCGAGAGCCCCACCGCGAACAACAGCAGCACGACGGCGGCCGGGATGTACAGCGACGGGAAGCCCGCGCCGTTTCCGAGCAGGAACCCGATGGGTGCGACGCCACCGATGATGGTGAGGGGCGCAGCGGCCGCGATGACCATGAAGACGATCGCGGCGGGACCGAGGGTCCCGGAGAGGCGTTGCAGCGGCGGCGCGGCGGCATCCGTGGGGGTCGTCGCTTCAGGGGACGTGGACATGGCACTCCTCGACGGTCGGGTTGTGCTCAGAATCCCAACCGGCGGTGTCACCCGGATGACGAGGACGCGACGATCCCGCGACGCCGAATGAGAACCGGCGAGCGCGTCTTCTCATTCGGCGTGACATCGCCGAAACATGCGGCATCCGCGGGGTGCGTGCGCATCGTACGGCGGGTCGATGTGCCCGCGGACCAGGCTAACCCCGGCGTTCGCCCGGTGCCCGTGAGAACGCCGTGGATGCGGGCCGGCTCAGGCGGCGCCGACCCGCAGCGTGGCGACGGTGCCGGCGGGCGCATGGGGCGCGAGGGCGAGCGTCGCGCCGTTCGACTCGGCGAGGCTGCGCGCGATCGCGAGTCCGAGTCCTGCCCCCTGCACGGCGGCATCCTGCGCGTAGGAGGTGCGGTAGAAGCGCTCGAACGCGTGGGCGCGTTCGTCGCTCGTCATGCCGACGCCGGTGTCGGTCACCTCGACCAGGCTGTCGTCGCGCTCCCGCCGCACGTCGACGACGACGGAGCCGCCGGGCGGGGTGAACTCGACGGCGTTCCGGGCGAGCTCCTCTGCGATCGCCGCGAGATCGTTCGCGGCGATCCGTGCGCGGACGGACTCGTCGACGACGACCGCGAAGTCGACCCCCCGCTCGGCCGCCAGACGCTCGGCACCGCGCACCGCTCGCGACACGACGGCCGAGACCGCCGTGTCGCCGGTGCGCGGCTCGAGCTCGGCCCGCCCCGCCGCGATGAGACGCTCGACCATCCGCAGCAGGCGCTCGGCGGCCCGGTCCACCCGCTCCCAGCGGTCGTGGT
>JAVBUN010000325.1:0-14347 GCA_031555335.1 Microbacterium sp.
AACGAGGTCGTCTCGTTCGTCAAGAACGGGCTGAAGGATCTCTCGATCTCGCGCTCCACGTTCGACTGGGGCATCACGGTGCCGTGGGATGAGACCCATGTCATCTACGTGTGGGTCGACGCGCTGCTGAACTACGCGACGGCGGTCGGCTACGGCGCCGACCCCGAAGAGTTCGCCCGACGCTGGCCGGCGTATCACGTGGTGGGCAAAGACATCCTGCGCTTTCACGCGGTGATCTGGCCCGCGATGCTGATGGCCGCCGGCGTCGACGTGCCCAAGGGCGTCTTCGGACACGGCTGGCTGCTCGTCGGCGGCGAGAAGATGTCGAAGTCCAAGCTCACCGGCATCGCACCGAACGAGATCACGGATGTCTTCGGCTCCGACGCGTACCGGTTCTACTTCCTCTCGGCGATCGCGTTCGGCCAGGACGGGTCCTTCTCGTGGGAGGATCTGGCGGCCCGGTACCAGGCGGAGCTCGCCAACGGCTTCGGCAACCTCGCGTCGCGCTCGATCGCGATGATCGGCCGCTACTTCGAGGCGATCGTGCCCCCGGCGGCGGAGTACACGGATGCGGATCTCGCGGTGCAGCAGATCGTCGCGGATGCGGCGACCCGCGCCGACGCCGCGATCGAGCGCTTCCGCATCGACGAGGCGATCACGGCGATCTGGACGATCGTCGATGCGCTGAACGGCTACATCACCGAGAACGAGCCGTGGGCGCTCGCGAAGGACGAGGCGCAGCGCGCGCGGCTCGGCACGGTGCTGTACACGGCCGCCGAGGGGCTGCGGGCACTCGCCGTGCTGCTGTCGCCGGTCATGCCGGTCGCGACCGAGAAGCTGTGGGTCGCGCTCGGCGCCGCCGAGAGCCTCGGGCGCCTGCAGGACCAGCCGCTGCGCGACGCCGGGCGGTGGGGCGTGCTGCATCCGGGCACCTCGGTCAACGGCCTGGAGCCGCTGTTCCCCCGCATCGAGAACGCCTGAGCCGCCGTCCCCGCTCGTGGGACATGACGACGAGGAGGACGCGGTGAGCGAGAGCACCACCGACCCGAGCCAGTACGTGCGCCAGCGCGAGAAGGGGTCGCGCGATGTCAGCTACCCGGAGCCGCCCGCGCCGCTGGCGGTGCCGGTGTACGACAATCACACGCACCTCGAGATCCAGGACGGCGACGGCGCCCTGACCCTCGACGAGCAGCTCGACCGGGCTCTCGCCGTGGGCGTCGCCGGCGTCGTGCAGGCCGGCGGTGACATCGAGTCGAGCCGCTGGTCGGCGTGGGCCGCCGCATCGCATCCCCGGGTGCTCGCCGCCGTCGCGATCCACCCGAACGAGGCGCCGGTCTACCGGGCGGCGGGCAGGCTCGACGAGGCCATCGCCGTGATCGACGAGCTGGCGGCGCAGCCGCGGGTCCGGGCGGTGGGCGAGACCGGCCTCGACTTCTTCCGCACCGAGGCCGACGGCATCCCGGCGCAGCACGAGAGCTTCGAGGCGCACATCGCGATCGCGAAGCGGCACGGGATCGCGATGCAGGTCCATGACCGCGACGCTCACGATGCCGTCCTCGAGACGCTGCTGCGGGTCGGTCCCCCCGAGCGCACGGTGTTCCACTGCTTCTCGGGCGACGCCGACATGGCCCGGATCGCCGCGGATCGCGGGTACTACCTCTCGTTCGCCGGCAATGTGACCTTCAAGAACGCGCAGAATCTGCGCGACGCCCTGGCCGTCACCCCGCGCGAGCGGATCCTCGTCGAGACGGATGCGCCGTTCCTCACGCCGGTGCCTTACCGTGGTCGCCCCAACGCCCCGTACCTCGTGCCGGTCACGGTGCGGTTCATGGCGGCGGAGCTCGCCGTCGACGTCGACGAGCTGAGCGCACAGCTGACGGAGAACACCCGCCGTGCCTACGGTTCGTTCGACTGACGCACGCCGCGCGTAAATACAGGAGAACCCGCCGGTTCAGGACCAGATGCGCCATGCGCGTCCCGAACCTGCGGGTTCTCCTGTTGCGGCGGGAGCGCAGCGGTTCATCGGGGCGAGCCGCCGGGCCCGGTCGCGGTTCGTCAGGCGGTCGGCTGCTTCTGCTTGCGGACGAACAGCGTCTCGGTCTGCTCGAGCTCCATGCCCTTGGTCTCCGGGATCTTCCACAGCACGAACACGAACGAGAGCGCGGCGAACAGCGCGTACATGCCGTAGGTGAGCGGCAGCGACCAGGTGGACATCGCCGGGAAGCTCACCGTGATCAGGAAGTTCGCGATCCACTGGGCGGCCGCGGCCACGCCGAGCGCCTTGCCGCGGATGCGGCTCGGGAAGATCTCGCCGAGCAGCACCCAGACCAGCGGGCCCCACGAGGCGCCGAAGCCGACGACGAAGAGGTTCGCGGCGACGAGCGCGATCGGACCCCATGCGCCGGGAAGGGTGGGGGCGCCGTCGACCGTCTCGGCGAACGTGAAGGCGAGGGCCATCGTCCCGAGCGAGAGGGTCATGAGGATCGACCCCGTGAGCAGGATCGGCTTGCGTCCGACGCGGTCGACGAGGAAGATCGCGACGAGCGTCACGACGACGTTCGTGACCGAGGTGATCACGCTGATCAGCAGTGAGTCGCTCTCGTCGAAGCCGACCGCCTGCCAGAGCGTGGTCGAGTAGTAGAAGATCACGTTGATGCCGACGAACTGCTGGAACACCGACAGGATGATGCCGATCCAGACGATCGGATGCAGCCCCAGCGCGCGGCCGCGCAGCGACGCGTTCTTGTTCTTGCGGTCGGTCTCGATCGCGCTGGTGAGTTCGTTCATCGTCTTGTCGAGATCCGCGGCGGGCACCAGGCGCGAGAAGATCTCCTTCGCCTCGTCGTCGCGGCCCTTGCTCAGCAGGTAGCGCGGAGACTCCGGCATCGTGAACGACAGGATGCCGTAGACGGCGGCCGGCACGACGCCGATGAGGAACATCCACCGCCACGCTTCGAGCCCCCACCACAGGGTGTTGTTGGCGCCGCCCGCGGTGTTGGCGAGGACGGCGTTGCTGAGGAGGGCGGCGAAGATGCCGAGGGTGATGGCGAGCTGCTGCAGCGAGGCGAGGCTACCGCGGATCTGCCGCGGGGCGACCTCGGCGATGTAGGCCGGGGCGACGACGGACGCGATGCCGATGCCGATGCCGCCCAGCACGCGCCAGACGATGAGGTCCGGAACGCTGAAGGTGAGTCCGGATCCGATCGAGCTCACGAGGAACATGATCGCTCCGAGCAGCATGACCCGCAGGCGCCCGAGTCGATCGGAGAGGGCGCCCGCCACGAGTGCGCCGAGCGCGCAGCCCAGCAGCGCGACCGCCACCACGAAGCCGGTGAGGATGGCTTCCTTCGTGTAATCGGCCTCGATCGAGGACACGGCGCCGTTGATGACGGAAGAGTCGAACCCGAAGAGGAACCCGCCGACCGCGGCGGCCACGGAGAGGCCGACGGCGCGTCGGCCGTAGGGGCTCTTCATCGAGAAGGTTCCGGTGGGGAGGGCATCACTGCTGTTCACCTTCGACACCCTAGACCCGCGGCGACCCGCGGCGGGCGGATTTGACGGGCGGCTGGATACAGTGGACGGATGACCGTGCAACTGCTCGGCGCGGCCGAGATCCGCGCGCTCGCCGCCGACCTCGACGTGACACCGACGAAGAAGCTCGGCCAGAACTTCGTGGTCGACGCGAACACGGTGCGCAAGATCGTGCAGGTCGCGGGGGTCGCCGCGGGGGAGCACGTGGTCGAGGTGGGTCCCGGTCTCGGGTCGCTGACGCTCGCGATCCTCGAGACCGGCGCGAGCGTCGTCGCCGTCGAGATCGATCACCGGCTCGCCGAGCGGCTGCCCGCCACCGCGCGGGCCCACGGGGTGCGCGACGGGATGCTGCGCGTCGTCGACGCGGACGCCCTGCGGGTCGACGCGCTCCCCGGCGAACCCACGGTGCTCGTGGCGAATCTGCCCTACAACGTGTCGGTGCCGGTGCTGCTGCACTTCCTCGAATCGTTCCCGTATCTGCAGCGCGGCGTCGTGATGGTGCAGGCGGAGGTGGGCGAGCGGCTCGCCGCGCCCCCCGGGTCGAAGATCTACGGCGCCCCGAGCGTCAAGGCCGCCTGGTACGGCCGGTGGCGCCTCGCCGGCACCGTGTCGCGGCAGGTGTTCTGGCCGGTGCCGAACGTCGACAGCGTCCTCGTGGGCTTCGAACGCGACGTCGATGAGCGGGGCGACGAGGACGAGCGCCGCCGGACGTTCCGGCTGGTGGATGCGGCGTTCCAGCAACGGCGCAAGATGCTGCGTCAGGCTCTCTCCGGCGAGCTCGGCGGCTCGGCGGCCGCCGCATCCGCCGTTCTCGAGAGCGCCGGGGTGGAGCCGACCGAGCGTGGCGAGCAGCTGACGGTCGACGACTTCCAGCGCATCGCGCGCGCTCTCGCCGCCGACCCGCGAGGCTGATCCCCCCCGCCGAGTGCGCTCGTCCCGGGGTTTTCGCGGGGAATTATGACGGCGTTCATCGGCCGTTACCGGGCTGGTACGAAACATGCCGGTAACATTTCCCGTCGAACGCCCCTCCGCGGGGGCGTGGATGAGGAGAAGGGCCATGCGCGCTGGAGAGCATCCCGCCGCCGAACGTGTGCTCCTACACCTGAGCGATACGCATCTGCGCGCGCCGGGGCCCCTGCTGTTCGACCGCGTCGACGGCGCCCGTCGTCTCGAGCGCGCCCTCCACGGCATCGAGGCGAGCGGGATCACCCCGGACGGCATCGTCTTCACCGGCGACCTGGTGGACCTGGGCGAGGCCGACGCCTATTCAGAACTGCGCGCGCTCGTGGAACCCTTCGCGGCGCGGCTCGGCGCCCCGGTCTTCTGGGTGATGGGCAACCACGACGAGCGCGGTGCGTTCCGCGAACGCCTGCTGGATGCGGACGCCTCGCTCGATCCGATCGACCGCGTCGACGAGCTCGACGGGCTGCGCCTGATCACCCTCGACACGAGCGTCCCCGGTCATCATCACGGGGAGCTGCGACCCGCGCAGCTGGCGTGGCTCCGCGAGGTGCTCTCGTCGCCCGCGCCCCTCGGCACCATCCTCGCGATGCACCATCCGCCGGTACCGAGCGTGCTGCCGCTCGCCGCCAGCGTCGAGCTTCGCGACCAGCGTGCGCTCGCCGAGGTGCTGCGCGGCACCGACGTGCGCGCCATCATCGCCGGGCACCTGCACTACTCGACCTTCGCGACGTTCGCCGGCATCCCGGTCTCTGTCGCCTCGTCGACCTGCTACGCACAGGATCTGACCGTGCCGGTGGGCGGCACCCGGCCGCAGGACGGCGCCCAGTCGTACAACCTCGTGCACGTGTTCGACGACACCGTCGTGCACTCGGTCGTCGCCGTCGAGGCGCCGACGCCGCTCGAGTACATCGACGCGCGCGAGGCGGAGCGCCGGCTCGTGGCCGCCGGTATCGCGCCGGAGGTCAGAGCGCGCCGGATGCCTCCGACGGCGCCGGTGCCGATTCTGCGCTGAGGAGCGGCAGCTCCCAGGGTGCGCGTACCGGGAACATGCGCTCGAGCAGCTCGGTGACGACCCGCACGCGCACCTCCTCGGGCACCTCGACGCCGGAGCCGCCGTCGTTCAGGCAGAACATGTCGACGTCGGCGCGCTCCGCGAGACGTTCCATGCGCCGCAACGAGTCGGCGAGCGTCGTCTGCACGTAGCGGGTGCGCGGAGCGGTCGTCGCGATCGCCCGGCCGGTGAACAGCGCGTAGTAGTGGTACAGGCTGTTCGTCACCGAGATGTCGGTCGCCGACCGGAACCGGGATGCCGCGGTGCGGGCGAAGTCCTCAGGGAAGGTCGCTTCCAGCTCGCTCATGACGCTGCGCCGCAACGGCGTCGCGCAGTGCTCGAGGTCGTTCGTGATGGTGCGGCCGAAGCGCTGCGCGAGCAGCTCCCGGTTGACCCGCAGCGCGTTGTCGTGGCCACTGCGGTGCGTGGCCCGCGGCCCCGCACCGATCAGCACGTCGCACTCCACGAACTGGCTGATGCCGGCGGGGGAGAAGAACAGCTCGGGCTCGACCGGGCGGCCGAAGAACATGTCGTCGTTCGAGTACAGGAAGTGCTCGGCGAGACCGTCGATGCGATGCAGCTGGGCTTCGACGGCGTGCGAGTTGTGCACCGGCAGCACCGAGGTGTCGGCGAAGAACTCCTCGCTGCGCACGATCGTGACCCGGGGGTCGTCGGCGAGCCAGGCGGGCCGCGGCGAGTCGGTCGCGATGAAGATGCGGCGCACCCAGGGGGCGTACATGTGGACGCTGCGGAGCGCGTAGCGAAGCTCGTCGACGTGACGGTACCGCGCGGGACCGTCATCGCCCTCACCCACGACGTAGCCGGCCATCTGCGCGGCGCGCTGGCGCTGGAAGTCGGTGGACGAGCCGTCGACCCACGAGAACACGACGTCCACGTCCTGCGTGAACTCGCCGGGGTGCGTGTCGAACATCCCGGCGATCGTGCGCCAGGTGCGGCCGTGCCGCTCGACCTCGCACCACGCGATGTCCGCCGTCGGCATCACGCGACGGGTCAGGGCGTTGGCGTGCGGTGCCTCGATCGTCTCGGACCCCATCCGCCAGAACTCCACCCGCACGCCGTTCGCGGCGCCGTAACGGAGGCCGCCGGCCCCCGTGATGCGCGGCCGGAAGACCCGCACCGACGAGGGCCCGGTGCGCTGCGGGGCCACATCCGGAACCGGGATGGCGGCCAGCCCCTTGGGCTTGGCGTAATACGGCTCGCTCGCGCAGAGGCCGACGATCGCCGCCCACGCGCGGTCGCGGTCCGCGAGGTCCACGCCGAGCGCGGTGCCGCGCAGTCCGTGGCGCACCAGGAAGCTGTCGACGCCCGCGGCGCTCAGGGTGTCCGCGATCTGGTGCAGGTCGGCCCGGCGCGCATCCTCCGGCGACAGATCGTCGTGCCGCACATGCAGGACGCCATGGTCGAGGACGACGTCCTCACGGGAGAGAAGCGACGACCACGGGTGCGGGTCGGTGGGGAGTGCGGACAGGGAGACCATCTCGTCAGCCTAGGTCACCCGCGTTACGGTCCCGTTTCGCCGGGAGGGGCGACGCCCGAGGCGGGCGACGAACCGGCTCGCTAGGCTGGCGGGGTGACTTCGCCTCGCTTCCGCCCCGACGTGCCCGAGCTCCACCGCCCCTACACGGCGGCGGAGGATCGCTACGCGGGGATGACCTACCGGCAGGTCGGGGTATCCGGCCTGTATCTGCCGCCGATCTCGCTCGGGCTCTGGTACAACTTCGGCGACAACGTTCCCTTCGACCGGCAGCGCGCCATCCTGCGGCACAGCTTCGATCACGGCATCACCCACTTCGATCTCGCGAACAACTACGGGCCGCCCTACGGCGCCGCCGAGACGAACTTCGGACGGATGATGCGCGAGGACTTCGGTCGCTATCGCGACGAGCTCGTCATCTCCTCGAAGGCCGGCTGGGACATGTGGCCGGGGCCGTACGGCGACCTGGGTTCGCGCAAGTACATCCTCGCCAGCGCAGAGCAGTCGCTCCGGCGCCTGAACCTGGACTACGTCGACATCTTCTACTCGCACCGGGTGGATGCGGACACCCCGATCGAGGAGACGATCGGGGCGCTGCACACGCTCGTCACCCAGGGCAAGGCGTTGTACGTCGGCATCTCGTCGTACAGCGCCGAGCGCACCGCGGTCGCTGCGGCGGTCGCGCACTCGATGGGCACGCCGCTGCTCATCCACCAGCCCGCCTACTCGATCCTCAACCGCTGGATCGAGGACGGCCTGACCGGGGTGCTGCAGCAGGAGCAGATGGCGGCGATCGCGTTCACCCCGCTCGCGCAGGGGCTGCTGACCGGAAAGTACCTCGGTGACGGCCGCGGACAGCGCTCGCAGCAGCGCTCGTCGCTGTCGGACAAGCCGTTGTCGCACGCGACGATCGCGGCACTGCGCGGGCTGAACGTCGTCGCCAAGGAGCGCGGTCAGACCCTCGCGCAGATGGCGATCCAGTGGGTGCTGCGGGAACCGACCGTGAGCTCCGCCCTCATCGGCGCGTCGAGCATCGAGCAGATCGACGAGAACCTGGCCGCGCTCGACGGTCCCGCCTTCGACACCGACGAACTCGAACGCATCGACGCGCTTGCCGACGGCATCGACGTCGATCTCTGGGCGACGTCCTCGAAACTGTGACCTCCTCGCTCACGACCGACCGCGTGCACGTGCGTGCACCGGGGAAGATCAACGTCTTCCTGGCGGTCGGCGAGCTGCAGCCGGACGGCTACCACGATGTCGCGTCGGCGTACCAGGCGGTGTCCGCGTTCGAGGACCTGTGGGCGAGCCCCGCGCGAGAGATCACCGTGTCGGTCGAGGGCTCGGTGGAGATCCGCGACGTGCCGCGGGACGACCGCAACCTCGCGGTGCGCGCGGCGCGGCTCCTGGCCGACGAGATCGGCTACCGCGGCGGCGTGCACCTGCAGGTGCGCAAGGGCGTGCCCGTGGCGGGCGGCATGGGCGGGGGCTCCGCGGATGCGGCGGCCGCGCTGCTCGCCTGCGACGCGCTGTGGGGCGCCGGACTCTCGCACGCCGAACTGCATGCGCTCGCGGCGCGGCTCGGCGCCGACGTGCCGTTCGCGCTCATGGGGGGCACCGCCGTCGGCACAGGACGCGGCGACGAGCTGAGCCCCGCGCTCGCGCGCGGCCGGTTCGACTGGGTCATCGTGACCGACGACCGGGGCCTCTCCACGCCCGCCGTGTACCGCGCGCTCGACGAGCACCGCGAGCGTCACGCGGTCGACATCGGTCCGGCGACGGGCACCCCGCTGGTCGATCGGGATGTGCTCCACGCACTGCGGGCGGGGGATGCCGCGATGCTCGCGGCCTGCGCCCGCAACGATCTGCAGGCGGCCGCGCTGCGGCTGCGGCCGGACCTCGTCGCGGTGCTCGAGGAGGGCGAGCGCGCCGGGGCGCTCGCCGGCATCGTGTCCGGGTCGGGTCCCACCCTCGCGTTCCTCGCCGCCGATGCCGAGGCCGCGATCGAGCTCCAGGTCGTGCTCAGCGCGAGCGGACGCATCGCGCATCACGTGCACGGGCCCGTCGCGGGCGCGCGCATCGTGGACTGACCGCGCCCGGAACCCCGGCCGGAGGCGGGGCGGACTCTCGGCGACATGCCGGATATCGAAGAGAGAAGGACGATGGACGAGACGCTCGTGCGGACCCATCACGACGCGCCGGTGGATGCGGCATCCGCGGCCCGGGTGGCGGCGGAGGGACTGACGCTCCGACGCATGCGGAACGAGGTTCGCGCCGAGTTCGAGCCGTGGCAGGCGGCCGTCGTACGCGGCTTCCTCGAGGGGGAGCCGTCGGCGGAACAGCGCCAGGCGGCGTACGACCGCCTGGGCTACCGGCGCCTCATCGCGGTCCTCGATCCGGCCGCGCCCGACCCCGACGTGCCGGTCGCCACCTTCGCCTCGTGGGTCGCGGGGCTCACGGTGCCGGGCGGCGAGCTGCCGTCCTGCGGCATCAGCTCGGTCACCGTGTCGCCGACCCATCGCCGCCGTGGCCTCGCCCGGGCCATGATGGCGGGGGAACTGCGCGCGGCCGCGTCGCTCGGTCTTCCCCTCGCATCCCTCACCGTGAGCGAATCCACCCTCTACGGCCGTTACGGATTCGCTGCCGCGGCGTCCGCTGCCTCGCTCGAGCTCGATGTCAAGCGCGCCGTGTGGACCGGGCCGACGCCGCCCGGACGCGTCGACTTCATCTCCCGCGAGCGCTGGCGCGAGCTCGTGCCGCCGCTGTTCGAACGCGTGCGGGCGACCCGACCGGGCGAGTTCGAGATGCCCGGCGGTCATTGGGACCGCTTCGCCGGTACGCGACCGGATGCGGACAAGCCCGGCGCCATCCGTGCCGTGCAGTACACCGACCCGGCCGGTGCCGTGCGGGGGCTCGCGCTATACACGGTGACCGAGAACCACGACGACTTCACGAAGTCGGCCGTCGATCTGCAGTACCTGCTCGCGGAGAGCGATGACGCGTATGCGGCGCTGTGGCGCTTCTTCGTGGAACTCGATCTGGTGGGGGTGCTGCGGGCGAACGAGCTCTCGGTCGACGAGCCCCTCCTCTGGATGATCTCCGACCGTCGAGCGGCGACGATCGTCCTCCGCGACCACCACTATCTCCGGATCCTCGATGTCGTGGCGGCGCTCGCCGCCCGTCGCTATGCGGCGCCGGGCCGGTTCCTGCTCGAGGTCGCGGACCCGCTCGAGATCACCGGCGGTCGGTTCCTGCTCGATGTCGGGGCGGACGGCCGGGCCGTGGTCCGGATGGTCGACCACGACGAGCCGGGGGACGCCCTGCCGGTGAGTCTCGGGATCGCGGAGCTGTCGGCGCTCTATCTCGGCCAGGTGTCGGCGATGACGCTCGCCGCGGCGGGTCGGGTCGCCACCGCCGACCCCGCCGCCGTGGCTCGTGCCTTCGGCTGGGACGCGCCGGCACGGCTGAGCTACTGGTACTGATCGGTGGCCGCGGCGCCGCAACCCCGGCCTTCCGCCCGTGTGGCGGAGGTATCGTGACAGCATCCCGTCGTCCGGCGGGACCGCGACTGCAGCCGGGAGGCAGAACATGAAGGCACGAGTGGGCGACGTCGTCATCGCCGACGCCGCGGACGAGGACCTCGTCCGCATCGAGGGCAACTGGTACTTCCCGCCCGCATCGATCGTCGAGGGCGCTCTCACGCAGAGCCCCACGCCGTACACGTGCCCCTGGAAGGGACAGGCGCAGTACTTCAACGTCGTGGTGGACGGCGAGGAGAAGCCGGACCTGGCGTGGTCGTACCCGCATCCGTACGAGAGCGCGTTCGAGAAGGTCGGCACGGACTTCTCGGGCTACGTCGCGTTCGATCCCGCGGTGACGGTGTCCGCCTGATCACCGGCGCCCGCGCGACGCGCGAGAACGAGGAAGGCCCCCGGGTGACCGGGGGCCTTCCTCGTTCTCGGGTCGCGCTCAGGCGGCGACGCCGGGCGGGTCGGCGGGGCAGTCCGCGACGGGCGCGGCGGCGACGGGCGGATCGGCGGCGCAGGCCGCATCCGCGCCCTCCGCCGTGATCGCGAGGCGACGGTCGGGGTCGAGGCGGGTGAGGATCGAGAGGGTCAGATCCGCGAGGCGGTCGACGTCCTCGTCGTCGAGCCCGTCGAGGATCATCGACCGGACGGCGTTCTCGTACGACGGGCGCGCGTCGGCGTGGGCGCGGCGGCCGTCGTCGGTGAGGATCGCATTCGTCGCACGGCCGTCCTCCTCGCACGCGGCGCGGACCACGAGACCTTTCCGCTCCAGGGAGGACACCACGCGGGACAGCCGGGGGAGCGTCGCATTCGTCCGCGACGCGAGCGCGCTCATGCGCAGGCGCCCGGCATCGGCTTCGGACAACGCCTCGATGAGGGTGTACTCGAACGAGGTGAGACCCGCCGGGGTCAGCTGTCGGTCGAGCGCCGTCGGCAGCAGTTCGAGCAGCGCGTGCAGGCGCGCGACCGCCACTCTCTCGTCTCGTTGCAACTCGCTCATGGCACTATCGTACGTGAAGGTTGCATCTACAAGCAATAGGGTATAGTTTCATCTACAAGTAATCCGCTCGACGGATCCCCACGAAAGAGATTGGACAGATCATGACCAGCTTCACCATCTTCGGCAAGGGCAACATGGGCGACGCGATCGGCGGCGTCCTGGCGGCCGGCGGCAACGACGTCGCGCACATCACCGAGCAGACCGAGGTCGCGCAGATCACCGGCGAGGTTGTCGTGCTCGCGGTGCCGTACCCGGCCGTCGCCGGCATCATCGAGGCCTACGGCGACCAGTTCGCCGGCAAGGTCGTCGTCGACATCACCAACCCGCTGAACTTCGAGACCTTCGACTCGCTCGTCGTGCCGGTCGGCAGCTCCGCCGCCGCCGAGATCCAGGCGAAGCTCCCGAACAGCAAGGTCCTGAAGGCGTTCAACACGACCTTCGCCGCCACGCTGGCCACCAAGAAGGTCGGCGACAACCAGACCACCGTGCTCATCGCCGGTGACGACGCGGCCGCGAAGTCCACCCTCGCAGACGCCGTGATCGCCGGCGGCGTGGGCGCGATCGACGCAGGCTCGCTGTCGCGCGCACACGAGCTCGAGGCCCTCGGCTTCCTGCAGCTCACCCTGGCCGCGGGCGAGGCCATCGCCTGGACCGGCGGCTTCGCCGTCGTCCGCTGATCCGCTGAATCCGTACGGCGGGGCCGGTATCCGGCCCCGCCTTCGACCGGGAGAACCGTCATGACCACCGACACCGACGACCGCCTGCTGAGCGCCGACACCTCGATGGGTGCCGTCACGCTGCGCGTGGGCGACCTCGAGAACATGTCCAGCTACTACGCCACCGCGTTCGCGATGGAGCCGCTCGAAGAGCAGGCACGTGGCCGCGAGGTGCACCGCGTCCTCGGCCGCGGCCAGACGCCGCTCGTGCGACTGATCGGCACCCCGGACCTGCCCGGTGTCGACCCGCGTCAGGCGGGGCTCTTCCACACCGCCTTCCTCTTCGACGACCCCGCGAGTCTGTCGGCGACCGTCTACCGCGCCGCCCAGGACGCCCGCAGCCGCTTCGTCGGATCGAGCGACCACCTGGTGAGCGAGGCGTTCTACTTCACCGACCCCGAGGGCAACGGCGTCGAGCTCTACACCGACCGCGACCGCAGCCAGTGGGTGCATCGCGGCGGTCAGATCGAGATCACGACCGAATACCTCGATCCGAACGCGTTCCTCCAGCAGCACCTCACGCAGGAGGCTCTGGATGCGGGGCCGTCGCTCGCGGGCCGGGTGGGCCATGTCCACCTCCAGGTGGGAGATCTGCAGACCGCGCGCGCGTTCTACGTGGACGCCCTCGGCTTCGAGACCACCCAGACCGGCTACCCGGGGGCGATCTTCGCTTCGGCGGGCGGCTACCACCACCACATCGCGATGAACGTGTGGAACAGCAACGGCGCGGGACCCCGTGCCGCCAGCCTCGGCCTCGGCGATGTCGCCGTCACGGTGCCCGCCGCCGCCGACCTCGAGGCCCTGACCGGGCGCTTGCGCGCCCACCGCATCCCGTTCGCCGGTGACGGACGATCCGTCACCCTGACCGACCCCTGGGGAACGAACGTCACCGTCGCGCTCCCCGACCTTTCGACCGAGGAGCTGATCTCACGATGACCACCCCGCTGCGCGATGTGCGCTCACCCGGCTGGGCGACCGAGCCCACCCCCGTCGTCGCGGTGCTGCTGCACGGCTACGGCTCGAACGAGCACGATCTCGCCGGCCTCGCGCCCGCGATCGGACTCGAGCTGCCCTGGGCGTCGCTGCGCGCGCCCATCGAGCTCGGCAACGGCGGGGCCGCGTGGTTCGAGATCACGACGCCGGGCGATCCCGACGCCGCCCCTGTCGAGGCATCGACCGAGGCGATCTGGGCGTGGGTGGACGAGGCGGCCGGTCCCGGCGCCACGGTCGTCCCCGTGGGCTTCTCGCAGGGCGGTCTGATGGCCTCGCAGCTGCTGCGCTCGCGCCCCGAGCGCGTGCTCGCCCCCGTGATCCTCGGCGGTTTCGTGCTGGGGCACCCGCAGCCCGGCGACGACGCGCTCGCCGCGGGGCGTCCGGCGGCGTTCTGGGGACGCGGTGAGGTGGATCGCGTGATCGGGCCGCCCGCGATCGCGCGCACCGGCGCGTACCTGCCCGGGCACACCACCCTGACCGAACGCGTCTACCCGGGTCTCGCGCACGGCATCGACGGCGCCGAGGTCGCCGACGTGCGGGCGTTCCTGGCCGCAAACGTCGGTCCGCACGCCGTCACGACCCGATGAGCGGGACCCGCCCGTTCGAGATCGGGATCTTCACCTTCGGCGAGCTGACCCGCGACGAGAACGGCGATGCGCCGGACGCCCGGCAGCGACTGGATGACGTGCTCGAGTGGGCACGGGTCGCCGATCAGGCGGGGCTCGACGTCTTCGGACTCGGGGAGCACCACCGCGAGGACTTCGCGGTGTCGTCGCCGCAGATGGTGCTGGCCGCTGCTGCCGCCCAGACCGAACGCATCCGGCTCACCACCACCGTCACGGTGCTCTCGAGCGCCGATCCGGTACGTCTGTTCGAGGAGTTCGCGACGCTCGATCTGCTCAGCGGCGGCCGAGCCGAGCTCACCGCGGGACGGGGCGCGTATCTCGAGTCGTTCCCGCTGTTCGGTCAGTCGCTCGAACGCTACGACGAGTACTTCGAGGACCGCCTGGATCTGCTGCTGCGCATCCGCGCCGAGAACCCGGTCGACTGGAGCGGCACGACCCGCGCGCC
>JAVBUN010000312.1:0-8359 GCA_031555335.1 Microbacterium sp.
CGACGAGACGTACCTCTTCGGATTCGCCGCCCGCTCTATCGACGCGTCGTTCGCCGATCCCGACACCCTGGCGCGCCTGCACCGCGAGCTCGCGGTCGTCGCGGGAGCCGCCCGCTCATGATCCGTCACCGCCGCCCGCTGATCGCCCTCGCCGCCTGCGGCGCGGCGGCGGTCGCAGCCGCGGCGGCGGCGATCGGCGGCGTCGCGCGCGCCGCGACCGACCAGGTGCCGCTGGCGCCGCTGGTCGATGCGTGGCCCGCCAGCTACACCGTCGTCGGCGCGAAGTCGGAGCCGCTGTACACCGAGCACATCCGCATCAGCCGCGACGCCGACGAGTTCCGGGTGCGCATCGACGTGCGCGCACAGGGCGATGCCGCGCTCGGCATCCAGGAGAGCGCCGTGCGGCTCGGCGCCGACGGCGTCGTGTCGTGGGACGCCGGATGCGTGAAGTCCGCGGAGCTCTGCGCCGACGACACGGCGCTGCGCGGATTCCTCGCCACCGCCGCGCTCCTCGGGCTCGCCCGGCAGGACCGACTGCCCGCGACGGGCACGCCGCGCGAGCTGCACGGCACCGACGTCGTCTGCGTCAGCGACGCCGAGCTGCATCCGGATGCGGCCGCCGCGACCGTGCGATTGGACCCGTGCTTCGACCGGGCCACGGGGGCGGTGCTCGCGCACTGGTCGCCCGACAGCGCGGCGTTCGTCGGCGCGACGCTCGCCCCCGGGTTCACCGTCACCGCCCCGACCTGAGCCCTCCTCCGACCCCTCATCCGTCCGTCCCGCTCCACCCGATCGCACCTCCCTCTCCCGAAAGGACTCCGCTCATGCGCATCCGCCCCTTCCTCGCCGCGGCCGTCGCGGCGACCGCAGCACTGGCCCTCGCCGGCTGCTCCGGCACCGCCTCCTCCACCGAGTCGACCGCCGCCGGCGACGACGTCATCCGCGTCGGCGCGCTCACCCCCGGCAACGCGAACGACGGCGCGTTCAACCAGGCACTCGCCGACGCCCTCGCCCAGCTCGAGGACGAGGGACTCATCGAGTACGAGCTGCGCGAGCAGATGGCGGACCCCGCCACCAGCGAGCCGGTCATCGCGGACTTCGCCGGGCAGGGCTTCGACCTGATCATCGGCCACGGCATCGAGCTCGGCGACGCGATCTTCTCGGTCGCCGGGGACTTCCCCGACACCGCGTTCACCGCGTCGGGCGGCCTCGACATCCTCGACCGCTACACCGACAACGTCGAGACCTGGACCTACGACTCCTCGCAGGTGGGCTACCTCTCGGGCTACATCGCGGGGCTCACCGGCGCCGCGACGATCGGACGCGTCGAGAGCATGGAGCTCGACTTCGTCGTCGCGACCGACGAGTTCTTCCAGCAGGGCGTCGCCGCGGCGAACCCCGCGGCGAGCCTGCTGCCGGTGGTCTACGCCGGCAGCTTCGACGACGCCGAGGCCGCGGCATCCGCCACCACGGGTCTGATCGACCAGGGCGCCGAGCTCGTCTACACGACCGGTGACGGCATCGCCGCGGGTGTCGGCGCCGCCGCCGCCGAGGCCGGCGTGCTGTCGGTCGGCGTCTCGCCCGCCGCCGGTGAAGAGGCGCTCGCGACGAACGTCTCGACCGTCGACATCGACATGTACCCGATCGTGAAGGCGTGGGTCGAAGAGGTCGCCGCCGGCGACTTCGGCGGCAAGAGCGTGACCTCCACGCTCGCCAACGGCGGCATCGTCTACCAGGACATCAACGACGTCGACGGCACCGTTCCGGCCGACGTCGCCACCAAGGTCGACGAGCTCATCGCCGGCCTCGCAGACGGAAGTGTCACCATCTCCTGATGACGTCCGTCACCTCCGAGACCGACCGGGCGCTCGTCGCCCGGTCGGTCTCCAAGACCTTCGGCTCCGTCCGCGCGCTGGACGAGGTCGACTTCGCCGTGCGCCCGGGCACGGTGCACGCCCTCGTCGGCGAGAACGGCGCGGGCAAGTCCACCCTGGCGAAGATCCTGGCCGGCATCGAGCCGGCGGATGCGGGTGCCATGACCCTCGCCGGCGCCCCCTACGCGCCGCGCGACCGCGCGGCCGGCAAGGCACGCGGCATCAACATGGTGCCCCAGCAGCTCAGCCTGGTCGGCGAGCTCAGCCTCGTCGAGAACCTGCTGCTGGTCGGCGACGGTCGCATCGCCCGGCGCCGCGAGGCGCGCGCCCTGCTCGCCCGCACCCTCGAGCGCGCGGGCGTCGTCGTCGATCTCGACGCCCCCACCTCCCGGCTCAGCCAGGCGCACCGCCAGCTGGGCGAGATCGTCGTCGCCCTCGCCGAGGGCGCGACCACCCTCATCCTGGACGAGCCGACCGCGAGCCTCGGGCCGATCGAGGTCGGCGGGCTCTTCGACCACCTCCGCGCCCTCTGCGACCTCGGCACCGCCATCGTGCTCATCACGCACCGACTCGACGAGGTCCGCGCCGTCGCGGACGAGGTCACGGTCCTCTCGCACGGGCGGCGCGTGCACTACGGCCCGGCACGCGGCCTGTCGGCCGGCGAGGTCGCCCGCCTCATGGTCGGCGAGCTGCCCGATCCCGCCCTCCGCGCGCCCCGCGAACGCGGCGAGGCCGTGCTCGCGGTCACCGCGCTCACCGCGACGTCCGAGACGGATGCGGCCGTCGCCGACCTCTCGCTCACCCTCCACGCCGGGGAGATCGTCGGTGTCGCTGGTGTCGCCGGCAGCGGCCAGAACACACTGCTCGAGGTGCTCGCGGGCCTGCGGGCACCCGCATCCGGCACCGTCTCGTTCGACGGCACGACCGCACCGACCGCGCTGCAGCTGCTGCGCGGCGGCGTGGCCTGGATCCCGGAGGAACGCGCCGACGGACTCGTGCCGACCCTGTCGCTCGGCGCGACCCTCGCGCTCTACGACGCCGCCCGCGGCGCGGCGCCCTCACGCCGGGCACGCGCGGCCGACCGTGCCGCGGCGGACCGCCTGCGCGACTTCGACGTGCGTCCCCCCGTCGCAACGCTCGCCGCCGGCGGGCTGTCCGGCGGCAACCAGCAGAAGCTGCTGATCGCCCGCGAGCTCGGCCGCCCCTGGCCCGGATCCGCCGCCGGGGCGCCCCGCGTCGTGCTCGCGTACGGTCCGACGCAGGGCCTCGACCTGCGCGCCGCGCAGGCGATCCGCGACCGCCTGATCGCCGCGGCCGAAGCGGGCGCCGCGGTGCTCGTCGCCTCCCACGACCTCGACGAGATCCGCGGCCTCGCCGACCGCATCCTCGTCCTGTTCTCCGGGCGGCTCGTCGCCGACCTGACCCCGGCCCAGGCCACCACCGCGCGCGTCGGCGCCGCGATGGCCGGGCTCGACGCGAACGCCGAGGAGGCGCCATGACCGAACTCACCGAGCTGCTCCCCACCACCGCCGAGCTGGTGCGGCTGCGCGCCGTCGCCGCCGGACACGAGGCGCCCGATGTGATCGTGCGCGGCGGACTCGTGCAGTCGCCCGGCACCGAGGAATGGCTCGAGCGCGACGTGCTCATCGCGGGGCGGCACATCGCGACCCTCACCCCCTGGGACCACGTGGCATCCGCCGCATCCGAGATCGATGCCCGCGGGTCGTACGTCGTGCCCGGGTTCATCGACACCCACCTGCACATCGAGTACACGAACCTCACCCCCGGGGAGCTCGCCCGGCTCTCGGTCGCACGCGGCACGACCACGGTGCTGACCGATCCCAACGGCTCGGCGAACGTCTGGGGCACGGCGGGCATGGACTTCCTCCTGCGCACCGACACCCCCCTGCACGTGTTCCAGCAGGTCTCGCCCACGACCCCCACCTCGTTCGCGCTGGAGCGGGGCGGCGCCGTCATCACCGAAGAGGCCGTGCGCGCCCGTCTGCACGACGACGTCACCGTCACCCTCGGCGAGAGCAACCCGTTCGACTACGGCGATCTGTCCACCGGCCGGTTCCGCGAGGCGCTGGTCGCCGGGCGCCGGCTCACCGGGCACACGGCCGCGCAGACGCACGAGTCGCTCTGGGGGTACCTTGCCGCCGGCATCAGCGACGACCACAACGCGGCCACCGTCGAGGAGGTGCTCGAGCGCACCCGCCTCGGCGCGATGATCACCGTGATGGGCTCGTCGCTGACCGACAACACCGTGCCACTGTTCGCCGATCTCGACGCGATCGCACCGGCGCTTCGCCACCTCAGCTTCTGCGCCGACGACAAGCACGTGCACGACCTCCACACCGAGGGGCACATCGACCATCACGTGCGGCAGGTGATCGGCTTCGGCGTCGACCCGCAGCTCGCCTACCGGATGGCGACCACGCAGCCCGCCCACTACTACCGCCTCGACCAGGTGCTGGGCGTGCTCGCACCGTCGCGGCTCGCGGACCTCCAGATCATCCCCGACCTGGCGGCGGTGCGCCCCTCGACCGTCGTCGTCGCCGGGGCCGTCGTCGCCCAGGACGGCGTCGCCCTCTTCGAGAACACCGACGAGCTGCCCGCGTGGGTGCACGACACGGTGCGTCTGCCCGAGACGCTGCCCGCCGACCTGTTCGACGTCGCCGCCCCCGAGGCGGCGAGCGCCGTGCGGGTGCGGGCGATGGAGATGTACAACGGCTACTTCAAGCGCGCCTTCACCGCGACCCTCCCGGTCGCGGACGGCCGGGTCGTCTCCGACCCGTCGCAGGACGTGCTGAAGATCGCCGTCGTCGACCGCCACCACGGCGAGGCGCTCTCGGGCATCGGGTTCGTCAAGGGATTCGGGCTGCGCCGCGGTGCGATCGCGATCACGATGAACTGCCCCAACATGAACATCTCGGTCGTGGGCGCCGACGACGCCTCGATGCGGCTCGCCGTCGAGGAGCTCGGCCGGATGGGCGGCGGCTTCGTCACGGTCGCCGACGGCCAGGTGCTCGCCCGGGTGCCGCTGCCGGTCGGCGGGATGATGAGCGCCGCGCCCTTCGAGCAGACCGCGGCGGCCCTCGCCGCCGGTCACGCGGCGACGCACGAGCTCGGCTGCACCATCCGGTCGCCCTACATCATCCTGTCGTTCGTCGGGCTCTACGTCGTTCCCGACCTGGGGCTGACCGAGCTCGGGCTCATCGACGCGGCGACGCAGCAGTTCGTCGACGTGCTGGTGCCCGGGCCCGTCGACGCCTGCGGCCACGAGCACGACGAGGACCACCCGTGAGGTCGCTGCGGCTGCGGAGCATCGCCCTCACCGGCTCCGTCGTCGCGGTGGTGCTGCTCGTCGCCACCGCGCTCATCCTCTTCGCCGGCGCCGATCCGCTCACGGGCCTGCGCGGCCTCGTCGAGGGGGTGTCGAGCTCCCCGTACCGCGTAGGCGAGCTACTGCTGGGCGCCATGCCGATCGCGATCGTCGCACTGACCCTCATTCCGGCGCTCCGCGCCGGCGTCTTCTCGGTGGGCGCCGAGGGTCAGGTGACGCTCGGCGCGATCGCCGCGACGGCCGCGACCTTCGGCATCCGCTCGCTGACCGGCGACGCCGCCCCGGCACCGCTGTACTGGGCGGTGGGGCTCGTCGCCGGAGCCGCCGGCGGCGCGCTGTTCGCCCTGCTGCCCGCGTGGCTCGCCGCGCGGTGGCACGTCAACGTCATCCTCTCCACGCTCCTGCTCAACTACGTCGCGACCGGATTCCTCGGCTGGACCCTCCGCACCTGGCTCGCGAGCCCCGACGCGACCGCCACACCGCAGAGCGAGCGACTGCCCGAGGCCGCGGCCCTCCCCGACCTCATCCCGGGAACCCGCGCGCACATCGGCATCCTGCTCGTCGTCGTCGCCGTGGTCGTGTTCGAGTGGTGGCGTCGCACGTCGCAGGCCACCCGGGTCGCCGTGTTCGCCGAGCGCCCCGCCCTCGCGCTGCGCCTCGGCGCGACCCGTGAGCGGACGCTCTACGGCACGATGCTCGTCTCCGGCGCGGGAGCGGGTCTGGTCGGCTGGATGCAGGTGGCCGGCGTCAACGAACGCCTCCTCGGCTCGGTCTCGGGCGGGGTGGGATTCTCGGGGCTCGCGGTCGCCCTGCTCGGGGGGCTGCTGCCGGCCGGCATCGCCGTCGCCGCCGTGTTCTTCTCGGCGCTGACCGTGGGGGCGGTCGGGATGCAGTCGGCGACGGGGACCATCCCCTCCTCCATCGCCGACGTGATCAAGGGCGTGCTGCTGCTCGGGGTCGCGGTGATCGCCGCCTCGCGCCCCGGCCTCGTCGCCCCCGCCCATCCGGCCCCCGCCGCCGCACCCGACGACGGCGCCTTCGCCCCCGGCGAGCGCGCGGATGCGGTCGCCGCATCCGGTGAACCGGTGCTCGACGAGGAGGCCACCCGATGACCATCGAACTGTGGGCCTCCATCCTCGCGGGCGCGCTCGCCCTCGCCACCCCCCTCGCGATCGCCGGGATCGGCGAAGGATTCGTCGAACGCGCCGGCCGCCTCAACCTCGGCATCGAGGGCATGATGATCCTCGGCGCCTTCTCGGGCGTCTTCGCCGCGAGCATGCTCGGCCCGTACGCCGGGCTTCTCGCGGCGGCGGTGACGGGCCTGCTGCTCGCCCTCCTCATGAACGTGCTGGTGTACTCGCTGCGGGCCAACGAGGTCGTCGTCGGCCTCGCGATCACCATGCTCGGCCTCGGACTCTCGACCTACCTGTACCAGGTGTGGATCCCGGCCGGGCAGACCAACGTGAGCGTGCCGACCATCGCACGACTCGATCTCGGCCCCCTCACCGACATCCCCCTCGTCGGGCCCATGCTCTTCGGCCAGAGCCCGCTCGTCTACGGCACCGTCGTGCTGCTGCTCGCCGCCTGGGCGGTGATGCGGTTCACCCGCTTCGGCCTGCAGGTGCGCGCGGTCGGCGCCGACCCCTCGTCGGCGGCGCTCCGGGGCGTCCGCCCCCGCGCCGTCGGGGCGCGCGCGCTGCTCATCGGCGGTGCCCTCGCGGGGCTCGCGGGGGCCGTGATCTCGCTCGGCGCGATCGGCTCCTTCACGCCCGGCATGACGGCGGGGCGCGGCTACATCGTGCTCGCGATCGTCATCATGGGGCGCATGACACCCGTCGGCATCGCGCTCGGCGCCGTGCTGTTCGGGTTCCTGCAGAGCTTCTCGCTGCTCTCGCAGTCGACCAGCATCCAGCTGCCGAGCGAGATCTACCAGACCCTCCCCTACGTCGTGACCCTCCTCGTCCTCGTCCTCACCTCACGAGCCCAGCTGCGGCGCCGCCTCACTCTGCTGCGCCCCGCCTGACCCTCCCGACCAGAAAGCCGCACCATGCTCACCCGCCCCTCCCCCGTCGCCGTCCCCGCCGCCGAGCAGCACTGGCTCGACACCGTCCGCTCGCTCGCCGCCGGATTCGCCGAGACCGTTGCGGCGGACGATGCGGCGGCGCGGCTGCCCCTGGACCACCTGCAGGCGCTGAACGCCTCGGGTCTCGATGCGGCCTTCCTGCCGCGCGCGCACGGCGGCGAGGCGCTCTCGTACGCGACGCTCGGCGCGGTCGTGCGCACCCTCGCGGCCGCGCACCCGGCCGTGGCGACGGTCTGGCTCATGCACATCGGCGCGGCGCACGCGCTGGTGACGCTGTCGGATGAGACCGAGGCGGCGTTCTTCGCGGCAGAGCTGCGCGCCGGCAAGCGCTTCTCGAACGCCCTGTCGGAGCCCGCCGGCGGCAACCACTTCCTCGCGTCGCAGCAGGATGCCGCCCCGTCCGGCGAGGACTGGACGCTCACCGGTCGGAAGCTCTTCGTCTCAGGCTCCGAGGCCGCCGACCACCTGTTCCTGAACGCGCGCATCGACGGCGCCCCGGCCTTCTTCGGCGTCACGCTCGACGAGACCGCATCCTTCCCCCCGATCGACGAGACGATGGGGATGCGGGCGACCCGCAGCCGCACGATCGTGTTCGAGGGCACGGTGCTGCGGCGCTCCCGGCTGTGCGGGCCGCCGCCCGCCGACTACGCCAACCTCATCACGGTGGGATTCGCGTTCCTCTCGATCGGCATCGCCGAGTCCGCCGTCGAGGCGCTGCGCACCACCGCCACCCGCAGCAAGGGCGGCGCGCGGCTCGCCGATGCCGCCTGGGTCAAGCAGGAGACGGGCATGGTGTGGGCCGAGGTGACCGCGGCCGCCCTCATGGCCGAGCGCACCGCGTGGCTGGCGGACCAGCGCTCGCCCGAGGCCATGCCCGCCGCGACCGAGACGAAGATGCTCGCGAACGAGATCGCCAAGCGCGCCGCCGCCGCGGCGGTGCGGGTCGGTGGGGGCGGCGGGTTCCTGCTGGCCTCGCCGATCCAGCGCATCTTCCGCGACGCGCAGGCCGGTGCGCTCATGGCCTACTCGGTGCCCTTCAGCTCCGAGATCGTCGGT
>JAVBUN010000236.1:0-6656 GCA_031555335.1 Microbacterium sp.
CGGCCGTCCGGTCGGCCCAGGCCTCGATCACCGTGCGCGCGCGCGTCGCGGTCTGCGTGCCGAACGAGCCGGAGTGGTCCGGGCTGAAGCACACGACCTCGCAGCGACCGACCGACGTGCGGGTGCGGCCGAGGCCGGGCGCGTCGAGGTCGGCGAGGCCGAGCGGTGCGTCTTCTCCGGCGGGGGCGTCACCGGTCGCTTCCGCGAGGGCGGGACCGAACGAGGGCGACTTGTTCTCGAACACTGCGACGTCGTAGCGCGAGGGGATCTCGGAGGGGTTCGCCGGCGTCTGCGGCGAGAGCGGGTCGAGCTCGGCCGGCGGCAGGAAGGCGCGGTTCTGCCGGTTCGCGGCGATCGAGATCCAGTCGCCGGTGAGCACGTCGAGCCGCATGGTCGCGGTCTCGGGGCGGGGGGCGAGATCGCGGGTGTCGATCGCCCGGTCGGGACCGAGCGTCGTGCCGGGATCGTCGAAGTACGCGAGCTCACGGCCGTCGGCGAGGCGCGTGCTGCGCTTGACGACGCCGGCGCCGAGCTCGGAGATCTGCTGCGCTGCGGTGTTCACGATAACACGCTACAACTCGGCCATGGTATCGTCAACATGATTACGGGGGGTGTCGAGGTGACGCGAGTGTCGATGGCCGATGTCGCCGCGCAGGCGGGCGTCTCCGCCCAGACCGTCTCGCGCGTCGTGAACGGCAGCCCCCGGGTGGATCCCGGCACGCGTGCGCGTGTGGAGGCGGCCATGGCGGCGCTCGGTTATCGCGTGCACCGCGCGGCGCAGGCCCTTCGCACCGGTCGCACGAGGACGATCGGGCTCGTCGTCTCGACGCTCTCCTCGGTCGGCAACTCGCGGATGCTGCAGGCCATCGCCGAGGCCGCATCCGTCCGGGACTACGCGCTCGCGATCGTCACGGTCGCCGGCTCCCGCGACATCGACGACGCCTTCGCGCGGCTGCGCGAGCAGGGGGTCGACGGCGCCGTCGTGCTGAACGAGGCCACGCGCCTCGCGCGCGACACCGCGCCGCCCGCGGGACTCACGCTCGTCGTGGTCGACTCGCCGCCCGACGACCGCTTCGCGATCGTGCAGACCGACCACGCCGGCGGGGCGAGGGAGGCCGTCGCGCATCTGCTGCGCGCCGGGCATCCGACCGTCCACCATGTCGCGGGGCCCACCGGTTCCTACGCCGCCGCCGAGCGCGAACGCGGCTGGCGGGACGCTCTCGAGGCGGCCGGTGCGCCCGTCCCCGAGGTCGTCCGCGGCGACTGGACGTCCCGGTCGGGGTACGACGCGGCGGCGGCGTGGATCGCGGACGGCGGCCGCGCCGCATCCGCCGTCTTCGTCGCGAACGACCAGATGGCGCTGGGCCTCCTGCGGGCCGCCGGAGATCACGGCAGACGCGTGCCCGAGGACCTCGCCGTGGTGGGCTTCGACGACATCGTCGACGCCGCCGAGTACCGCCCGCCGCTCACGACCGTCCGGCAGGACTTCGACGGTCTCGGTGCCCGCGCGGTGGCCGTCCTCGTGGACATGCTCGAGCGCGGGATCCCCGCCGACCGGTACGAGGTGCCGGCGTCGCTCGTGGTGCGCGCGAGCGCCTGACCTCGCCCCGGCCCGGCATCATCGGGCAGCCGCGGGGGTCGCGGGGGCCCTCGGGGTCGTCGTCGATCCTGAGGAACTCGCGTTCCTGAGGAGTTTCGTGATTCTGAGGAGCTCTGCGGCTGCTGCGTCCTCAGAATCCGGGATCTCCTCAGGATCCGTGCGCGGGGAACGCACCCCCAGCGCCCGCGGCGGCTGTGCGCCGGGCCTCAGGCGCGGCCCCGGCATCGGCACAGGGGACAGCCTCGACGCGGGAACGCGCCCAAGCGGCGGCGACCGCGGGCGCGGCGACCTCGGCGCGGTGACCTCAGCGCGGCGGCGACCGCAGGCGCTGCGACCTCGGCGCGGCCACCTCAGGCGCGGCGGCGGGCCTCCCAGCCGGAGCGCACCATCTCATCGACGCTGTAGCGGTTGGCCCACTGCAGGTCGCGGGCGGCGAGTTCGCCGGTCGCCACGATGCGGTCGGGGTCGCCCGGGCGCCGCGGGCCGATCTCCGGCACGAAGCGGATGCCGGTGACCCGTGCCATCGCGTCCATGATCTCCCGCACCGACAGCCCGTTCTGCGAGCCGAGGTTGTAGGCGGCCTCGACGGGTTCACCCGCCGCCAGGCGGCGCGCGGCGACGGCGTGCGCCGCGGCGATGTCGGCGACGTGCACGTAGTCCCGGACGTTCGTGCCGTCCGGGGTGTCGTAGTCGTCGCCGTTGATGCGCGGCGTCTCGCCGGCCAGCAGCTTCTCGAACACGATCGGGAACAGGTTGTGGGGGCTCGTGTCGTACACGACCGGGTCGCCGGATCCCACGACGTTGAAGTAGCGCAGCGATGTGTGACGCAGCGGATGCGGCGCGTCCGCGGTCGCGACGGCCTGGTCGCGGATCAGCCACTCGCCGATCAGCTTCGACTCGCCATAGGGAGAGGCGGGGCGCTTGGGCAGATCCTCGGTCACGAGCGGCACGTCGGGCGTGCCGTAGACCGCGGCGCTCGAGGAGAAGACGAGCTTGTCGACGCCCGCATCCGCCATCGCGGCGAGCACGATCCGCGTGGCCTCGACGTTCTGCTCGTAGGTGTGCAGCGGGCGCTGCACCGACACCCCCGCGTACTTGTAGCCGGCGACGTGGATGACGCCCTCGACGTCGTGGTCGCGCAGTGTGTTCGCGACGAGCTCGCGGTCGAGGATGGTGCCGCGCACGAAGGGCACCCCCTCGGGCACGAAGGCGGCGTGCCCGCTCGAGAGGTCGTCGATCACGACGGGAGGAAGTCCCGCATCCGCCAGGGCGCGCACGACATGCGCTCCGATGTAGCCGGCGCCGCCGGTCACGAGCCAGGACATGTGTCTCCTTCGTCTGCCGGGCGGGTGCCGGTCGCGATCGACCGGCGGGCTCCGCCGCGCGGGTGTCCCCACCCTGTCATTCTGCCCTGCGCGCCGGTCGCTCTGATCCGAGGCGGAGCGCGACACAACGGCGGAGATCTTCCGCGCCACGCCGGCGCGAGGCGGCGCGGGGCGGCGCGGCGGCGAGGATCTCCGCCGTTGTGCTGCGCGCGGCGGATGCGGCGACGCGCCGCACACGGATGCGGCGACCCGCCGCACACGGATGCAGCGGCGCGGCGGGTCAGGCGCCCGCGAGGGCCTCCGAGACCACGGCGCGTGCTTCCTCCTGCACGACGCGCAGATGACCCTCGCCGCGCAGCGACTCGGCGTACAGCTTGTAGACGTCCTCGGTGCCGGAGGGGCGTGCCGCGAACCAGGCGTCGGCCGTGACGACCTTCAGGCCGCCGATCGGTGCGCCGTTGCCGGGCGCGTGCGAGAGTTTGGCGGTGATCTCCTCGCCGGCGAGCTCGGTGGCGGTCACCGCGTCGGGAGACAGCTTGGCGAGCGCCGCCTTCTGCGCGGGGGTCGCGGGCGCGTCCACGCGCTGGTACACCGATGCGCCGTACGCCGCCTCGAGCTCCGCGTACCGCTCGGACGGGCTCTTGCCCGTCACCGCGAGGATCTCGGCCGCGAGCAGGCACAGCAGGATGCCGTCCTTGTCGGTGGTCCAGACGGAGCCGTCGAAGCGCAGGAAGGAGGCGCCGGCCGACTCCTCGCCGCCGAACGCGACGGAGCCGTCGAGCAGGCCCGGCACGAACCACTTGAAGCCGACCGGCACTTCGTAGAGGGTGCGGCCGAGGGACTCGACCACGCGGTCGATGATCATCGACGACACGAGCGTCTTGCCGACCGCGGCCTCCGCGGGCCATCCCTCCCGGTGCGAGAACAGGTAGTCGATCGCGACGGCGAGGAAGTGGTTCGGGTTCATCAGCCCGGCGTCGGGCGTCACGATGCCGTGGCGGTCCGCATCCGCGTCGTTGCCGGTGAGGATGTCGTACTCGTCGCGCCGGGCGACGAGCGCCGCCATCGCGTTCGGCGACGACGGATCCATGCGGATCTTCTCTTCCCAGTCGAGCGTCATGAACTTCCACGTCGGGTCGACGTCGGGGTTCACGACGGTGAGGTCGATGCCGTAATGCTCGGCGATGAGCGCCCAGTACTCGACGGACGCGCCGCCGAGGGGGTCGGCGCCGATCCGGATGCCGGATTTCTTGATCGCGGCCATGTCGATGATGGCGTCGAGATCGCGGACGTACGCCTCGCGGAAGTCGTACTCGCCGAGCGCGTCGCCGTCGATGTCGGCGTAGCGGGTGCGATGCACACCCTCCAGCCCTGCGGCGATGAGCGCGTTCGCGCGGTCGGCGATCCACGAGGTCGCGTCGGTGTCCGCGGGGCCGCCGTGCGGCGGGTTGTACTTGAAGCCCCCGTCGCGGGGCGGGTTGTGGCTCGGGGTGACGACGATGCCGTCGCTGCGGCCCGGGTCGTCGGCCGCCCGATCGCGGTTGTAGCTCAGGATGGCGTGGCTGAGGGCGGGCGTCGGCACCCACGAGTCCCGCGCGTCGACGCGGACGTCGACGCCGTTCGCGACGAGCACCTCGATGGCGCTGCGCTCGGCGGGCAGGGAGAGGCCGTGCGTGTCGCGGCCGAGGAAGAGGGGGCCCGCGATGCCCTGCGATGCGCGGTAGTCGACGATCGCCTGCGTGGTGGCGAGGATGTGGTCCTCGTTGAAGCTCGTCGACAGGCTCGAGCCGCGGTGGCCGCTGGTGCCGAACGCGACGCGCTGTTCGGCCACCCCCGCATCCGGCTTCCTGTCGTAGTAGGCGGCGATCAGTTCGTCGACATCGATGAGGTCTGACGCTTCTGCGGGTGATCCGGCACGGCTCATGTCCCTAGTCTGCCGTGCTGCGGGCCCGCGGTCACGCGCGAGGTCGTCGACCGGGGCGGGGCGCGTCAATTTACCTCCCCGCAACATGAAGAAAAGGTCAGGACACGTCACGCTTGTAAACAGGACGTACGACAGAAGTAAACAAACCGTTTATTGCGAGGAGAGACATGATCCCCGAGACCGATCCGCTGACCGGCGTCGGCGAACGCGTCCGCGAGCTGCGTGCGGGCGCCGGCCTCTCCGTCCGCGAGCTCGCATCGCGGGCGGGCGTGAGCGCCGGCTACATCAGCCAGATCGAGAACGGCTACGCGAATGCGAGCATCGCCGTGATCCGCGGCATCGCGGCCGTCTTCGGGCTCACCTGGCTCGAACTGTTCGACCCGGCCCCGGTGCACGGCCGTGTGCTGCGCCGTGACGAGCGGCCCCGGCTGTTCACCGACGGGATGGTCGCCCACTACGGCATCACCCAGCCCCCCATCGGCAACGTCGAAGTCCTCGTCTCGGAGTATGCGCCGGGCGAAGGCACCGGCGGTGACGACTACACGCACGGCGACTCGCTGGAGATCTGCCTGGTCATCCGCGGCCGGCTGGAGATCGACATCGCCGGCGAACGCCACGTGCTCGAAGCCGGCGACAGTCTCGAGTACCGCACATCGCTCTCGCACGCGGTGAAGAACGTGGGCGATTCGACCGCCGAGGCGGTCTGGATCGTCACGCCTCCCTCCATCCCCGATTGGCAGGCGCGCTCCGCGTCCCGCTGACCGGGCCTCCGCCCGCGCCCCCAGGGTCTCCGCAGCCGCGGAAGCCCCGTCCGGCGCGCCCACAGCCGCTCCACCCGCACCACCGCTCCACCCGACCTGTTTCACCCGACCCGCTCCATCCCCTCAAGAGGAGACACACCGTGAACACCACCACCCGACTCATCGGCGTCAGCGCCGTCCTCGCCGCCGCCGCGCTCATGGCGGGCTGCGCCGGAACGGCCACCGGCGCCGACGGCGAAGAGCTCACCGCCGTGCGCTTCGGACTGCCCACGCAGATGGGCGCGAACAACTCGCCGATGGCCGTCGCTCAGGCCATGGGCTTCTTCGAGGAGGAGGGTCTCGAGGTCGAGCTGATCGGCGGCACCGACTCGACGGCCATCATCCAGGGCGTCAACACCGACGCGATCGACATCGGCAGCACCCCGCCCGAGCCGCTCTGGCAGACGATCGAGGACGGCGGCGACATCACCCTCGTCTACAACTACATCCGTCAGCAGACCGGATCGATCGCGTCGCTCGCGGACGGCCCCATCCAGAGCCTCGAGGACCTCGAGGGCGGAGCGGTCGGACAGGCCAGCCTCGGCATCAGCAACCTGCTGCTCTCGAACGCGATCCTCTCCTCGGTCGGGCTCGAGGAGGACGTCGACTTCACCAACGTCGCGGTCGGCACCGGTGCGGCCGCGCTGCAGGCGCTCGAGACCAACCAGGTGCAGGCGCTGTCGCTGTGGGACACCGAGTACGCCGCGTTCGAGGAGGGCGGCGCCGAACTCAACTACTTCACGACGGATGAGGCCGCCTCGCTGTTCTCGACCACCTACTTCACGTCGCCGAGCTACATCGAGGAGCACCCCGAGGCGGTTGCCGGTTTCGGCCGCGCCATGGCGAAGGCGACGCTGTTCACCGCGACCAACCCCGAGGCGGCGCTGCGGATGATGTACGCCGCCTACCCGAACTCGCGTCTGGCGGGCATGACCGAGGACGAGCAGCTGACGGGCGACCTCGTCGCGCTGAACCGCCGCATCGAGCTGCTCACCGCGGGCGACCCG
>JAVBUN010000126.1:0-7713 GCA_031555335.1 Microbacterium sp.
TTCTGGGGGGCGACCGCGAACCCCGCCTGCGAGGACAACGTGCGTGCGCTGCTCGACGCGTGGACGACGCGGGCCGAGCCGATCGTCGTCGTCCGCCATGACTCGGTGTCGCCGGGGTCGCCGCTGCATCCGTCGAGCCCCGGGAACGCGCTCGTCGACGCCGTGGCGGACGCATCCGCGGATCTGCGGATCTCGAAGAACGTCAACTCCGCGTTCTACGGCGATGTCGACCTGCACGCCTGGCTGCAGGAGCGCGGCATCGGCGAGGTCGTGGTGTGCGGCATCCAGACCAACATGTGCGTCGAGACGACCGCGCGGATGGCGGGGAACCTCGGCTACGACACGACCGTCGTGCTGGATGCCACCCGCACCTTCGACCTCGAGGCCGAGGTGCCGGGCGTGGGATCCGTGGTGCGTTCCGCGGCGGAGCTCATGGCGTCGACGGCCCTGGTGCTGCAGCAGGGCGGCTTCGCCCGCATCCGCACGACGGCCGAGCTCGTCGCGGGCTGACTTCCGCCGCCGGTCTTTCCCGCGCCCGGGATGAGGGTGCCCGGGGCGGGACCGAATCGCGACACGCCGCCGATGTCGGTGGTAGATCGTATCTTCGACTCATTGACATTGAGAAGTTAGAACATAAGTTCTAGCCTGTCGGGGTGAAGGTGATCGTGCGAGAAGATGCCGTCGGCGAGGTCCGGCGCCTGCGCGCGCAGCTCGAGCGGGTGCAGGGCCGGCGCATGGACGCCGCCGTCCTGCCGACGCATCCTTCGCTCGCCGAGCTCCTTCCGGGCGGCGGGCTCCGCGCCGGCGCGGCGTACTCCGTGGCGCCGTCATCGTCGCTGCTGCTCTCGCTCATAGCCCGTCCCTCGCGCGAGGGGGCCTGGTGCGCGGCGATCGGCATGCCCGAGCTCGGTGCCGAGGCGGCGGCGGCGCTGGGGGTCGCGCTCGAACGACTCGTGCTCGTGCCCGATCCCGGCCCGCGATGGCTGAGCGTCGCCGCCACCCTCGCCGAGGTCATGCCCGTGGTCGCGGTGCGAGCGACGGGACGGGTCTCCGAGGCCGAGGCGTCGCGATTCATGGCCCGGATGCGGGATCGCGGCGCGACGCTGCTCGTGCAGGGGGTGTGGCCGCAGGCCGAGGCGGCGTTGCAGATCGGCGAATCCGAATGGCGCGGGCTCGGCGACGGGCACGGGTATCTGTCGTCACGGGCGGTCACCGTCACGGTGCAGTCGCGCCGGTCGCCCGTGCCACGGCGGGCACGCATGCTGCTGCCGGACCGCGAGGGATCTCTGGCGCCGATGCCCGGTACGGTCGAGACTCCGCTGCCCGTGCCGATGCCCATGCGGGCGGTGGGCTGAGGTGTCCGAGCCGATCCGCAGTCTCGTGATCTGGGTGCCCGACTGGCCGGTCGTCGCGGTGCGGCGCGACCGGAGGGCGTCCGGGGGTTCGTCGGTATCACGCGACGGCGCCCGGCACAGCCTCGCTGCTCCGTCGGGCGGCGATCCTGCGGGAGCCGCTCCATCGGGCGGCGGCCCCGAGGTGCCGGGCGACGAGGTGCCGGTGCCGTCGGGAGAAGCCCCACCCGAGGTCCCGCTCGCGGTGGTCGAGAAGAACGTCGTGGTCGCGTGCTCCGCCGGTGCTCGCGCCGAAGGGGTGCGGCGCGGCCAGCGGCGCCGTGATGCGCAGGCGCACTGCCCGCGCCTCGAGATCGTGGCGGCGGATACGGCGCGCGACCACCGGCTCTTCTCCCCGCTCGTCACGGCGATCGAGCAGCTCGCCCCCCACGTGCAGGTCATTC
The DNA here is from genome assembly GCA_031555335.1 of Microbacterium sp. Lineage (GTDB taxonomy): Bacteria > Actinomycetota > Actinomycetes > Actinomycetales > Microbacteriaceae > Microbacterium. Next base: position 1,796 of record JAVBUN010000126.1, read on the forward strand.
GGCCGGGATTGTGTGCGCTGAAGGCACGGGGGCCCGCCCGGTACTACGGCGGCGAGTCCGCAGCTGCCGAGACGCTGCGCGCGGCGCTTGCGGCGCAGGGGATCGTCGATGCCCGCGTGGGGGTCGCCGACGGCCCCTTCACCGCCGAGCAGGCCGCTCGAGCGGCCACCCGCGCCGACGACCCGGTGCGGGTGGTGCCGCCGGGCGGGGCGGCGGATTTCCTCGCGCCGCTGCCCGTCGTCGCCATGGTCGACGCCGCGGCGGGCGGGGGTACCGACCTCGCCCATCTCCTCTCCCGGCTGGGGGTACACACCCTGGGCGCGTTCGCCGCGCTCGACGAGGACCGCATCCGGGAGCGCCTGGGCGAGCGAGGCGTGCATCTGCGCGCACTGGCGTCCGGCGCGGATTCGCGCCCCGTCGAGCCGCGGGTCCCACCCGCCGAGCTGCACCGCGAGGTGGTCTTCGACCCGCCCGTCGAGATCGCGGAGCAGGCGGCGTTCGGCATGCGCGTCGCGGCGGAGCAGTTCATCGCCCGCCTCGACGCCGAGCGTCTCGTCTGCACCGAGTTGCGCGTCGAGCTGCGCGGTGACCGCGGGGAGCGCAGCGAACGGGTGTGGCTGCATCCGGGAACCTTCGACGCTCCTGCCGTCATCGACCGGGTGCGCTGGCAGCTGGCCGAGGAGCAGCAGTTCCGCAGCGGCGTCACCCGGGTGCGCATCGCCCCCGAAGCGGTGGATGCCGCCGCCCACCACGTGACGGGGCTGTTCGGCGCGGGCGATCGCGAGAAGGTGCACCATGCGCTCTCGCGGGTGCAGGCGATGCTCGGGCATCGAGGGGTGGTGACGCCGGTCGTCGGCGGCGGCCGGTGGCTCGAGGAGCGTCAGGTGCTGGTGCCGTGGGGCGACAGGGCGACGACGTCCCGGGATCCCGCCCGGCCGTGGCCGGGGTCGTTGCCGGCCCCGCTGCCGACGACCGTCTACACGCACCCGCGCCCGGCCGAGGTGCGCGACGCGCGGGGCGAACGGGTCTCCGTCGACGACCGGGGAGTGCTCTCGGCCGCGCCGGTCGATGTGGCCGTCGACGGTGCGCGTCGGGGGATCGTCTCCTGGGCGGGTCCGTGGCCGGTCGTGGAGCGCGAATGGGATGCGGCGCGCCGCCGGGTCGCGCACCGGTTCCAGGTGGTCGATGCGGCCCAGGATGCCTGGCTGCTGGTGCACGAGAGCGCGGGCTGGCATGCCGAGGCGAAGTACGACTAGCCGGGGCGCGGCGGGTTCGGGACACGAGACGAGAGGAGGCCGCTGATGGGATGGCACAACCCGCCCGTGCCGTGGTCCGAGCTCGAACGCGCGCTCAGCGACGTGCGACGTCCGGCGCCCGGGCCGGCCGGCGCCGACGGCGGTGACAGCCCGGCGTGGTCGCACAAACGCGGTGCGTACGTGCCCCCGCCGATCGAACGGCCGGAGCAGACCGTGCCGTACGCGGAACTGCACGCGCACTCGTCGTACTCGTTCCTCGACGGTGCGTCCTCGCCCGAGGAACTCGTGGAAGAGGCCGAACGCCTCGGCTTGCACGCCCTCGCCGTCACCGACCACGACGGGTTCTACGGCATCGTGCGGTTCGCGGAGGCCGCCGAGGAACGGCGGGTGCAGACCGTCTTCGGCGCCGAGCTCTCGCTCGAGCTGCCGGCGCCCCAGAAGGGGCAGCCCGACCCGATCGGCCGCCATCTCGTGGTGCTCGCCCGGCAGCAGCCGGGATACCACCGGCTCGCCGGGGCGCTCACGCGGGCGCAGCTGCGCGGTGCCGAGAAGGGGCGCCCCGTATACGACCTCGCCGAGCTCGCCGAGCAGGCGGGCGGGCCGCGCGATCCGCACTGGGCCGTGCTCACCGGATGCCGCAAGGGCGGGGTGCGCCAGGCGCTCGCCACCGGCGGTCCCACGGCGGCCGCCGAAGAGCTCGATCTGCTCGTCTCCCTCTTCGGGCGGGACGCCGTTCACGTCGAGCTCATCGACCACGGCGACCCGCGCGACACGGCCACGAACGACACGCTGGCAGCCCTCGCGGCGGAGCGTGGGCTGCCGCTGCTCGCGACGGGCAACGTGCACTACGCGGTGCCCGACCGGCGGCTGCTCGCGGCGGCGGTCGCCGCGGTGCGGGCGAACCGCAGCATGGACGAGCTCGACGGGTGGCTCCCCGCCCACGGCGGGGCCTTCCTGCGTTCGGGGGCCGAGATGGCGGCGCGATTCGCGCGCTATCCGGGGGCGGTCGCGCGCACCGTGACCCTCGCCGACGAGCTCGCGTTTCCCCTCCGCAAGGCCACCCCGGCCCTGCCGAAACTGCCCGTGCCCGACGGTCACACGCCGATGTCCTGGCTGCGCACACTCGTCTGGGACGCCGTGCCCGCGCGGTATCCGCGACTGCGGGACGAGGACCGCCGCCGGATCGAGCGGGAGCTCGACGTCATCGAGATGAAGGACTTCCCGGGCTACTTCCTCATCGTCTACGGCATCGTGCAAGAGGCGAGACGCCGCGGCATCCTGTGCCAGGGGAGGGGGTCGGCCGCCAACAGTGCGGTCTGCTACCTGCTCGACATCACCGCCGTCGACGCGATCTACTACAACCTGCCGTTCGAGCGGTTCCTGTCGAGCCTGCGCGACGAGGAGCCCGACATCGACGTCGACTTCGACTCCGACCGCCGGGAGGAGATCATCCAGTGGGTCTATCAGCAGTACGGTCGCGAGCGCGCGGCGCAGGTGGCGAACGTCATCCAGTACCGTCCGAAGAACGCGGTGCGCGACATGGCCCGTGCCCTCGGCTACTCGCCGGGACAGCAGGATGCCTGGTCGAAGCAGGTGGAGCGCTGGGGGGCGACGCTCGAGAGCGCGCCCGATCATGACATCCCCGATCAGGTGGTCGCGTATGCGGCCGAGCTGCTGAAGGCCCCGCGGCACCTCGGCATCCACTCCGGGGGAATGGTGCTCACCGAACGTCCGGTGGGGGAGGTCGCCCCGATCGAGCACGCGCGGATGCCGGGACGCACCGTCATCCAGTGGGACAAGGACGACGCCGCCTGGATGGGTCTCGTGAAGTTCGACCTGCTGGGGCTCGGGATGCTGTCGGCTCTGCAGTACTGCTTCGACCTCATCCGTGCGGCGACGGGGGAGGAGTGGGAGCTCCGATCGCTGCCGAAGGACGAGGCCGCCGTCTACGACATGCTGTGCCGGGCGGATTCGATCGGCGTCTTCCAGGTGGAGTCCCGTGCGCAGATGGGGCTGCTGCCGCGCCTGCAGCCGCGACGGTTCTACGACCTGGTCATCGAGATCGCGCTCGTGCGTCCCGGCCCCATCCAGGGCGGAGCGGTGCATCCGTTCGTGCGGCGCAAGCTCGGGCAGGAGAAGGTGACCTATCCGCATCCGGATCTGAAGCCGGTGCTCGAACGCACGATGGGCATCCCGGTGTTCCAGGAGCAGCTCATGCAGATGGCGATGGTCGTGGGGGACCTCAGCGGCGAGGACGCCGACCTGATGCGCCGGGCCATGGGATCCAAACGCGGGCAGGAGCGCATCGATTCGCTGCGCGAGAAGCTGTACGCGGGCATGGCCCGGCACGGGCTCGTCGGCGAGGATGCGGACGCGATCTATCGCAAGATCCAGGCGTTCGCGAACTTCGGGTTCGCGGAGTCGCACTCGCTGTCGTTCGGGCTGCTCGTGTACGCGAGCTCGTGGATCAAACTGCACTACCCGGCGGCCTTCCTCGCGGGGCTGCTGCGCGCGCAGCCGATGGGGTTCTACTCGCCGGCGACCCTCGTGGCCGATGCGCGTCGGCACGGGGTGGAGGTGCGGCGTCCCGACGTGCAGCTCTCGGGCGCCGAGGCGACGCTCGAGGCGCTCGCCGACTCCACCGCGCCGACCGGACGGGATGCCTGCCGGGGCGTGCAGCCGCCGGTGGGGGACTTCGACCCGCGGGCCCCGGATGAGTCGGCGGCGCACCGCCGGGACGGCGGGTTCGCGGTGCGTCTGGGGCTGGCCGCGGTCAAGGGCATCGGGTCGGGTGTCGCCGAGCGCATCGTGGCGGCGCGGGAGCAGGGCGGGCCGTTCCGCGATATGCACGATCTCGTGCGGCGGGCGGATCTCACCGTCGCGCAGCTGGAAGCTCTCGCGACGGCGGGGGCGTTCGAGTGCTTTCGGCTCAGCCGGCGGGAAGCGATCTGGCTCGCCGGGTCCGCGGCGCAGGACCGGGCGGTGTTCCTCCCGGGCTCGTTCCTCGCGGTGCAGCCCCCGCTTTTCGCGGACCCGTCGAACTACGAGGTGCTCGCCGCCGACCTGTGGGCGACGGGCATCTCGACGGACGACCACCCGATGGCGCATTACCGGCCGGCGTTGGCCGCGCGGGGGGTGCTGTCCTCACGTGAGCTGCGCACGCACGAGGAGGGACGGCGCGTCGAGGTGGCGGGCGTCGTGACGCATCGGCAGCGGCCGGCGACCGCATCCGGGATCACGTTCCTGAACCTCGAGGACGAGCACGGGCTCGTGAACGTGATCTGCTCGGTGGGGGTGTGGAACAGGTACCGCCGCCTCGCCCGGGACGCCCCGGCGCTCATCGTGCGGGGGATGCTGGAGCGCTCGGTGGAGGGGGTGACGAACCTCGTCGCCGACGGGTTCGAGGACCTCCGGGTCGGCGTGCAGCACCGCTCCCGCGACTTCCGCTGACGCGGCGCCTTCTCCCCACCCCGCGCCGCGTCGCCGCGGGTGCCCGCGCCCGCGCCGCCGCGCCCCGTCGCGCCCGCGCGCCCCGCGCTCCCTTTTTCCGCGAGTCAGCATCCGTTCCACGAAACAGCACGGGTTCCACGCTGTCTCGTGGAACGGATGCTGTCTCGCGGGCTTGTGGGGGGTGTGGGGCGCGAGCGGGGCGCGGGCGTGGGGTCGTGGGGCGGGGCGCGACGAGGGGCCCGGCGAACGCGTCGCCGGGCCCCTCGTGAATCGGTGTGTCAGCCCTGCACGCCGAGCGCGAAGCGCACGGAGCCGTTCTCGTCGACCTCCGCATCGAGGATGCGGCCGTCGAGGGCGTCGTTCGCTGCCGGGTCGACGAACACCCGGGCGCCGTCCGACTCGACGACGGCGTCGCCGGCCTCGGGCGACGGGGCGAGGGCGAGCTCGAATCCTGTGTCGGGTCCGGTGTCCCGGATGCGGAGACCGCCGCCCTCCGCGGGAATCTGGGAGGAAATCGTCTTGACCGCCGTGGCAGCGTTGTCGGTGAGTGTGAGCATGGTGGCTCTCCCTTCGATCGGTGACTGCGGACCGGCCACGATTCCGAGAATCGTCATGCGTATCAACCTGAGGCGGTCATTGTGAGGGAACTCACACGTGCGCGCATCTCGCCGTCACCACGGGGTGGAGCGCCGTCCGGCAGCGACACGATCGGGCTGGCGCGTGTCATAGCCCCGCAGTTCCGGCCGGTGCCCGTGGCCGTCCGCCTGGATGACGCGAACCGCGGCGACGATGGCGGCGATCGCAAGGAGCGCGAGGATGAAGAGAAGAACGAACATGCCACCTCCCGGGTGTCGGAGATCCGAGTGCACCACGAATTGGACTCGTGCTGACCGGTCCGCATGGCGCCAACTGGACTCCTTCGCTGGGCGTTCCCCGGAATGCCGCCCCTCCACACCTGGCTCACGGTCCGCTGGCCATCGATTGGCCTGCCGTCCCGTCCTGCCCCGTCCCGTCCCGTCCCTATCCCGTCCTGTCCCGCGCCGCCATAGCGACGTAGGCGCCGCGGGGCCGCGCCGCACCGCGCCGCAGGGTGCGCGACGATAGCCGCACACGCGGGCACCCGCCAGGCCCGCCGCCGAGGCGCGCAGCGCGCGTAGCGTGAGCGCATGGCCGAGAACATCGCAGAACTGTTCGTCCACACCCTCCGCGCGG
>JAVBUN010000297.1:0-3393 GCA_031555335.1 Microbacterium sp.
CTCCTCGGGCGCGCTCCCTGCGAGCGCGGCGCCGACGACACTACCGGGGATGACGCCCGAGCCTCCGCGGATGCAGGGGGCCCTCGGCTCGGAGCGGAACCGAGGGCCCCCGCATCACGTCGTCACGTGTACCAGGTGGGCTGCGGGACCTGATTGAGCAGCACGTACTCGCCGACCTCGCGCTTCTTGTACGCGATGGGGTCGTGCAGGCTGTGGGTGCGCAGGTTCCGCCAGAAGATGTCGAGCCCGACCGAGCTCGCCGACGCGCGCGCACCCGTCAGCTCGAACACCTTCGTGGCGACCTCGAGACCGTCGTCGACGATGCGGAGCTTCCCCGCGGCGATCCGCACGGCGATCTCGCCGCGCCGACGCTCGGTCAGCTCCTCGCGCGGCGCGTGGAGCACCGCGCTGATCTCCGCGCCCGCCGCATCCAGCAGCGCCTCGTCGGCCCAGAGCTTCGACTGAAGCTCGCCGTAGCCCTCCAGCAGATACCACTCCTCGCTCGCGTGCTGCTTGTCGTCGCCCCCGTACGGCCACGCGCGGGTGGTGGTCCGCGTGTAGGCGGATGCGGTCTCGAGCGCGCCCTGTGCGATGCCGAGGTAGAAGTTCGCGAACACCAGCTGGATGGCGGGCACGTTGAGCGTGTTGTAGACGAGCGGCTGGAAGACCCGGCCGACGAACCCGGCCGCGGACGCCCACGGCACCCGCACGTCGCGGATCTCGACCGATCCCGACTCGGTGAGCCGCTGCCCGAGGCTGTCCCAGTCGTCGGCGAACACGATGCCGTCCTGAGCCGTCGGCACGATGGCGAAGATGTGCGTGTCCGTGCCCTCGAGCACTCCCTCGAGCACGGTGAGGTCGGAAATCTGCCCGCCGGTCGAGAACGACTTTCGCCCCGAGAACACGAGCTCGTCGCCGTCCTCATGGATGCTGAGGTCGGAGTCGCGCGGGTTGACCGCGCCGCCGAACACGAAGTTGTTGGTCGTGTACAGCTCCTCGACGGCGGCGATCTGCTCCTCCGTGGCGACCAATCGCGCCGCCCACGCCCACAGGTAGTGGTAGCCGAGCACCTGACCGATCGACCCGTCACCGCGCGCGACCGTGCGGATCACCCGGTACGCGGTGTCCCACGTCTCGCCCGCACCACCGTGCGCGCGGGGCCCGAGCAGGGTCACGAGTCCCGCGTCCTTCAGGAGCTGCACCTCGGCGTAGGGCGTCGCGTTCGCGCGATCGCGTTCGACCGCGTCGACCGCGAGGATGTCCGCGACCTCCTGGGCCCGGGCGATCCAGCCGGCGCTATCCTGGGGTGCGGCTGCGTCCCGCCAGCGGTCGGCGAGATCTGTTGTCACTGCATCCGTGATTGTCACGTTCATTCCTTTCCGGTGTGTTGGTGTGGTGCTCATTCGCGGCGCCGGCTGCCACCGGTGTCGCGAACGGTCTGGTCAGAGCGCGGCGGGACGCAGTTCGTCGCCCACCCGCTCCAGCTCGGCCTCGAGCTCGCGCACGATCGGGATCACCCGCGTGCCGAAGGCCTCGACCTCTTCGATGAAGTGCAAGAACCCGAGGAGGAAGAGGTTCACGCCGCGCTTCTTGTATTCGATGATGCGGCGCGCGACCCGCTCGGGGTCGCCGATGAGCTGCGTGCGGAAGCCGTCGTTGTACTGCACGAGGTCTTCGAACGCGGAATCCGCCCACATCCCCTTCTTGTCGGCCGTCGACGCGCCCGCCTGCTGCACGGACTTGCGGAACCCCTCGACCGATTCGACGTCGGCCTTTGCGATGATCTCCCGCAGCTGGTCGCGCGCCTCGGCCTCGGTGTCGCGCACGATCGCGAACCCGTTCAGCCCGAACCGCACGGTGCGGCCGTGCTCCGCGGCGATCTGGGTGACGTCGTCGTACTGCTCGGTGAACCCGTCGAAGTCCTTGCCGTTGGAGAAGTACCAGTCGGCGTGCGCCCCGCCGTTGAATCGGGCGGCGGTCGAATTGCCGCCCTGGAAGATCTCCGGATGCGGCCGCCCCGCGACCGGGAACGGGCCCGGGCGCAGCGAGAAACCGTGAGTGCGGTAGAAGTCGCCGTTGAAGGAGAACTTCTCCTGCGTCCAGAGACCCCGCAGCACCTCGATGAACTCGGCGGAGCGGCGGTAACGCTCGTCGTGCTCAAGCCAGGGGAGACCGAGATCGGTGAACTCGTCCTTGAACCAGCCGCTGACGACGTTGACCGCCGCGCGACCCTTCGAGAACTGGTCGGCCGTCAGGATGAACTTCGCGAGCACCGCAGGCTCCCACAGGCCCGGGTGGACCGCGGCGATGACCTTGAGCTTCTCGGTGGCGAGCAGAAGCGCGAGGCTGATGCTCGTCGACTCGTGCTGCTGCGCCGCGCCGTAGCTCGAGGCGTAGCGCACCTGGCTGAGCGCGTACTCGAACCCGACACGTTCGGCCGTGCGGGCGAGCTCGACGTTGTAGTCGTAGTCCCACGAGGTGCGCTGCTCGATCGAGCTGACGACCAGGCCGCCGCTCACGTTCGGCACCCAGTAGGCGAATTTCAGGGGTTCGTGAAGCGTCGCTGCCGACATCGTCCGATTCCTCTCGTTGCGGTGTGTGGGCAACGATAGGAAGGTCGGCGAGGGATGTGCGCTCTATTACCCAGAGTGACCGCCGCCGTCGCCGTCGATCGATACGGTGAGTCGGACGGTGACGGGACGGACGGACGGGGGAGAGCGTGAACGCATCACGGGCGGTCGTCGCCGGCGCGAGCGGGTTCGTCGGCGTCGCACTCGTGCGCGCCCTCGCGGCGGACGGATACGAGGTCACCCGCATCGGGCGCGCCGAAGCGGTGCGCTGGGACGATCGTGCCGCCATCGCGCGCGCGATCGACGGCGCGGAGGTGCTGGTGAACCTCGCCGGCAAGAGCGTCAACTGCCGCTACACCGACGCGGACCGCGACGAGATCCTCCGCTCGCGGGTCGAGACGACGCGCGCGCTCCGTGAGGCCGTCGCCGGCGCGCAGACGCCGCCGCGGGTGTGGCTGAACGCCTCCACCGCCACGATCTACCGGCACGAGACCGAACGGCCGAACACGGAGGCGGGCGGCATCCTCGGTTCGGGGTTCTCGGTCGATGTGGCCCGCGACTGGGAGGACGAGTTCTTCGCGGGGGACCTGCCGCACACGCGCCGGGTGGCGCTGCGGATGGCGATCGTCCTGGGCGACGGGCCCGCCACCAACCTGCTTCTCACCCTGGCGCGCGTGGGTCTCGGCGGCGCGCAGATCGACAGCCCCTGGTTCCCCCACCGGCGCTACCGGGGGATCGGACGCGCTCCGAGCGGCGACGGGCGGCCGATCTGGCACCGGACGCGCGGCCGGCAGCGCTTCAGCTGGATCCACCTCGACGACGT
>JAVBUN010000322.1:0-28508 GCA_031555335.1 Microbacterium sp.
GCGATCGCCGTCGCCATCACCGTCGTCGTCTCGCTCGTCACCCGGCTGGCGGCGCGGCGGCAGTCCTGGCCGGCCGGGCTCATCAGGCGCGCACGCAACCCGTTCCGCACCCTCGTCGTGACGATCGCCGCCTGGATCGCGATCACGGTGTCGTTCCCCGACCGCGACTGGATGCCGGCGCTCGATCAGATCTTCACGATCCTCGTCATCATCGCGGCGGCCTGGCTGCTGGCCGCGCTCGTGACGTTCGCGACCGACGTCACCCTCGGCCGCTATCGGATCGATGTCCCCGACAACCGGGTGGCGCGCCGCATCCGTACCCAGGCGCTCATCGTGCGGCGCCTGTCGATCGCCCTGATCGTCGTCGTCGCGATCGGCTCCGTGCTGCTCACCTTCCCCGCCGTGCAGGCCTTCGGGGCGAGCGTGCTCGCCTCGGCGGGCATCGCGTCGATCATCGCGGGTCTTGCTGCGCAGTCGGTGCTCGCGAACATCTTCGCCGGCCTGCAGATCGCGTTCAGCGACTGGCTCCGCGTCGACGACGTCGTCGTCGTCGAGGGCGAATGGGGGCGCGTGGGCGAGATCACCCTGAGCTACGTCGTGATCGACCTCTGGGACGACCGCCGGCTCGTCCTGCCCTGCACCTACTTCACCACGACGCCGTTCCAGAACTGGACGCGTCGCGGATCGGAGCTGCTCGGCTCCGTGGAGCTCGACCTCGACTGGCGGGTGTCGCCGGGCCGCATGCGCGCGCACCTCGAGAAGGTGCTCGCCGAGACCGAGCTGTACGACGGACGCGCGAGCGTGCTGCAGGTGACCGAGGCGACCGGCGGGCTCGTGCGCGTGCGGATCCTCGTCACCGCGAAGGACGCACCGACGCTCTTCGACCTGCGGTGCATCGTGCGCGAGGCCATGGTCTCGTGGGTGCAGAGCACGATGCCCTCGGCGCTGCCCGTCCAGCGCGTGCTCATGACCGAGCACGACCCGCATCCCGAGGAGGAGCCCGCACACACGGGGGACGAGGGCCTGTTCACGGGCAGCGCGGAAGCCGAGGCGCGCGCGAGCACCTTCACCCAGGCGATCCCCATCGTCGCTCCGGGCGCGGAGCCCGAGGATCAGACCTCGAAGTCGACCGACATCCGACCCGACACGAGTGGCCGGAGGTAGCTCACGATCTCCTGGTGCGCGGGGTGCACCTGGTAGGCCTGCAGTGCCTCGACGTCGGCGAAATCCGCCACGAGGCCGATGTCGGCCGTCGCCGCGCCCAGCACATCGGGCCCGATCGACAGGTCGAGGATCTCGGGGACGACGCCGCGCAGCGCCCGCAGATCGTGCGCGATGCGCTCCACCTGCTCGGCGCGTTCGGCAGCATCCGATGTCGCCAGCTTCCAGACCACGATATGTCGGAGGGTCATGAGGTCACCTTTCCGGCGTCGGCGCGCGACGCGTCCATGACGGCGTCACGCAGCCGCTCGGGAGCCACGCGCCAATGGGCGTGCAGCCGTCCGTCGATGAGCACGACGGGGATCTTCTCCCACCACTGCGCGTAGAGCGCCTCGTCCTCGAGGATCGAGTGCTCGACGACGTCGATCCGGTCGGCGGTGTCGTCGGGGACCTCGGCGAGCACATGCTCGATCACGCCGCGAGCGACGTCGCAGAGATGACAGCCGTCTTTGCCGATGAGCGTGATCGTGGTCACGCAATCATCCTAAGCGGCCCGGCGGACGCGGGCTCAGCGCTCGACCGGGTACCCCGCCGCGACCCACTCGCCGGTGCCGCCGTCGACGTTGGTGACGTCGTAGCCGCGGGTCTCGAGCGCCTGCACCACACGTCCGGAACGGCCGCCGACCTGGCAGATCACGTCGAAGGCGCCGTCGGGGAGTTCGTCGAGACGCTCGCCGATCGTCGACATCGGGATGTTGACGGCTCCGGGGACGTGCCCGGCGGCATACTCGTCCACCTCGCGCACGTCGATGAGCGGGACGTCCTGGCGGTCGTGCAGCTGCTGCACGGAGATCGATTTCACCGCACCAGGGTAACCCGCGAACACGAAGCGCCCGTCCTCGCGGAACAGGCGCTTGGTGTCGATGCCGCTTACTTCTTGTTGCGGCGCTGGTGGCGAGTCTTACGAAGCAGCTTGCGGTGCTTCTTCTTCGCCATGCGCTTGCGGCGCTTCTTGATGACAGAACCCACGGAAAACCTCACAGATCAGCGGTCTGGGCACGACGGTCGCCTGCGCCCGGGAACGAGGCACCGAAAAAATGCCTCGGATCAGTCTAGCCGACGTCGGCGACCGGCCGCTGCACGAGAACCGTCACCGCGGATTCGGGCACACGGTAGCTGCGGCCGAAGCGCACGGCGGGCAGTTCGCCGGAGTGCACCATGCGGTAGACGGTCATCTTCGAGACGCGCATGATCTGCGCGACCTCCGCGACCGTCAGGAACCGCACATCAGGCAGTTCGGTCATGGCGTACTTCCTCCCCCGCACAGCGCGTTCATCTTCCCCCGAAGCGAGCCCCGAGGGGCTGACGCAACTCTAGGCCCCGCGGGAGATGCGTGTAAACCGGAGTGACGCCTGGGACGGAGGGGTCAACGACCGGGGATCTTGCCGAGGGCCACCGTCACGACACGACCGACGGATGCGGCGGCGCGCCCCACCACGTCGGCGGCGTGCGCGGCGGGCTCCGGCAGGGTGGACACGAATGCGGCCGCACCGTCGGACTCGTCCTCGAGGAACGGGACCAGCCAGGAGTCGACCTCGTCGAGCGGCTCGGGCGACAGCGAGTAGTAGCGGTGCTGGCCCTCTTCGCGGACGCGGACCAGCCCGCACTCGCGCAGCACCTTCAGGTGCTTGGAGACCGTGGGCTGACTCACCCCGAGCTGCTGCACGATGTACGACACGCTCGTCCCGTCCGTCGCCGTGGCGGATCGGTCGAGGAGAAGACGCAGGATGTCGCGCCGCGTTGCGTCCGCGATCACGCCGAAGATGTCCGCCATGCGTATGAGGTTAGTGGGGCGCCCGGCGGAGTACCATGACACGCGTCCGGGTCGATGACCTCCCGCATGCTGAAAGGGGCGCCGGATGACGTCCGACTCCGCGGGGTCCCCCTCGCGGCGCCGACTCTCGGCATCCCTCGAACGTCTCCGCGACGGCGCCCGCACCTTCGCGACCTCGTCGCCCGCGCGATTCGCGGTGCTGATCTTCTCGTCGCTGATCCTCGTGTTCACCGCACTGCTGTCGCTGCCGGCCGCAGCGGCGGACGGGCAGGCCACCCCGCTCGCCGACGCACTGTTCACCGCGGTCTCCACGATCTGCGTGACGGGCCTGTCGACCGTCAACATGGGCGAGCACTGGTCCCCGTTCGGACAGGTCATCATCTACATCGGCGTGAACGTCGGGGCGATGGGCGTGCTGACCCTGGCGTCGATCCTCGGCCTCATCATCTCCAAGCGGCTGGGCCTGCGAGCGAAGCTCATCGCCGCCGGCGACTCGAACCCGCTGCGCGTGCACGGCGGGCCCGTCAACGAGGGACAGACGGTGCGCCTCGGCGAGGTGGGCTCGCTGCTGCGCACGGTGGCGTTGTCGACGCTCGTGATCGAAGCAGGTCTCGCGGTGCTCCTGTACCCCTCGCTGCTGCTCGGTGGCGTGCATCCGCTCACCGCACTGTGGGAGGCGCCGTACTTCGCGGCGATGTCGTTCACCAACACCGGCTTCACCCCGAACGCCGACGGTCTCGCCCCGTTCGCGAGCGACTACGCCTTCATGACCGTCCTCATGATCGGGGTGTTCCTCGGCTCGATCGGCTTCCCCGTCATCTACACGCTGTGGCGACACCAATGGCATGTGCGGCACTGGTCGCTGCACACGAAGCTCACCCTCATCACCACCGTCATCCTGTTCTTCGCCGGCGCGATCGTGTTCGTCTCGCTCGAGTACGACAATCCGGCGACCTTCGGCGGGATGGACGCCTGGGACACCACCTTCCAGTCGCTGTTCCTCTCCGCCATGACCCGGTCCGGCGGCTTCTCGGTGATCGACATCGGCGAGCTGCACGGCTCGTCGTTGCTGGTCGGCTCGATGCTGATGTTCGTCGGCGGCGGGTCGGCCTCGACCGCCGGCGGTATCAAGGTGACGACACTCGCCGTCCTCGCCCTCGCGGTCTTCTCAGAGGCGAAGGGCCGTCCCTCGGTGCAGGCGTTCGGTCGCCGCATCCCGAGCGACGTGCAGCGGGTGGCGCTCTCGGTCGTGGCATGGGGCGCGACCATCGTGGCGGTGTCGACGATCACGATCGCGCAGATCACGAAGGCTCCCGTCGACGAGGTGCTGTTCGAAGTGGTGTCCGGGTTCGCCACCGTCGGGCTCTCGACGGGACTCACGACCGAGCTGCCCGACCCGGCCGTCTACGTGCTCGCGCTCACGATGTTCATGGGGCGCGTTGGTACAGTGACTCTCGCCGCTGCCGTGGCCGCGTCGTCGCGTTCGCAGCTCTACTCGATGCCCGTCGAAAGGCCGATCGTTGGTTGAGAAAGTCCGCTCGGATGCACCCGTGCTCGTGATCGGGCTCGGCCGCTTCGGCGCCGCCTGTGCGGGCGAGCTCGACCGTCTCGACCGCGAGGTGCTCGCGATCGACGACAGCCTCGACCTCGTGCAGAAGTGGTCGGAGCGGGTGACCCACACGGTGCAGGCCGACGCCCGCAACCTCGAGGCGCTGAAGCAGATCGGCGCCCAGGACTTCCAGGTCGCCGTCGTCGCGGTGGGGTCGTCGATCGAGGCATCCGTGCTCATCACGGCGAACCTCGTGGACCTCAAGGTGCCGCAGATCTGGGCGAAGGCGGTCTCGCAGTCGCACGGCAAGATCCTCGCCCGGGTGGGCGCCAACCACGTGATCTACCCTGAGCGCGAGGCCGGCGAGCGCGTCGCGCACCTCGTGAGCGGCCGGATGCTGGACTTCATCCGGTTCGACGACGATTTCGTGCTCGCCAAGATGTACCCGCCGCGTTTCATCCGCGGGGTCGGTCTCAACGAGTCCGGCGTCCGCACGAAGTACCGCGTGACGGTCGTGGGAGTGAAGAGCCCCGGAAAGCCGTTCCGCTACGCCGAGGCGAACACGATCGTCACCAACCACGACCTCATCATCGTGTCGGGCACGAACAGCGACATCGAGCGCTTCGCGTCTCTCGACCGCTGACCCGACCCCCTCCACCCCGCGAGACAGCATCCGTTCCACGAAACAGCGTGGAATCCGCGCTGTCTCGTGGCGCCACTGCTGTCTCGCGGTCCCGGGGAGGGGCGGGGGCGAGGGGGCGGGGGCTCAGGCGCCGGCAGCGAGCTCGCGGGCACGGGCGAGGGCCGCATCCGTCGCCCGGGCGAAGACCTCGTCCAGATGCGCATCCTGCAGCACGGCCACGGCCCGCTCCGTGGTGCCCTTCGGGCTCGTCACCCGGCGACGCAGCTCCGCCGGATCGGCATCGGTGGCATCCAGCAGCGCCGCCGCACCGATGAACGTCTGCTCGGCCATGATCCGCGCCTCGGCGGGGGCGAAGCCCTTCCCGACCGCGGCTTTGGTGAGTTCCTCGATGAGCAGGAAGACATAGGCCGGGCCCGATCCCGAGACGGTCGAGAGCGCGTCGATGCGGTCCTCCGGCACCTCCAGCACGGTGCCGACGGTCTCGAACACGGCCCGCACCGCCGCCACGGCATCCGCATCGGCGATCGTCCCCGCCGCGAGTCCGGTCACGGCCTTGCCGACGACCGCCGGGGTGTTCGGCATGGAGCGGAGCACCACCGCATCCGCGCCGAGAATCCCCTCGAAGGTGGCGATGGTGACCCCCGCCGCGAGGCTCACGACCTTCGTGCCCGGGCGGAGGGCGGGGCCGATGTGCGCCAGCAGGTCGGGAACCATGGCCGGCTTCACCCCCACCAGCACGATCTCAGCGGATGCGGCGGCACGAAGGTTGCCCTCGGCATCGTCCTCGAGCGCGATGCTCGTGACGCGATCGAGTCCGGCGAGGTGCGCGGCCTTCGCGCGCGAGCGGTTCGTCACGGTCACCGTGGATGCCCGTCCCGACGACACGACGCCCTGCAGGATCGCACCGCCCATCGAGCCCGCACCGAGGATCGCCAGAGGGGGGAGTGTGTTCATCCGTCCAACCTATGCCCCGGCGTCACACGGCACCGAGGTCTACGATTGGAGGCGCCGGGGCACGGCAGCCCCTCCGGCGGAGGACCGACATGACTGAACCCATCACCGACCTGCTCGAGGGCATCACCGCACGCCTCGTGGAGACGTCCCGGCTGACCGTCGGCATGCTCGAGCGCGACGGCGACGACGCCGCCACCCCGCCCGAGCAGACCCTCGTCCTGCTGCACGCGGCGGTGTCCTCCTCGCTCTTCTGGCAGGAACTGATGCAGGACCTGCCGAGCGATCTGCGCGTCATCGCGGTGGACCTCCGCGGCTTCGGCAGCACAGAAGGACTCCCGGTCGATGCGACCCGCGGCGTCCGGGACTTCAGCGACGACCTGCACGCGACGCTCACCGCGCTCGGCATCCCCGCCGCGCACCTCGTGGGCTGGGGTCTGGGCGGTGCCGTCGCGATGCAGTACGCACTCGAGCACCCGGTGCTCTCCCTCGCGCTGCAGGCGCCGATCTCGCCGTACGGCTTCGGCGGCACCCGGCGGGACGGCACACGGCTCACGGACGACGACGCCGGATGCGGCGGCGGGAGCGCCAACCCGGACTTCGTGCAGCGGCTGATCGATCACGACGCCTCCGACCAGGCCGAGACCTCGCCCCGGAAGGTGCTGCGCTCGGCGTACGTGTCGTCCGCGCACACGGACCCGCACGAGGACCTCTGGGTCGCGTCGATGCTGACGACCTCGACCGCACCGGGCAACTACCCCGGCGACAGCGTGGCGAGCCGGCACTGGCCCGGCTACGCGGCCGGTCGCACGGGCGTGCTGAACGCGCTCGCACCGCAGTACTTCGACACCTCCGCGATCGTGGCGCTCGACCCGAAGCCGCCGATCCTCTGGGTGCACGGCGAGGTCGACGCGATCGTGTCGGACGCCTCCATCTTCGACGTCAACCATCTCGGCGCGCTCGGCATCGCGCCGGACTGGCCGGGTCGGGAGATCGCGCCGGCCCAGCCGATGGTGACGCAGACGCGCGACGTGCTCGACGCGTACGCGGCCGCCGGTGGCCGCGTGAGCGAGCTGCTGCTGCCGGGTGCCGGTCACGCCGCCCACCTCGAGCGCCCCGCGCAGGTGCGTCGCGCCCTCCTCGAGGCGATCGGCTACATCGGCCGGCCGCAGCATCCGGCCCCACCGACCGAGACCATCATCCTGCGCTCGGCGGACTGAACCTCGGCCCCGGCGAGCACCGGTCCGCGCCGGGTCAGCGCCGGGCGTCGAAGAACGCGCGCAGCAGGGCGGATGCCTCGGCCTCGCGCACGCCCGCAACGACCTCCACCCGGTGCGGCAGCCGGCGATCGCGGACGAGGTCGTGCACGGACCCTGCAGCGCCCGCCTTCTCGTCCCAGGCGCCGTAGACGAGTCGCGGCAGGCGCGACTGCAGGACCGCGCCGGCGCACATCACGCACGGCTCGAGCGTCACGACGAGCGAGCATCCCTCCAGGTTCCACGTGCCGAGGACCTGCGCCGCCCGACGCAGCGCCACGATCTCGGCGTGCGCGGTGGGATCGCCGGTGGCCTCCCGCTCGTTGCGGCCCTCGCCGACGATGCGGCCCGCCGCATCCGTCACCACCGCCCCCACGGGCACGTCGCCGTGCGCCGCCGCCTGGCCGGCGAGCGCCAGCGCGCGCGTCATCGCCGCGGTGTCGGATGCGGCGACCGGCAGGCTCATCGTTCCAGGCTAGCCGGGTGCTCTAGCCTGGAGGCATGCGCCTGCACGTCGCGGACCATCCGCTCATCACTCACAAGCTCACGGTCCTCCGCGACGAGACCACGCCGTCACCGGTGTTCCGCCGGCTCACCGAGGAGCTCGTCACGCTGCTCGCCTACGAGGCGACCCGCAACGTGCGCGTGGAGCCCGCCGAGATCCGCACCCCCGTCACGACCACGGTCGGCGTCAAGATCAGCGAGCCCCGTCCGCTCGTCGTGCCGATCCTGCGCGCCGGTCTCGGCATGCTCGACGGCATGGTCACTCTCCTTCCCACGGCCGAGGTCGGGTTCCTCGGCATGGTGAGGAACGAGGAGACCCTCGAGCCGTCGACCTACGCGGAACGCCTGCCCGACGACCTGAGCGACCGGCAGTGCTTCGTGCTCGACCCCATGCTCGCGACGGGCGGGTCGCTGGGAGCGGCGATCGACTTCCTGTTCCGCCGCGGCGCGCAGGACGTCACCGCCATCTGCCTCCTCGGCGCACCCGAGGGGGTCGCCGCCATCGAGAAGCAGGTCGGTGACCGGGATGTGACGCTCGTGCTGGGCGCGCTCGACGAGCGGCTGAACGAGAAGGGCTACATCGTGCCCGGTCTCGGCGACGCGGGCGACCGGCTCTACGGCACGGTCTGATTCAGAGCCACTTCTTCTTCTTGAAGATCGCGAACAGCCCCACGGCGAACGCGAACATCGCCGCCACGGCCATCGGGTAGCCGAAGACCCAGTGCAGTTCCGGCATGTACTCGAAGTTCATGCCGTACACCGTGCCGATGAGGCCGGGGGCGAAGATGATCGCCGCCCACGACGAGATCTTCTTGATCTCGTCGTTCTGGGCGAGACTCGCCTCGGTCTGCCGCCGGGCGACGAGCGCGGAGTGCACCGTCAGCGCCTTGTCGAGGACCGCGCGGAATGCCTCGATGCGGTCGTTGACGCGGATCGAGTGGTCGAGAACGTCGCGCAGGTTGCGCTGCACCTCGAGATCGACGTCGTACTTCTCGTATCCGCGTCGCAGCCACTCGAGCATGGGCGTCAGCGGCTGCACGGCGCGGCCGAAAGCGATGACCTCGCCGAACAGCTCGTAGATGCGGCGCGACAGGGCGTCGTCGTCACTGTCGCCGAAGAGTTGATCCTCGATCTCGTCGATGTCGTTCTCGATGCCGGCGACGACGGGCTCGTACTCGTCGACCACCCGGTCGAGGATCGCGTACAGCACGGCCTCGGGCCCGCGCGCGAGCAGCTCCGGCTGAGACTCCAGCCGCTGACGGACGGCCGCGAGATCCGGGGACTCGGCATGACGGATGCTGATCACGAAGTCCGGTCCGACGAACAGGTGCAGCTCGCCGAACTCGACCTCCTCCCGTGCGTCGTCGTAGCGCGCGGGCCGCAGCACGACGAACAGCGTGTCCCCGTAGCGCTCGACCTTCGCCCGCTGATGCCCGGAGCGGGCGTCGTCGACGGCGAGGGGGTGCAGGTCGAACTCCCGCGCGACCGCGTGCAGCTCCGCGTCGCTCGGACGGTACAGACCGATCCAGGCGAGCCCGCCGAGATCGGCCATGAGCTCGAAGGTCTCCTCCAGGGTCCGCGGGCTCTCCGCCCGGCGGCCGTCGACGTAGATCGCGTTGTCGATGAGCATCAGTTCTCCGTTCGCAGCCGACGGGCGATGATAGCCCACGGTCCCGGACCCACGTGTGGGCTCAGTCCGTGGCGCCGACGAGGCGGGCGAACGCGCTGAGTCTCGCGACCCCGTCGGGGGTGCGGGGCAGGTCGTCGAGCAGGCCCGGCGAGAACAGCAGGAACGCCGCGTACTGCGCGCGCGAGATCGCGACGTTCAGCCGGTTCTGCAGAAGCAGGAACTCGAGCCCGCGCGGAGCGTCGCGCCCCGACGACGCGGCGAGCGACACGATCGCGACCACAGCCTCCTGCCCCTGGAACCGGTCGACGGTGCCGACCCGGATGCCGGTGATCCCCGCGCGCTCGAGAGCGCCCTCGACCTCGAGCTGCTGCGCGTTGTAGGGCGTCACGACGATGATGTCGTCGGCGGTGAGCGAGCGCTCCGGCAGCGCCAGCGGAACCCCGTCCCGCTCGTCCGACGGTGTCCAGCTGCGCCCGATCATGTCCCCGACGATGCGCACGACCTCGGCGGCCTCCTCCGGGGAGGCGACCGCGTTGCCCCGGTGCACCACGGGCACGGCGGTCACCCCGGCGCGCACGCCGGACAGAGCGCGCAGCGCCGTGCACGGCGCCGAGGCGAGCTCACCCGCATAGGAGAGCACCGAGACCGGCTGCGCGACCGCCGGATGCATCCGCCACGACCGCGAGAGGAAGACGCCGTGCGAGCGCGGCAGCACGGCCCGCCCCGCCATCACCCATCCGAGCGCCGACGTGTCGACGGGCTCGGGGTGGGTGCCCTGGCTGACCTGCGGCAGCTGCTGCGGGTCGCCGAGCAGCAGCAGGCGCTCCGCCGCGACCGAGACGGCGATGGTCGAGGCGAGCGAGAACTGTCCCGCCTCATCGATGACGAGGAGGTCGAGACTGCCCCGCGGGATGCGAGCGGGATGACTGAAGTCCCACGCCGTGCCGCCGACCACGAACCCGCCCGGGCGCTCCGCGGCGAACGCGGCGACACCGTTCTTCTCGATCGCGGTGAACGAGACCTCGGCGGCCGCATCCGGGTCCTTCAGCGCCTTTCCGACGAACGCGCGCGGCACGCCCGCCGTCACCACCCGGTCGAGCATGTGCTCGACGACCGCGTGGGACTGCGCGACGACACCGACCCGGTAGCCGTGCTCGCGCACGAGACGGGCGATGACGTGCGAACCCACATAGGTCTTGCCGGTCCCGGGAGGCCCCTGGACCGCGAGGTAGCTGTGGTCGAGGTGCAGGATCGCGGCCGTGATGGCCGCCACGTCGTCGCCCGCCGCGGCGTCCGGGATCCCGCCGCCGCTCACGGTGCGGGGCGGCACCCGGCGCAGGATGTCGGTGGCGGCGTCGGCCGGGAACCCGGGGGCGGCCTCGATGAGCCGGTCGGCCCAGAGATCGATCGCGGTCTGCTGGTTGCCGGCCGACGGCGGCGCGGCGGGGGTGAGCGCCAGCGGAAGCTCCGCCCACGTCTCGCCGTCCGCCGCGAGCTCCTCCACGACCGCACCGTCCTCGAGCACCTCGACGATCCGGACGGTGCGTGCCGCGTGGATCCAGCGCGGCGAGGGCACGTGCGCGAACGGGGCCGGCAGCGCGTAGAGGACGAACGGCTGGCCGCCGACCGACAGCCGGGTGCCGGGGGCCGGGTCGCCGCGCAGCGCGATGCGACGCCGGAGCGACCGGGCGCGGCCCTCGCCGACGTGCCAGTCCTCGACGACCCGCGACCGCTCCGGGTCGAGCACGACGACGTCACGGGTGTCCTCCCAGATCGACACCGGTTCGCGCAGCCGCAGGAAGTGCGAGGCCCAGAACGTCTTCGCCTCACGCGGGTAGTAGTCGATCGCGGCGGCGGCGAGCCGCAACGCGACCGCATCCGCGTCGTCGTCCGGATCGCGTCCCTCGGCCCTCGCGAGGCCGGCGACGTCGTCGGCACGCCGACCGAGCGTGACCGATCGGTGCGACGCCTCGTAGACGAACTCGCCGGCGGCGGGGTCGCCCGAGGGCAGCAGGCCGGCTTCCCGGGCGCGATCGACGAGCCAGTCGCGCAATCGCAGGGTCGACACGCAATCGTCGCGGTTGTACTCGGCGAGGTCGTCCAGGATGCGGCGGGCCCCGACGTCGTCGCCGCCGTCCTGCAGCATGCGCGCCTCGACGTAGCGCACGATCGAGTCGTCGCCGCGTTGCACGTCGCTCGTGCGCAGGTCGTCGCCCATGTACAGCGGCTCGAGCTTCTTGATCGAGTACGACCGGGACCCGACCCGCAGCGCACGGCGGACGACCGGGTAGAGGTCCACGAACAGGCCGTCCCGCAGCATCCGATCGATCTCGGCCTCGCGCGTGCCGTAGCGGGCCGCCATCGCGAGCAGGTGCGTGGGCTCGTACGGCGCGTAGTGGTAGATGTGCATGCCCGGATGCTGGCGCCGCCGCATCTCGACGATGTCGACGAACGTCTCGAAGGTCGTGCGCTCCTCCGCGAAGCTGTGCGCCCAGAGCGCCGTGTACTGCTCGCGGGCGTCGACCCAGCCGAACAGGTAGTCGATGCCCCAGTCGCCGGTCGCGCCCTCGGTGTGGAGCGGGTCCCCCTCGAAGTCGAAGAACAGATCACCGGCGTCGCGGCGCGGCAGCGCGCCCAACGCCTGCGGCAGCACGACCTCGTATGTGGGCGCGGCCGTCGGGGCGGCATCCGCCGTCGGTACGCCGGCGGGACTCTGCAGCTGCAGCCGTGCCTGCGTGCGCAGCGACCCGAACACCTCCGCGCTCATGCGCTCGGGCGGGGTGTCCGCCGCGGCGAGGTCATCGATCGTGGCGATGCCCGCGCGCCGCAGGCGCTCGCACTGCACCGGCCGCATGCCCGCCACCAGCAGCAGATCGCGGTGCGCGACGACCTCGATCTCGCACGTCGCACACCGTCCGCAGGCGATCACCTGCAGGTCGCCGCGGGGATCCCCCCAGGGAATCGGGTCGCCGGCGGCCCCGGCGGCGAGGTCTCGGTCCGCGACCAGCGCGGCGAGTCGCCGGCGCCGGAGCGCATAGACCGGGGCGAGGTCGTCGACCCGGTGCACGCTCACGCTGCCGTCGCCGAGCAGGAGCTCCACCCGGTCGGCGCGCGGGACCCCGAGCCGGTCGAGCTGGTCGGCGTATGCCGCGAGCTGCATGAGCGCGGTGACCCGGGCGTGCCGGGCGAGTTTGGTGTCCTGCACGATCCACGCCCGCGCGTCGTCGCGCACGAGGAAATCGGCGAACCCGACGAAGTCGTCCGTCTGGAACGCAGCCTGATACAGCACCTCGACCGTGGGGTCGGCGAGCGCCGCCGCGGTCGCCGCGACGGCCTGCGCCATGCCCGTCACGTCGGCCGAACGCGTCTCGGCGATCTCGACGACACCCGCGCCGTACCGCGTCCGGTACCGGTCGAGCACGTCGAGCTCGTGGCGCGTCCCGAGCCGGGCGGCGCGCTCGAGCATCGCGTCCTCCGGATCGACGACGGCGGGGATGCGCCCGAGCCGGGCGTCGACCTGCCGCATCCAGGCGAACTCGCATTCGGCGGCCGCCTTGAGATCGCTGGCGCTCCACACGATCCGGCCCGGCTGGTCGCCCGAGGGCTCGATGTACCGCATCCGTTCCCTTCCGCGTTCGACCCTAGTCGCGGCCCCCGACACTCCCCGCCCCGGCCGCCGCGCGACACGGGCGCGGTGTCGCGCCGCACCGGGGGCGACCCGCGGACGGACCACCTGACAGACTGGACGCATGAGCACCGGACTGCCTTTCGAGAGCTCCTACCGGCACGGATTCGCCCGGGTCGCCGCCTGCACCCTGCCGGTGCGCATCGCCGACCCGCGCGCCAACGCGGAGGCGGTGCTCGCCGAGGCCCGCGCGTGCCATGACGACGGCGTCGCGGTGGCCCTCTTCCCCGAGCTGTGCCTCACCGGCTACGCGATCGACGACCTCGTCATGCAGGACCCGGTGCTGGATGCGGTCGAGGCCGCCGTCGAGCGGTTGGTCGCGGCATCCGTCGACCTCCTGCCGGTGCTCGTCGTCGGCGCCCCCCTGCGGCACCGCAACCGCCTCTACAACTGCGCCGTGGTGATCCACCGCGGCGAGCTGCTGGGGGTGGCGCCGAAGTCGCTGCTTCCCACGTACCGCGAGTTCTACGAACGGCGC
The DNA here is from genome assembly GCA_031555335.1 of Microbacterium sp. Lineage (GTDB taxonomy): Bacteria > Actinomycetota > Actinomycetes > Actinomycetales > Microbacteriaceae > Microbacterium. Next base: position 13,692 of record JAVBUN010000322.1, read on the forward strand.
TGGTACGCCGCCGGCGACGACCAGCGCGGTCAGGACATCCGCATCGGGGCGTCATACGCGCCGTTCGGTCCCGATCTGCTGTTCGAGGCGCTCGACGTCGAGGGACTGGTCGTGCACGCCGAGGTCTGCGAGGACATGTGGGTGCCCGTGCCGCCGTCGTCCGAGGCCGCCCTCGCGGGCGCGACGGTGCTGCTGAACCTCAGCGGCAGCCCGATCACGATCGCCCGCGCCGACGACCGCAAGCTGCTCGCGCAGTCGCAGTCGCTGCGCTGCCTCGCCGCGTACGCGTACGCCGCGGCGGGAAGCGGCGAGTCGACGAACGACCTGTCATGGGACGGCCAGACCATGATCTACGAGGGGGGCCGGCTGCTCGTGGAGACCGAGCGCTTCCCCGACGGTCCGCGTCGGAGCGTCGCGGACATCGACCTCGACCGCCTCCGCCAGGATCGCCTGCGCCAGGGCACGTTCGACGACAACCGCCGCACCCTCGCCGACCGCGTCGACAGCTTCCGCACCGTGCACTTCCGGCTCGACCCGCCCGCCCGCGACATCGGCCTGCGACGCACGCTCGACCGGTTCCCGTTCGTGCCCGACGACCCCGCCCGCCTCGCCCAGGACTGCTACGAGGCGTTCAACATCCAGGTGTCGGGGCTCGAGCAGCGGATGGCGGCGATCGGTGACCCGAAGCCGGTCATCGGAGTCTCCGGCGGGCTCGACTCCACGCACGCACTGCTCGTCGTCGCCCGCGCCATGGACCGCATGGGGCGCCCCCGCAGCGACATCCTGGCCTACACGATGCCCGGGTTCGCGACGAGCGACCTCTCGAAGTCGAACGCGATCGAGCTCGCCGAGGCGATCGGCGCGACCGTCGAGACCATCGATATCCGCCCCGCCGCGACCGAGATCCTCTCCGGGATCGGCCACCCGGCCGCATCCGGCGAGAAGGTGTACGACGTGACGTTCGAGAACGTCCAGGCGGGCATGCGCACCGACTTCCTCTTCCGGCTCGCGAACCGCCACGGCGGGATCGTCATCGGCACCTCCGACCTGTCGGAGCTCGCCCTCGGCTGGGCGACGTACGGCGTCGGCGACCAGATGAGCCACTATGCCGTCAACGCGGGCGTGCCGAAGACGCTCATCCAGCACGTCATCCGCTGGGTGATCGCCGCGGGCGAGGGCGTCGATGCCCGCACCGCCGCCGTGCTGCAGGCGGTGCTCGACACCGAGATCAGCCCCGAGCTCGTGCCCGCAGGCGAGGACGGCAAGGTGCAGTCCACGCAGGACGCGATCGGGCCCTATGCGCTCCACGACTTCGCGCTGTACCACGTGCTGCGGTTCGGCATGCGCCCGTCGAAGATCGCCTACCTCGCCTCGCAGGCGTGGGCGGATGCCGATGCCGGGGCGTGGCCCCCGGGGTTCCCCGTGGACGACCGATACGCATACGACCTCGATACGGTGGCGCGCTGGCTGCGGGTGTTCCTGCGGCGCTACTTCGGCTTCGCCCAGTTCAAGCGCAGCGCGATCCCGAACGGCCCGAAGGTGTCGCCCGCCGGCTCGCTGTCGCCGCGGGGCGATTGGCGCGCGCCGAGCGACGGCAACCCGACGGCCTGGCTCGCCGAGCTCGACGCGGCCCTCCCCGAACCCCCCGCGTAGCCGCCGCATCCGGGTGCCGGCCCGTCGCGACCCGGTGCCGGCCCCCGCCGCCGGTGCCGAGCCCGCGATCCCCGCCGCGGCTCCGCGTGCACAACGGCGGAGATCTCCGCCGACACCCCGGCATCACACGGGCCCCGACGGCGCGTCGCCCATCATCTCCGCCGTTGTGCACCGCCGACACCGCACAACGGATGCCGACCCCCGACGGACCGGTCGCGGTGCGGTCAGGCGGTGGGCGTCGTCGTGTAGGCCAGGGTGATCAGGAACGCGTTCCGAGAGACGTCGGTGATCGTGTAGCGGGCGGGACGATCCGGCACCCAGCCGCGTTTGCCGCCCTGGTCGAGGCGGACGTGCTCGGGATGAACGCGGGCACCCCGGCCGTCGGCGCGCAGCACGGCCTGCACCCGCGTCCAGTGGGTGAGGAAGTCCTGGTCGGTGGAACCGTCCCACAGATGGCTGTGAGCCCGGATGGCGGTGAGCGTCTGCTCGTCCGGATGCACATCCCGCAGGTCGATGCCGACGTGCTGCTCGGGATCCGTGACCGCCACGACGGTGGCCGACCGGTGCTCCGCCACGGTGACCAGCAGCGGCAGCTCGGCGCCGCCGGCGGAGGCGATCAGGTGCGTGTGATGACCGAAGGTCGTGGGCGCCTCACGCTCGATGCGCACACTGTCCGGCTCCACCCCCAGCCGCGCCCCGATGATCGCGCGGGCGAGGATCCGCTTACGATCGTGCGGGGTGACCGACGGGTCCCAGCCGAGGCGGGCGTCGATGCCCGCCGGAGTGTCGAGAACGACGGATTCCATGGCGACCTCCCGGGATGCGACGGCCCTGCCGTCTGCCGCCAGCCTAGACCGGTCGGCCGTCGGCGCCGGGGCGCGACGCCGGGAGTAACCGCGGGAATGCCACCGCGGCCGGGTGGCTTGCATCCGGGGTACACGTCGACCGCTCCGCCGCCTCCTCATCGCGGCGAACCGCTCGACGAGAGATCCCCCTCGGAAGGACATCATGACCCGCATCGGACGCAGTGACCTCGACATTCTCCCCCTCTCGCTGGGCGGCAACGTCTTCGGATGGACCGCCGACCGCGACGCCTCGTTCGCGATCCTCGACGAGTTCCACGCCGGCGGCGGCGACTTCATCGACACCGCCGACTCGTACAGCTCCTGGGTACCGGGCAACTCCGGCGGCGAGAGCGAGACGCTGATCGGTGAGTGGCTCGCGTCCCGCAAGCCCGAGAACATGGTCGTCGCCACGAAGGTCAGCCAGCACCCGGACTTCCCCGGTCTGTCCGCCGCCAACGTGCGCGCGGCCGCGGAGGCGTCGCTGCAGCGCCTCGGTGTGGACACGATCGACCTCTACTACGCCCACTTCGACGACGCCGACACCCCGCTCGAAGAGACGGTGGCCGCCTTCGCGAACCTCGTGTCCGACGGGCTGGTGCGCTACGTCGCGGTCTCGAACTACAGCGCCGACCGCATCCGCGCCTGGATCGAGCTCGCTCGGGCCGCCGGCAACGACCTGCCGGTCGCGATCCAGCCCCACTACAACCTGGTGCACCGCAACGAGGTCGAGGAGAGCATCATCCCCCTCGCCGAGGAGTTCGATCTGTCTCTCGTGCCGTACTACGGCCTGGCGTCGGGCTTCCTCACCGGCAAGTACCGGTCGGCGGATGCGGCGGACCAGTCCTCGCCGCGGGCCGGCGGCGCGGCCGAGTACGCCACCCCGCAGGGCCTGCGCGTGATCGACACGCTCGAGCAGGTCGGTGCCGCGCACGGCGCATCGATCGCCGCAACGGCGCTCGCGTGGCTGCGCGCACAGCCCACGGTGGCCGCCCCCATCGCGAGCGCGTCGCGCGTCGAGCAGGTCGCCGATCTGCTGACCAGCGCCCGTCTCGAGCTGAGCGCCGACGAGATCGCGGCGCTCGACAGCGTCTCGGCCTGGACGCCCGGCTCCTGAGAGCCTGCGGGGCCGTGCCTGCGCACGGCCCCGCACCGCATCGTCGGCTACTGTCGGGGGATGAGCATTCTCGGCAGCGGCGATGGCGCCGGCGACTCCGGCGGCGGCCCCGGCAACGGTCCGAAGAAGCCCTCCCCGGCGCGCATCGGCATCTGGCTCGTCGTGAGCGCGGTGGGCGTCTACATGCTCGCGTCCGGCGTGATCGGCATCATCGCCAGCGGCGGCTGAGCCTCCCTCACCGGCCGATCGGCGAGCGCACGCGTCAGGACGAGGCGTCGGCCAGCCGCCGAGAGCGGCGACGGGCGGACAGATCGACGACCGCGATGACCAGCGCGATCGCCACGGCGACCCCGACCGACACCATCCCGAAGCCGTACGCGTCGTGGAAGACGACGGCGTCGGTCGCACCGGCCCCGTCCTGTTCGCGATTGATCGTCGCGTAGAAGAGCGCCAGCGCGATCGCCGTGCCGACGGCCGTGCCGATACGCTGCCCGAGCTGCCCGACGGACCCCGCCAGCCCGCCGTCGCGCACCGGGATGTCGGCGAGCGTGAGGGTCTGGTTCGGGGAGATCACGAGTCCGCCCCCGATGCCGCCGACGACCATCACCGCCGCCATCACGAAGGGCGTCGCCGCATCCGGCACGTAGAGCGCCGTGGCGACGAGGCCGACGACGCAGAACAGCACCAGCGCGAGACCCCACACCACCACGGGCCGGCCGTACTTGCCGACGATGTTGCCGCCGACCCATGACGAGACCGCACTCGCGAGCGCGAAACCGATCGTGACCATGCCGGCGAAGACCGGCTCGATGTGGAGCCCGCTCTGCAGGTAGAGCGTCGTGAGCAGGAACATCGACGGGGCGGCCGTGAAGTACGCCGCCTGCAGAACCGTGCCGTTGCGGTACGACGACACCCGGAAGAGCCCGAGCGGGATGAGCGGATGCTTGCCACGCGCACCGTACCGGCGCTCCCAGGCCACGAAGGCGGCGGCGACGAGCACGAAGACGACCAGCAGCCACCAGCGGCGGGGGTCGTCGTCGGGCGACCCGGTCGTGAACAGGAACGGCCACATGAGTGACAGCACGGCGATGCCGAAGAGCACCACACCGACCGGGTCGAGGGCGAGCGGCCGGCGGGAACGGGTGCGGGTCGCCGGCAGCATCCAGACGGCGAGCGCGATCGCGATGAGCCCGAGCGGCAGGTTCATCCAGAAGATCCAGCGCCACCCGTCCTGCGCCCCGCCGAGGGCGATCATGAGGCCGCCGAGCGTCGGACCGAACGCCGTGGAGACGCCGATCGTCGCACCGAAGAGGCCGAAGGCGCGGCCGCGCTCCTTGCCCTGGAAGAGCTGCTGGATGAGGCCGAGCACCTGCGGCATCTGCGTGCCCGCCGCCATCCCCTGCACGAGTCGGGCGATGAGGAGCACCGTGACGTTGGGCGCGAGCGCGCAGACGACGCTCGCGAGCGTGAAGACCGACAGCCCGATGAGGAACAGGGCGCGTCGGGAGCGTTGATCGCCGATGCGCCCCATCGGCACGAGGAAGAGCCCGAAGGTGAGCACGTATCCCGACACGATGAGCTGAAGCTCGGTGGAACCGGCATCGAACGCCGACTCGATCGCGGGGAGGGCGACGTTCACCTTCGACAGGTCGAGGATCGTCAGCCCCGCGACCGCCACACAGACCCAGAACGCACGCCACCGCCGCGCCGGGGTCAGCGGGATATCGGTCGTGACCGGGTGGGAACCGGTCGACGGTGCCGCCATCAGTCGTCCTCGCGGCGGGCGAAGACGGCCCGCAGCACGAAGAACACCACGACGGCGACGATCGCGACCAGCACCAGTTTCACGATGAACGCGAGCACCGAGAACAGGATGCTGACCAGGATCCATCCGATCACGATCGCCGCGATCACACCGAGCACGGTCCACAGGCTGTTCTTGCTCACCGCTCCACCCTATGTCTGACGGATGACGCTCGGCCCCTGCGGCGTGGCCTGCACGAGCAGCTGCGCCGGCAGCTGCTCCTTCATCGCCTCGACATGGCTGATCACGCCGACGGTGCGGCCGCCGGCGCGCAGCTCGTCGAGCGCGCTCATCGCGAACTCGAGCGTCTCGGGATCGAGCGAGCCGAACCCCTCGTCGACGAAGAGGGTGTCGAGGCGGATGCCGCCGGCACGATTCGTGACGACCTCCGCGAGTCCCAGGGCGAGCGCGAGTGAGGCGAGGAACGTCTCGCCGCCCGACAGCGACTGCGGCGGACGGGACTGCCCGGTGTGCGCATCCATGACGGCGATGCCGAGTCCCGATGCGGCCCCGCGGGCGGCGAGCGAATCGGTGTGCAGCAGGGTGTAGCGCCCCGCGGACATCTCCGCGAGTCGCAGGTTGGCGGCGGCGACGATCTCCTCCAGCTCCGCGGCGAGCACGAAGGTCTCGAGCGTCATGCGCTTGGTGTTCGGGGCTCGCCCCTGCAGGGTGTCGGCGAGGCGGGTGACGACGGCCGCGTCGTCTGCGAGATCCGCGATGTCGGCGTACGCCGCGTCGCTGCGCTGCACGAGATCCCGCAGCCGGTCGGCCGTCGACCGTGCGACGCTCAGCGCCGTGATCGCACGCGTTCGCGCCGCATCCGCATCCGCATCCGCGGCCGCCGCCGCGGCGGCGTCGACGGGTTCGTCGGGGGTGCCGGCGAGTTCCAGCTGCAATGCCATGAGCTCCGCACGCACGACCGCCAGATCGCGCTCGTGGTCGGCGACCCGGTCGCGTCGGCGCTGCAGATCGGCCGCGGGCAGGAGAGCCGATGCCGCCTCGGCGGCGTCGGAGACGTCGGATGCGGCGAGTCGCTCGGCGAGATCGGTCGCCGCGATCGTCGATGCCGCATCCGCCGCCTGCTGCGCCGCGCGCGCATCACGCAGGGCACGGGCACGGGCACGACGCTCGGTCGCCGCCCGGATGCGGTCCGCGACGGACGCGTGGTCGCCTCGCGCGGCCGCGACCGCCCGCCCGAGCGCCTCGACCGTCGCGCCCGTGCGCGCGGCGGCCTCCCGGTTCGCGGCGAGCTCGGCCGACAGGGAGCGCTGCTCGAGCTCGACGGCGTCGGCGAGCTCCGCGAGCTGCGCGCGTCGGTCGCGCAGCCGCACCGCCTCGCGATCGGCCTCCTCCGCGTCGGCGACGGCGCGCTCGGCCGCGGCGAGGCGCTCCGCGAGCGCTGCCGCATCCTCGCCCCCCGCCCGCGCGGTCAGGGCATCGCGTTCCGCGCGCAGCGCCCGGGCGTCGTCGCCGGCCCGGCGCTCCGACGCGATCTGCTGCTCGCGGTGCTGCTCCGCCGCCGCGACCATGTCGTCGGTGACGGGATCGACCGTGAGCGGGGCCGGCCGCGGATGGGTCGTCGCACCGCACACCGCGCAGGGCTCCCCCGCCACGAGCTCCGCCGCGAGCTCGCCGGCGTAACCCGCGAGCCGCCGGTGGAGCAGGGCCGTCAGCGCCGCGCCGGCCGCTGCCGACGCATCGATCGCACCCGCCCACTCGGACTCCGCGGCAGCGACTCGGGGATCGAGCGCGGCGGCGTCCACCGCCGCCCGCCGTCGCTCCCGCAGGTCGTCCCGCAGCGCCCGCGCCGCCTCGCGGGCCCCGGCCGCGGTCTGCGCGCGTGCCAGATCCGCATCGATCGACGCCATCTCGGCGGGCACCTGCGCTCCGCGGCGCTCGAGCTCGGCCCGCGCATCGTCCTGAGCGGCGATGCGCTGCTGCTGAGCGTCGAGTTCCGCGGTCGCCGCCGTGAGCCGGCGCTCGTCGTCCTGCGCGGTCGCCCATCGCGCGAGGTCTCCGGTCAGCTCGTCGTCGAGCCGCTCGAGGTCGGTGTCGGGCTGGTCGCCGCCCTCGACCCACGCCTCGAGGGCGCGGGCCACGCGCGCCGCCGCATCCGCCGCCTGCGCCGCCGCCCGTGTCGCGAGATCGAGCGGCGCGCGGAGCGTCTCGGCGGCGACGGCGCGCTCGATCCGCCGTCGGTCGTCCGCGATCCCGTCCGCCGCCGCCTCCAGCCCGGCCAGGCGGTCCATGCCCGCGACGCGCGCCTTCTGCGCCGTGCGGATCGCGTCGATCCGAGCGTGCTCGCGCGACGCCGCCTCGGCTGCGGCATCCGCCGCCGCCCGCTCCTGCGCCCGCGACTCCGCCCGGTACTCGGCCCGCTGCACGGCGACGACGGCGGCGGCGCGGCGGCGGGCGAGATCCTCGCCGGCGTCGTCGTCGCCGCCCAGTCCCTCGGCCTCGATCACGCGCTCCGCCTCGGCGAGGAGGGCCTCGGCACCCACCCCGCGGTCCCGCACGAGCTGCTGCGCGGCCTTGCGGCGCTCATCGAGATCGCGGGCGTAGTCCTCGTAGCGGCGGGTGCCGAAGAGCGTGCGCAGCAGCGCCTGCCGTTCGTCGTTCTTCGCGAGCAGGAAGCGGGAGAACTTGTTCTGCGCCAGCAGGATGACCTGCTGGAACTGCTGAAGATTCAGCCCCAGCACACCGTCGAGCACTTCGGCGACGTCGCGCGGTTTGCCGGCACGTCCGACCCACCCGCCGTCGACGAACTCGTACAGCTCCGCGCGTGCGGTCTCGACGGTGGTGCCGTCGCCGCGCAGCTTCGGCCTCGAGTACTCCGGTGCACGGATGACGCGCCAGCGCGTCGCGCCGACCGTGAACTCCAGCCGCACCTCGGTGGGATCGCCCGGTTCGCAGTGGTCGCTGCGCAGCCTGCGGTCGGGACCGTCGTAGCGGGGAACGCTGCCGTAGAGCGCGAAGCAGACGCCGTCGAGAACACTGGACTTGCCGGCCCCGGTGCGCCCCGCGATCAAGAAGATGCCGTCGGCATCGAACGCGTCGAAGTCGACCGTCTGCGTCTGTCGGAACGGCCCGAACCCGGTGAGATCGAGGCGGTGCAGCTTCACGCGCGCACCTCGCTCATCCCTGCGCCTCGGCCAGCACCTTCTCGATGGGGCGGTCGTCGGCGATGCGATCCGCGATGAGCTCCTGCTCCCGCACCGTCGTCCCCTCGCCCTCGCGCACGTGCGTCAGGAAGGCGTCGACCAGCTCCCGGTCGCTGCGGGCGGCGCGCACGCGGTCGACGTAAGTGCGCGCGTCGTCGGGACGGGTGTGCGCGGGGCTGTGCACGACCGACGCGCAGAACGGGAACCGGCGCTGCAGCCGGCGCATCACGTCGCGCTGCGGCAGCGTGTCGACGTATTCGACGCTGACCCAGGCGTCCTCGGCCCCGGCGTACCGCTCGTGCGTGAGCAGCTCGTCGAGGGGCGCCCGCAGCACCTCGAGCCGGCGCGGGACCGGGAGATCGAGCCATGCGACCGCGCCGAGACCCTCCGGCCCGAGATCCACGATCCACGATCCACGCAGGCGATCCTTCTCGCCGAAGCTGTAGTGGAGCGGCGCGCCGGCGTATCGCACGCGTTCCGACACGCGCTGGCGGCCGTGGATGTGGCCGAGCGCAACGTAGTCGGGTCCGTCGAACACCGCGAGCGGAACCACGTCGAGATCGCCCTGCCGGATCTCGCGCTCGACGCCGGGCGTCGCCTCGATACCCGCCGCGAAGCAGTGCGCGATCGCCACCGAACGCCCGCCGCGCCGGGCGAGATCATCGCGCACGAGCCCCATCGCGTGCGCGAGGGTCTGCGCCTGGGTGCGCAGCTCCACGCCCTCCCAGAGATGCCGCACGCGCGCGGGTTCGAGGTACGGGATGCCGTAGATGTGCACCGGCCCCTCGGCATCCGTCAACGTGATCGGCACGCCCACGGCGAGCGGGTCGGTGACGACGTGGATGCCGTCGCGAAGGAGTCCCGCCTGGAAGCCCAGCCGCGCGGCCGAGTCGTGGTTGCCGCTCGTGACGACGACGCGGGCACCGGTCTCGGCGAGAGCGCGCAGGATGTCGGTGAGCAGCGTGTAGCACTCGGCGGCGGGGGTGGCGGAGTCGAACACGTCGCCCGCCACGATCACGACGTCGACGTCGTTCTCCCGCACCTGCGAGACGAGCGTCTCGAGCACCCCGCGCAGCGCCGCGAGCGTCGAATGGCCGTGGAACGTGCGCCCGATGTGCCAGTCGGAGGTGTGCAGGATGCGCATGCCTTCACGTTATGTCGAGGCTCCGACACCGGCCCGAGGCCGCGCTGGCGGGCGCGAACAAAACACGGCGACGCGCGCAACACCGGCCGGAAACAATCCGGGCGTACCGTGACGGGCATGGAGCTTCCCGACGTCTGCGTCGTCTACATCCTGCGCGAGCGGGACGGACGCACCGAGGTGCTGCTGGGTTACAAGCGCACCGGTCTCGGCCTCGGCCGTGTCGTCGGGATCGGCGGCAAGGTGGAGCCGGGCGAGAGCGTCATCGAGGCCGCCGTGCGCGAGGTGCGCGAAGAGACCGAGGTCGCGATCGCGGCGATCGACCTCGAACCCGTCGCCGACTTCGACTACCTCTTCCCGTCGCAGCCCGCGCTGTCGCAGCGTTCGCACGTGTTCGTCTGCCGCCGGTTCGCGGGCGAGGCCGTCGAGACGGAGGAGATCGTGCCCGCGTGGTTCGCGCTGGAGGACATCCCGTTCGACCGGATGTGGGACGACGCACGCCGCTGGCTGCCCGGCGTGCTGCAGGGAGGGCGCGCCGCGGCGACCTACACCTTCGGCGACGACGGCGCGACGGTGGTCGCCGAGGGCCCGGCGACGCGGGCCGTGTGCGCGTCCTCCCGCTGAGACCGCCCTCAGTCCCCGACCACGCGCGCGGCGAGGCGATCGACGTGGTCGTCGCTCGCGGTGATCCCGGCATCCGAGAGCCGCTGGCGCAGAACGTCCGCGATGCGCTCGAGAGGCAGCGTGCCGACGTCGACCCGGGTCTGCGCGACGATGCCGTCGATCTTGTCGTCGATCGAGGCGTCGTGCTGATCCATCGCCGGCTCGTCCTGGGTCTCGCCCGGGACGACCGAGGGCGCATCGAGATCGGAGCGGTTCGGGTCCGTGTACGTGGGCTCCTCGCTCGTGCCGCTCACTTCCCGCCTCCGACGGCGAGATCCGGGTCCGCGCCCTGGCCGGGTTCGTCCGATTCCACCAGCTCGGGCGAATCGATCGCCTCCGTGTTCTGAGCCTCGGTCTCGGCGTCCGCGACCTCGGCGCTCTCCCACCCGCCGGGCGGGTCCGCGTCGATCACTCCCTCGGGCAGATCACGATCTTCCATGGCGTGCTCCTCTCGTCCGTCCCAGCCTGCGGGGCGCCGCTCGCCGGACGCAGGGGATTGACGATGCCCGGCGCCCCCGGTAGCGCGTCAGTCGGATGCGACGGCATCGCCGCGGGCGACCCCGCGATCACGCGCCACCTGCGCGGCGACGACCTGCGCTCCGCTGCCCAGCAGCGCCCGCCGCCACGGCAGCGTGCCGTCGACCTCGATCTGGATCGACATGGACAGAACGGTGCGGATGAGGACGATGAGCCCGAGGATGACGGCATCCTCGATCGAGGGCTTCGAGGTGATCGTGCGGATGAGGTCGGCGGCGACGAGGATCTCGAGACCGAGCAGGATCGCACCCCCGAGGGTGGTGCGAAGGGTCGCGAAGGCGGCGGATCCGCCCTCGCCGCGACGCAGGGCCCGGATGCCGAGCACGACGGCGACGACGAATCCCGCCACCATGGCGAGCGCACCGAGACTCTCGAATACGACCGCGACGACGGTGAACAGCGACTCGATGCCCATCGTCGGAGCGATCAGACCGGTCGGCGCTGCTGCAGGATGCCGGCGCGATCGGGGTGCGCGGCGAACCAGTCCGAGACGTACCAGCACACCGGGATCACTTCGCGATCCCCCTGCGCCTCGAGCTGGGCCACGGCCCGCTCGACCAGTTCGCCCGCGTACCCGTGGCCGCGGAAGGTGGGGATGGTGAACGCCCGGGTCATCGCGACGGAGCGACCGTCGTCGCGGTAGTCGAGCACGCTCACCAGGTCGTCGCCGTGGTGCAACGTGTAGCGCGACGCATCCTTCTCGTCCGTGAATCGCAGATCGGTCACCCCGACAGATTACGCCCGGCGGGGGCGCCGGCGGGCCGCGCGCGTCACACGCGGTCGCGCGGACACGCCCGCGCGAATTGACGCGACACGCCCGGTTCGGCGATAATCGGCGGCATGACTGACGACGCACGTTCCTTGTCCGCCCGGGAGGCGAACGGAACCACGGCCATGATGATGGCCGACCGCGTTGCTCTGTGTTGTCGAATGTGCCGCTGAATCGGTGACCCCCGTCGACTCGCCTGCGGGATCTGAATCGCATCGAGTCCCCGGCGCCGCTCCGCTGAGCGACCGCCGCGCACCCGGCCCCACCTCGGGCCGAGAACGAGAACACGAAGAGCCGGGCACCGCGCACCGGCTCCCTTCCGCAAGGACTTCCCTCATGTCGAACACCGCCATCCTCGACCGCACCGCCTCCGCCCGCCCGAACCTCCGCATCGTCGAAGACGCGGAACCGAGTGCACCCGCCGGCCCCGCGCCCCGCGGCTTCGCCCTCTACGTCGGGTTCGACGAGGCGAAGGCCGCTGCATCCGGGGCCTCGCTCGCGACGATCGTCGAGGCCCTGCGCCGCACCCTTCACGACCTCGCCCCCGAGGCCGAGACCTACGCGACCGTCGCCCTGGCCCCCGCCGGCGCCGGCGGCCGCGACGTCGACGTCGTTCGGCTCGCCCTGCACGAGCCGTCCGCCGTCGCGCGCTCGAAGCCCGAGATCGAGGCGCCGGAGCGCGCCGAGGCCGGCGTCGTCGTGGACATCTCGCGCAAGCGCGTGCTGATCGACGGCGAGTCCGCCGCGTTCACCTTCAAGGAGTTCGAGCTGCTGCAGTACCTCGTGCTGCGCGAGGGCCGCACGATCGAACGCACCGAACTCGTCTCATCGCTCTGGCAGCTCGGCGACGACGAGGCCCCCGGCGAGCGCACGATCGATGTGCACGTGCGCCGGCTGCGCGCGAAGCTCGGCCGGTTCGAGGACATCGTGCGTACCGTGCGCGGCGTCGGATACCGGTTCGACCGTCACGCCGACGTGGTCATCCGCTACGGCCACGGCACCCCCTCGCCCGACCGCTTCTGACCGCGTTCACCGCTCCGCTCCCCCACCGCCGCACTCCCGGGCTCCCCGGCTCCCGCCTGCCCGCGCTCCCGGGCTCCCGCGTGTGCCATTGCCCGCGAAACAGCATCCGTTCCACGAAACCGCCCGGAACCCGCGCTGTCTCGTGGCGCGGATGCTGTCTCGCGGGGGGATGGGACGGGGGGGACGGGGGTGGGACGATGTCGGCGGGGGCGCTTAGGGTGAGGCCATGACGCCCGACCGTGCCGCGACCCTCGGGCGCCGCCCGGGAGCGGATGCCCGGCCGGCACACGCCCGGCGCACGGCAGCGATGCCGGTGCCGCAGCGCATCGAGACGACCTATCGCCCACGGCATCCGCTCGATCTGCATCGGACGGTCGTGTTCCAGCGCCACGGCGGCGGCGACCCGACCATGGTCGTCGACGGACCCGTGATCTGGTGGGCCTGCCGCGCACCGCAGGGCATCGCCACCGTCGCTCTCCGCGCCGCGGGAGACGGCGTGCGTGCCGCGGCCTGGGGCCCGGGCGCGGACTGGGCCCTGAGCCAGGTGCCCGCGCTCTGCGGCGCCGACGACGACCTCGACGGCTTCGATCCGCACCACCATCCGCTCATCGCCGCCAGCCATCGGCGCAATCCCGGGCTGCGGCTCGGTCGCACCGGGCTCGTCTTCGACGCGCTCGCGAGCGCGATCTTCGAGCAGAAGGTCACCGGAGTGCAGGCGTTCTCCGCATGGCGGCGCATCGTGACCTGGTTCGGCGAGCGTGCCCCCGGCCCGACGCCGCGTCCGATGTTCGCCCCGCCCGCGCTCGAGGGATGGCGACGCATCCCCTCGTGGTCCTGGCACCGCGCCGGACTCGAGCCGCCGCAGTCCCGCACGATCGTCGCCGCGGCGACCCGCGGCGACTCGCTGGTGCGGGCGCTCGACGACGCCCCCGACCGGGACGCCCGGGAGCGCGTGCTGACGAGCCTGCGCGGCATCGGAGCGTGGACGTCCGCGGAGACCCGCATCCGGGCGTACGGGGATGCGGATGCGGTCAGCGTCGGCGACTTCCACCTCGCGCACGAGGTGGGTCACGCCTTGGCGGGGGCCCGTACCGACGACGCGGGCATGCTCGACCTGCTCGCCCCGTGGGCCGGCCACCGCCAGCGGGTGATCCGGCTCATCGGCGCGAGCGGGGTGCGCGAGCCGCGCCGGGGCCCGCGGCTGCACCCGGAGGATCATCGCGACCGCTGAGGTGTCTTGCGGCGCCGGCGCCCCGGGTGGACACTGACCGGTGCCCCTGTCCACCCGCTTCGAGGGAGAAGCCGTGCTCCGCCTGAATCCGTACCTGTCGTTCCGCGCCCAGGCGCGAGAAGCCATGGAGTTCTACCGGTCCGTCCTCGGCGGCGACCTCGAGATCAGCACGTTCGAGGGCTACGAGGCGATGGGCATCGCTCCCGAAGAACTGCACCTCGTGATGCACGCTCAGCTGACGACCCCCGAGGGTCTCGTGCTGATGGGGTCGGACACGCCATCCGGCATGCCGTACGCCCCACCCACCGGCATCACGGTGTCACTGTCGGGCGATGACACCGCCCGGCTCGATGCCGTGTGGGAGGCCCTCGCCGCCGACGGCACCGTGACGCTGCCGTTCGAGACGCCCCCGTGGGGCGGCAAGTTCGGCCAGGTGACCGACAAGTTCGGCATCGACTGGATGCTGGCGGCCGACGCGTGACGGATCCGCCCCCTACGCTGTGATCATGAGCTCATCGGGCACCGGTTGGCCGCGCGGCCGCACCACGTGGATCCTCGGGACCGTTCTGCTGTTCGCGGCGGGGGTCCTCGTCGGGATGCTCCTCGGCAGCGTGTGGGTCGGACTGCTGATCGCCGCGGCGGTGTCGGTCGGCTGGCTGATCGCCTACGAGTCGTGGCGCGGGCGCAACGTCGGGGTCTACGACCGCGACGACAACGGCGCCCAGCTCTGACCGAAGGCCGCGACACGGGGCACGCGCCCCGCATCACGGCGACCCGTTAGAACTCCTCGTGCGTGTCGGGGTCGCCGTCCCAGAGCCGTCCGCGTTCGAGACCCGAGATGGCGTCGACCTCGTCGTCGCTCAGCGAGAAGCCGAA
>JAVBUN010000006.1:0-3509 GCA_031555335.1 Microbacterium sp.
GGATGTCGGTGTGGAGGATCATGGCGTCCTTCGCGCGCGAGTAGTCCTCCCACTTCGTGATCGACACCACGTCGTTCGGGCTGAGCTTCCACCGCCGCATCGGGTCCTCGGCGCGGGAGCGGAACCGCTCCTCCTGCTCACCGTCCGACACCGAGAACCAGTACTTCCGCAGCAGGATGCCGTCTTCGACCAGCATCCGCTCGAAGATCGGCGCCTGGTGCAGGAACCGGTGGTACTCGTCGGACGTGCAGTAGCCCATCACGTGCTCGACGCCGGCACGGTTGTACCAGGAGCGGTCCATCAGCACGATCTCGCCGGCGGCCGGCAGATGCGCGATGTATCGCTGGAAGTACCACTGGGTCCTCTCGCGCTCGGTCGGCGCCGGCAGCGCGACGATACGGGTGACGCGCGGGTTGAGGTACTCCGCGACGCGCTTGATCGTGGAGCCCTTGCCCGCGGCGTCCCTGCCCTCGAAGATCACGACGATCCGCGCGCCGGTCGCCTGCACCCACGCCTGCATGTCGACCAGTTCGGCCTGCAGCCGCGCGAGCTCGGCCTCGTACCGGTTCTTGGGCAGGCGGCGACTCATGCGTGCAGGGCCTCGTTGAGCGTGACGCCGACCCCGGCGCGCCGAACGGCCTCGATGGCGCCGGTCAGCGAGTTGCGCCGGAAGAGGATCCCGTCCCGGCCCGACAGGACGGCGCCCTTGACCACGGGCCGAGCGCCGTCGGCATCCGGGGCCTCGTCGGCCAGGACGATCTTCGAGCCGGCGGTGACGTACAGCCCGGCCTCGACGACGCAGTCGTCACCGAGGGAGATGCCGATGCCGGCGTTCGCTCCGAGCAGCGTGCGCGCGCCGATCGACACGCGGTGCGTGCCGCCGCCGGAGAGCGTGCCCATGATCGATGCGCCGCCGCCGATGTCGCTGCCGTCGCCGACGACCACGCCCTGCGAGATGCGGCCCTCGACCATCGATGTGCCGAGCGTCCCCGCGTTGAAGTTGACGAACCCCTCGTGCATCACGGTCGTGCCGGGGGAGAGGTAGGCGCCCAGCCGCACGCGGGAGGCATCCGCGATCCGCACGCCGGGCGGGGAGACGTAGTCGACCAGCCGGGGGAACTTGTCGATGCTGTGCACCTGGATCCCTGCCTGCTGCAGCGCGAGGCGTCGCGTCGCCGCATCCTCGGGGCGCATCGGTCCCGCGTTCGTCCACGCCACGTTCGGCAGATGCCCGAAGACGCCGTCGAGGTTCACGTCGCCGGGGCGCACCAGCCGATGCGACAGGGCGTGCAGCCGCAGGTACGCGTCGGAGGTGGACGCGGGCGCCGCATCCAGATCGATCTCGACCACCACGACCTCGCGGATCACTCCGCGCCGCTCGTCGGGACCGGCGTACGCCTGCAACTCGGTCGCGATGGCCGCCTCGTCGGAGGACCCCGCCGGTGCCCCCGTCTGCGGCCACGGGAACCAGGTGTCGAGCACCGTCCCCTCCGCGCTCGTCGCCAGACCCGTACCCCATACCGAACGCTGTTCACTCACCCTCCCAGGGTACCGGGACCCGCTCGGCGCCGTCGGTAGAGTGGGGTGATGCCCGTGCTCGACCTGTCCCAGAGCTCCGTCGAGCTCACCCGTACGATCTGCGACATCCCGAGCGTGTCGGGGGACGAGACCGCACTCGCCGACGCCATCGCCGCCGCCGTCGCGACGCTGCCGCACCTGGAGGTCTACCGCGACGGCGACACCATCGTCGCGCGCACCGACCGCGGCCGCGCCCAGCGCGTCGTCATCGCGGGGCATATCGACACCGTGCCGATCAACGAGAACCTGCCCACCCGCCTCGTCGACATCGACGGCGTCCCGTCGCTGTGGGGTCGCGGCACGGTCGACATGAAGGCGGGTGTCGCGGTGCAGCTGCGCCTCGCCGCGGAGCTGACCGACCCCCGCGTCGACATCACCTGGATGTGGTACGACCACGAAGAGGTGGATGCGGAACTGAACGGGCTGACCCGACTCGCCCGCACCCGGCCCGATCTGTTCGCGGGCGACTTCGCGATCCTCGGCGAGCCCTCGAACGGCACGGTCGAGGGCGGCTGCAACGGCAACCTCCGGGCGATCGTGCGCACGCACGGCGTCCGCGCCCACAGCGCACGAGCGTGGGTGGGCGAGAACGCGCTGCACGCCGCGGCCCCGGCGCTCGCGCGTCTGGCCGAGTACCGGCCGCGCACCATCGCGGTGGAGGGTCTGGAGTACCGCGAGGGTCTCAATGCCGTGCGGATCACGGGAGGGATCGCGGGGAACGTCATCCCGGACCTCTGCGAGATCGAGGTCAACTACCGCTTCGCGCCGAGCCGCTCGGTCGCCGAGGCGGAGTCGCACGTGCGTGACGTGTTCGCAGGCTTCGAGGTGGAGATCGTGGATCGTGCCGCCGGCGCGCGTCCGGGACTCGACGCGCCGCTCGCCCAGGAGTTCCTGGCGGCGGTGGGCGGCGAGCCGC
Source organism: Microbacterium sp. (assembly GCA_031555335.1). Lineage (GTDB taxonomy): Bacteria > Actinomycetota > Actinomycetes > Actinomycetales > Microbacteriaceae > Microbacterium. The sequence goes on from JAVBUN010000006.1 coordinate 2,495, forward strand.
GCCCCAAGTACGGCTGGACGGACGTCGCCCGGTTCTCGGCCCTCGGGGTGCCCGCGGTCAACTACGGCCCGGGCGACCCCAGCCTCGCGCACCACGATCAGGAGAGCGTGCCGCTCGCGCAGATCGAGGACGTCGAGCGCGGACTGCGGGCGTGGCTCAGCAGCTGACGACGGCCGTGCGCCGAGGCTGGTCCGCATGGCCCGCGGCGGCGCGCATCGCCATCCTGTACGTCGGTGCCCGTCTGGTCACCACGGGCTTCCTGCTCGTCGCCGCCGAGCTGTCCGGGCCCGCGTCCCGGTTTGGCCCCGATGCGACGATCGGCAGCCTGGCGATGGGGTGGGATGCGTACTGGTACTGGTTCGTCGCCGGGTACGGGTACCCGGCCGACCTGCCGCTGACCGATACCGGGCTCGTCGCCGAGAACGCGTGGGCGTTCATGCCCGTCTACCCCTTCCTCGCGGGTCTGCTCGGTCCCGTGCTCGGCGGGTGGGCGGGTGCGGCCGTGGTCGTCTCGCTCGCCGCCGGATACGGCGCCGCGTACGTCCTGTACCGGATGCTGCGGATGCGGCTGGACCGCGCCGCCGCCACGTGGGGCGTCGTCTTCTTCGTGGCGGGACCGCTCGCGGCGCTGTTCCAGCTCGGTTATGCGGAGGCGCTGTTCCTGCTCTGGCTCTTCCTCGCCCTCTGGCTCGTCATGCGGCGTCAGTACGGCTGGCTCTACCTGGTGCTCCCGGTGATGGGCTTCACGCGGCCGGGGATCCTGGCGTTCTCGCTGTTCCTCGCGCTCTACGGCATCGTCCGCTGGTTCCGTCGCCGCGTCGACCCGCTCGGGACGCGGGAGATCATCCACATCGTGGCCCTCGGGCTGTGGGCGGCCGTCATCGGGTTCGCGTGGCAGGTGATCGCGGGCCTCGTCACGGGCGATCCGGGCGCCTATCTCGCGACCGAGCTGTCGTGGCGGCGCAACTGGATCCCCGACGCGGGCGGGCAGTTCTTCCCCTTCGAGGGGTTCCTG
>JAVBUN010000041.1:0-4944 GCA_031555335.1 Microbacterium sp.
CCCCGCCCGCGCGTAACGTCGCTGACCCGCGGGCGCCGCTGGGTCCCGCGCCCGCTCGACGAGAGGAGACCCCATGGTCGACAGCACTCCCACCCACAACACGCACGGCGATCCCGGCGGCGACGAGGCGGCCGACACCGCTTCGGGCGGCGCCCCCGAGGAGCGCGATTCGCCGGACCTGCCGGACACCACGGATGCCGACGGCCGCCCCCTCGATAATCCCTCGGGCGGCTGAGACCGCAGGCGCGGCCCTCTCCCCCGTCGGCAGGGCGCTCGTCTGCACGAACGCCCGCCCTCGGCCGCCAACGACGACGAATGCCCCGGACTCCAGGAGTCCGGGGCATTCGTGATCGAGAGACGGCTTACTTGAACGCGTCCTTGACGTTCTCGCCGGCTTTCTTGAGGCTGGCACGGGTCTGGTCGTTCTGACCCTCGGCTTCGAGACGCTCGTTGTCGGTCGCCTTGCCGGCTGCTTCCTTCGCCTTGCCGGTCAGGTCTTCAGCGGCGTTCTTGATCTTGTCGTCGAGTCCCATGGGCGGGCTCCCTTCTCTGTCGATCAATCGGGGCGGTGGCCCCAAGCGGTGATTCCACGCTACGTCGGCCCGCAGCGCGTGCCGTGGGGCTGGCGTTCCCGGCACGAAAGAGCTACACCTCCGCCATCCGCTGCGCGATTGCTGCCGAATACCGTCGTCGGTCGCCGGCCTGCCGCCGGGCACGGCAAGCTGGGATCGTGCTCATCGATCTCAGCCACACCATCCGCGCCGGACTCCTTACGTACCCAGGGCTGCCCGCACCCACCATCACGCCGCATCTCACCCGCGAGGCATCCCGCGGGGTGTACGCGGCGGGCACCGAGTTCGCGATGGACGTCATCACGATGATCGGCAACACCGGCACCTACCTGGATTCGCCGTTCCACCGGTACGGCGACGGCGGCGACCTCGCGAGCCTCGATCTCGAGACCCTCGTCGACCTGCCGACGGTGACGGTGCACCTGCGTGGGCTCGGCCGCCGCGGGATCGACGCCGACGACCTGCCGGCGCAGATCCCGTCGGGTCACGCCGTGCTGCTCGACACCGGCTGGGACCGCCACTTCGGCACCGAGGCGTACGCGACCGACGCGCCGTTCCTCACCGAGGGCGCCACCCGTCTGCTGATCGACCGCGGCGTCTCGCTCGTCGGCATCGACTCGGTGAACATCGACGACACGAGCGCGGATGCGGCGGGCGCCCGGCCGGCGCACACGCTGCTGCTCGCGGCCGGCGTGCATGTCGTCGAGCACCTCACCGGACTGGACGCGGTGCCCGAGCGCGGCGCGACCTTCACGGCCGTGCCGCCCAAGGTGGAGGGGTTCGGCACGTTCCCCGTCCGGGCCTACGCCCGGGTCTGAGCCCCGGCTCGCCCCGCGCTACCGCGCGTACACCGGCTGACCGTCGACGAGCACGAGGCGGATGTCGTCGCTGCGCGACTGCAGCACCACCCCGACGTGCGGGTCGCGCGCCGGGTGCCAGTGCGAGCCCGCGGTGTCGACGAGCCCGAGGTCGGCGCGCTTGCCCGGCTCGATCGAGCCGACGCGATCGGCGACGCCGAGGGCCCGAGCGGCCTCGATCGTCGCGAGGGCGAGCGCGTCACGGGCGGTGGCCCGGATGCGGCCGGAGCCTGCGCTGCGGTCGAACGCGAGCGCGTGGCGCATCTCGGCGACCATGTCGGCCGGGGTGTTGAGCGTCGCGTTGTCGAGCCCGAGCCCCACGGTGACGCCGGCCTCGCGCAGCTCGCCCAGTGCGCTGTGGCGGCCGCCGCCGAACATGGTCGAGCACGCGCAGTGCGCGGCACCGACTCCGTGCGCGGCGAGCACCTCGCGCTCGGCCGGCTCGGTCGAGGTGAGGTGCGCCCCCACCGTGCGCCGCTCGAGCACGCCCAGGCGGGCGAGCCGGGCGACGGCGCGCTCGGGGCGACCGGACGCGTCGTGGATGCCGGCGGCCCCCGCATCCGAAGCGCACAGGTGCGTGGTGAACCCGGGCCCGGCGGCCGACAGGGCGCGCAGCAGCTCGTCGGTCGCCATCTCGGGTAGCTCCGCGCTCGTCCAGACCTCGATCTGTCCCCCGGCGAGCGCGAGCGCCCCGGTGGCGAAGCGTTCGGCGACCGTCGTGGGGGCGGTGAGCGCGTCACGGCGGAAGCCGGTGCCGGCGGCCTCGGCCAGATCGAGCGCGCCGCGCCATTCGTTGGGCAGGCGGTCCGAGACCATCGGCGCGAGGATCCAGCGCAACCCGCTGTCGCGGGCGACGTCGACGGTGGCGCGCAGGCACGCGTCGGCCCGTGGGGTGCCCACGTCGCCGACGCCCCAGCAGTCGAGCAGGGTCGTCACGCCGGCGCGGGCGAGATCGGATGCGGCCAGCCGCGCCGCGTGCGCCGCATCCGCCGCGTCGTAGCGCAGCACCGGCGCGTAGTAGGTGCCGAAGAGCCAGTCGAAGAACGGCTGCGCGGTGTCGTCGGCGGCGCGGGCGAGGGTGTCCATCGTGTGCTGGTGGGCGCTGATGTACCCCGGGTGCACGATGCCGCCGTGCGCGTCGATGCGGGCGGACGCGGTGGGGGCGGGCCCCGACCCGACGCCGGCGATCGCGCCGTCGGCGACGCCGACCCAGCCGTGCACGACGGAGCGGGCGGCATCCATCGTGACGATCGTGGCGTCCTCGATGACGAGGTCGAACGGCCGGGCCCCGCTCCGCACAGCGCTCACGCGGGGTGGGGGAACAGCGGGATGCGCCCGAGGGCGAACATGCGGTCGTGGTAGTCCGCGAGGCCGTCGGGCCAGCCGTCTCCCTCGGCGAGTAGCGCGCCCACGCCGACGACGTCGGCACCGGCCTGCTCGAGCAGCCGGAGCGCGGCCACCGACGACGACCCGGTCGAGATCACATCGTCGACGAACAGCACGCGTTTGCCCTGCACGGCGTGCAGGCGCGCGCGGTCGAGCAGCAGCGCCGAGCTCGACGTGCTCGTGATGGCGTGCACGGGGGCTTCGAGCGCGTCGCCGAGGTGCACCTTGCGGGTTTTCTGCAGGATGACGTAGTCGTCGAGCCCGAGCGCACGCGTGACCTCGATCGCGACCGGGATGCCGAGGGTCGCGGGGGCGACGACGACCTCGACGCCACTGTCGGCGAAGTGCTCGGCGAGTTCACGCCCGGCGGTCTCGACGAAGCGCACGCCGTGGTCGATGACCATGAGGAGGGCGATGGAGAGGTCCGGCGAGACCTGCACGATCGGGAGGGTCGTCGGCTGGCTGCCGATCTGGGCGACATAGGTCGAGGGGAGAAGCGAGGACGACATAACGGTGCACGCTACGCCTCGCGTGTGTCGCTCCCGTTTCACGGGGCGGTGGGGCCGGCATGGGCTCGTGGGGCCGGCGCGGGCGCGTGGGGCCGGCACGGGCGCCACGCCCGAGCGCGCGGCCCATGCCGGCGCGATGCTCAGCCGAGGAACGGACGCAGGTCGGGGTAGCCGGTGGCCGCGCACGCCGCGTCGACGACGAAGTTGTCACCCGAGAGCGACGACGCGTCGTCGCTCTCCAGGAAACTGGTCGCGGCCCGCCCGCTCGCCGAGATATCCGTCGCCGAGCTCGCCCGACGTGCCGGGGTGAGCCGCGACACCGTCTACCGGCATGCGACGAGCGTGATGACGGACTGACGCGCGTGCGCAGGCGTGTCAGTCCGTCAGCCACCCACCGACCCCACCCTCATCAGAACGGAGCGGGGGCGTCGGGCTCGAAGCGCACGCGGTGCCGACCCGCGCCGCCCTCGTCACGGTGAGCGCCGCCCTCCCGGGCGGATCTGCCGGCCCCGCGCATGGATGCCGCCGTGGCGCCCGGAAGGTCCGCTCCCGGGGGCAGATCGGCATAGATGTGCCCCAGCGGGGAGGTCCACTCCATGACGCCGCCCGCGAGCTGGCGGACCTTCCAGGGCGTCGCGTGCTTCATCATGTGATGTCGTTCGCAGACGTGGCTGAGATTGTCGTCCCGGGTCGGGCCGCCTCTCGCGGCATCCTTCGTATGGTCCTTGTCGCACCAGATCGCCGGCATGCGGCATCCGGGAAACCGACAGCGGATGTCTCGGCCCCGAAGGAAGCGTTGCAGCGCCCCGCTCGATCGATAGCGGTCGACGTGCAGCACGGCCCCGGTGACGGGGTGGGTGAGAATTCGATCGAACCCCTTCGCCCCACCCGCGAGCGTGCGCGCGGTGGCGGGGTCGATCGGCGATCGTCCGACGAGGTCGGCCGGCTCGTCGCTCCGCCCGAGGAGCGTGAGCACGGGGACGACGACCTGGACGAGTGCCCGCACCGCGCCGAGCCCGCCGGACTCCGCCACTCCCGTCGGATCGACCGAGGGCGCCGCGGTCAGCAGAACATCGGCGACGAGGTCGGCGCGAATCTGGTCGAACGTCCGCTCGTCGGACGCGATGATCTCGGGCTCCGCCGGATGCGGCCTGCCACCGCCGTCCCGCGGGCTCGCTCCGGCACTCGCGCCGTGCCCCGCGAGATCAGTGGCGCCGCCCGCACCGCCCGCATCCCCGGCGCCGCCCATACCGCCCGACTCGCCCGCACTGCCGGCGCCACCCGCCCCCGCACCTGCACCGGCACCCGCATCCGCATCGGCACCCGCACCCGCATCCGCATCAACACCGCCGGGAACACCCGCCCGCGCTCGGAGGCGGGCGTCTTTGACGGCCGTCGCCTGCCTCGTCAGCCGGTCCATGATGGCGTGCGCGAGCGTGATCGTCGTGGTGACGATGACATCGGCCATGCCGTCGCCCAGCGGGACCACACGCACACGCCGTGCGTCCTGCGCCGCGCGGTGGCGCTGCTCGAGCGTCTGCGGGTGCATGCACTCCGCCGCGCGCTGCAGCAGGGGCCGCGCCCGACCTGGCGTCTCGCGCTCGCACACCGCGATCGCGT
>JAVBUN010000168.1:0-6237 GCA_031555335.1 Microbacterium sp.
CGGGGCCGGCGGGGCCGGCGGGGCCGGCGGGGCCGGCGGGGCCGGCGGGGCCGGCGGGGCCGGCGGCGGCAGAGTCGCCGGCGGGTGCGGATGCAACGGCAACCCTCGCAGCGATGTCCGCCGCGGGCCACGCCTCGCCCCCCGCGGCGCGAGGCAATCCACGCCGCACCCGCGGGACCTCGGATGCGGCTTCGCTCGCCGCAGAAGCAGCATCCGCTCGCCCCGCATCCGCGTGTTGCGACGAGTGAGCGGTGGAGGCGGTGGAGGCGGAGGTGGTGGCAGGGCTGGAGGCGGCAGCATCCGATGCCGCCGCGACGGCCGCTCCGTCGCGCACAGCGGCGGAGCCGGCGCCTCCGACAGCCGTCGACGTTGCGTGCGGCCCGCCCTCACTCACCGCCGGCCACGGCGCCCCGCCCGCGACCCGCGGCAAGCCGCGCCGCACCCGGGAAGCCTCGAACACCGCTTCGCTCGTCGCAAAAGCGGCGTCAGCGCGCGCCGCACCCGCATTTTGCGACGACTCAACCGTGGTTGCCGTGCCACCCGCACCCGCAGCGGCAGCGGCATCGGCACCCCCACCAGCACCGGCACCCGCGGCGGCACCCACACCAGCGCCGGCATCGGCACCCACACCAGCACCGGCACCCACACCAGCAGCGGCAGCGGCACCCACGGCAGCGGCACCGGCACTGGCACCGGCACCCGCACCCGCACCCGCAGCGGCAACGCCGGCGGGCGGCCAGGGCTCGCCGCCGCGCGAGCGGGGCAGGCCCCGTCGAAGGGTCGTCGTCGCCACCGTCAGGCCTTCTTCGCCTCGAGCGCCTCGATCAGCTGCGGCACGACGGTGAACAGGTCGCCGACCACGCCGAAGTCGGCGATCTCGAAGATCGGCGCGTCGGCGTCCTTGTTGATCGCGACGATGGTCTTCGCGGTCTGCATGCCCGCCTTGTGCTGGATCGCCCCCGATATGCCGAGCGCGACATACAGCTGCGGCGCGACCGAGACGCCGGTCTGCCCGACCTGGTGCGCGGCGGGGATGTACCCGGCGTCCACCGCGGCGCGAGATGCGCCGACCGCCGCGCCCAGGGCATCGGCCAGCTGCTCGACGAGCACGAACTTCTCCGCCGAACCGAGGCCGCGGCCGCCGGAGACGACCTTCGCCGCTCCGCGCAACTCCGGACGGCTGGAGGTCGATGCGACCGGCTCCACCGATACGACGGATGCGGCAGGCGCGCCCGAGGCGGTCACCTCGAGCGCCGTGACGGGCGGGCTCGCGACCGCATCCGCTCGGGCATCGATCGCGCCCTGGCGCACCGTCACGACGAGCGGGCCGAAGGTCGCCGCGGAATCCACCGTGTAGGCACCGCCGTACACCGAGTGCCGCGCGACGATGCCCTCGTCGTCCCGCACCACGCCGACCACATCCGTCGCCAGCGCTCGTCGCGCGCGCGCCGCGAAGCGTCCGGCGGCATCGCGGCCGTCGACGGAGTGCGAGATGAGCACCGCCTCGGGGCGGACGAGGTCCGCCGCCGCGGTGAGCGCGTCGACCACCGGCACGCCGAGCTGCGCGGTGTCGCCCGCCGCCGTCAGCACCGCGGCCGCTCCGAGGGCCGCGGCATCCGCGGCGAGCGCGGGGTCGCCGACGATCAGCGCGACGGGGCTGCCGACCGACGCGGCGGCGCCGAGCAGGCCGGCGCTCGAGGACGCCAGGGTTCCGGCGGGGGTGGTGTCGAGCAGAACCAGGATGCTGTCTGCGGGGAAGTCCGTCATCTCACTCATCTCACACGAGCCGGTTCTGGATCAGGTAGTCGGCCAGCCGCGTGCCCGCATCACCCTCATCGACGATCGTGGTGCCCGCCGCGCGCGCCGGTCGGGCCGCGATCGCCGTCATGATGCCGCGGGGTGCGAGGGCCGGATCGGCGTCGACACCGAGATCGGCGAGCGTCACCGTCTCGAAGGGCTTCTTCTTGGCGGCCATGATGCCCTTGAAGTTCGGGAAGCGGGCGTCGGGCAGCGCCTCCGTGATGGAGACGACCGCCGGAAGGGATGCGGACACCTGCACCGTCGCACCATCCGCGGCGCGGGTGCCCGAGACCGTGCCGTCCTCGATCGACACCGTGGTGAGCGCCGTCGCGTGCGGGACGCCGAGGATCTCGGCCACCATCGCCGGGATCACGCCGCCGACCCCGTCGGTGGACTGGTTGCCGGCGATCACGAGGTCGAACCCGGTGCGCGCCACGGCCGCGGCGAGCACCTCGGCGGTGAGCCCCAGGTCGGCGCCGAGGAGTGCCTCATCGACCACCTGCAGAGCGGAGCCGGCGCCCATTGCGAGCGCCTTCCGCACGGTGGCGGCGGCCGCCTCCGGCGTCATGGCGACGACGGCGACCTCGGTGCCGGGATGCGAGTCGGCGTACGTCAGCGCGACTTCGAGTGCGCGCTCTCCGATCTCATCGAGCACCCGTTCGCTCGCCGCACGATCGGCGATGCCGGTTTCGAGGTCGAGCACGCGGTCACCGTAGGTATCCGGGACCTCCTTGACCAGGACGACGATCTTCATCCACTCATCTCCTTCGACCCGCCGAGTCTATCCGCGGTGACGGGTCCGTCCGTCCGCGGAACGGACGCCCTCAGCGGTGCCGGAACTCCGGTGCACGCTTCTCACGGAAGGCGGCCATGCCCTCCTTCTGGTCATCCAGGTCGAACAGCCCCGCGAACGCCTGCCGCTCGAATCGCAGTCCCTCGGCGAGCGGTGTCTCCTGCGCCACGCGCAGCGCCTCCTTCGCGGCGTAGAGGACGGGCAGGGACTTCCCGGCGATCGTCTCGGCCGTCGCCTGCGCCCGGTCGAGCAGGTCCGCGGCGGGCACGACACGCGACACGAGCCCGGCGCGTTCGGCTTCGGCCGCATCCATCCTCCTGCCGGTGAGCACGAGCTCCGCAGCCTTGTATGCGCCGACCGCGCGGGTGAGCCGCTGCGTGCCGCCGAGCCCGGGGATCACGCCGAGCGTGATCTCGGGCTGGCCGAAGGACGCGGTGTCGGCGGCGAGGATCACGTCGCACATCATCGCGAGCTCGCACCCGCCGCCGAGCGCGAAGCCCGCGACGGCGGCGATGAGCGGCGTGCGCGCGGCCGCGACCGCCTCCAGCCCGGCGAAGGGGGTGCTCACCGCCATCTCGCTCGAGCTCTTGTCCGCCATCTCCTTGATATCGGCGCCCGCCGCGAAGGCCCGCTCGCTGCCGGTGAGCACGATGCAGCCGATGCCCTCGTCGGCGTCGAACGCCGTCACCGCCTCGCCGATCTCGGTGGCGAGGGTCGAGTTCAGGGCGTTGAGCGCCTCGGGGCGGTGGAGCGTGATCCAGCCGACGCGGCCGCGCTGCTCCACCAGGATCGTCTCGTAGGTCATGGCCCCATCGTGACACGCGGATGCCGCGGGAGAGGCCGCTTCGACCGGACGGATCGGATGCGGACTCAGAGCCGTTCGATCAGGGTGGCGTTCGCCATCCCGCCGCCCTCGCACATCGTCTGGAGCCCGTACCGCCCACCCGTCTCCTCCAGCTGCGCGAGCAGTGTGCCGAGCAGCCGCGTGCCCGACGAGCCGAGCGCGTGGCCGAGGGCGATCGCCCCGCCCCGCGGATTGAGCCGGGCGGGATCCGCGTGCAGCTCGGCCTCCCACGCGAGCGGAACGGAGGCGAACGCCTCGTTCACCTCGTACGCGTCGATGTCGTCGATGGTCAGGCCGGTGCGGTCCAGGATGCGGCGGGTGGCCGGGATCGGCCCGGTCAGCATCATCAGCGGGTCGTCGCCCACGACCGCGAACGCGTGGATGCGGGCACGCGGGGTCAGTCCGCGTGCGAGGGCGGCCTGCTCGCTCATGATGAGCGCGGCCGAGGCGCCGTCGGTCAGCGGCGACGACGTGCCGGCGGTGATGCGCCACTCGAGCGCGGGGAATCGGTCGGCCATCGCGTCGGTGCGGAACGCCGGCGGCAGGTCGGCGAGACTCTCCGCGGATGTCGCCGGGCGGATCGTCTCATCGGCGGCGACGAGTCCCGCATCCGTCGGCACCGGCACGATCTGCCCGGCGAAGAATCCGGCGGATGCGGCGGCCGCCGCCCGCGCGTGCGACTGTGCCGCGTACGCGTCGAGCTGGTCGCGCCCGAGCCCCCACCGCGCGGCGATCAGCTCGGCCGAGACGCCCTGGTTCACGAAGCCCGCCGGATACCGCTCGCGCAGGCGGGGCGAGAGGGGCGAACCCCCGACGGTCGCGCTCGTGCCGAGCGGCACCCGGCTCATCGATTCCACACCGCCGGCGATCACGATGTCGGCGGCGCCGGCCATGATCGCCTGGGCCGCGGAATGGACGGCCTGCTGACTCGACCCGCACTGCCGGTCGATCGTCGCGCCCGGCACCGACTCGGCGAACCCGGCGGCGAGCACGGCCTGTCGCGCGATGTTGGCGCTCTGCTCCCCCACCTGGCTGACGCAGCCGAGCAGGACGTCGTCGATGTCGGCGTCGTCGATCCCGCTGCGCTCGACGATCGCCCGCAGCACGAGCGCGGCGAGGTCCACCGGGTGCAACCCGCCGAGCGCACCGCCGGGCTTGCCGCGTCCGGCAGGCGTGCGCACGACGTCGACGATGACGGCCGTGCGCACCTCGGTCATGCCTGCTCCTCCGCGCGTTCCGAGGCCTCCAGGGCAGCGGTGTCGGCGACGTAGCCGTCGATGTGCCGCTCGTCGGGGCCGACGTAGGCCGAGAGCGGCCGGATGAGCGCGTTCGCCGCCAGCTGCTCCATGATGTGCGCGGTCCACCCCGTGACCCGGGCAGCGACGAACAGCGGGGTGAAGGTGAGCGTGTCGAACCCCATCAGGCTGTAGGCAGGGCCCGACGGGTAATCGAGGTTCGGATAGATGCCCTTGCGCGCGACGAACTCCGACTCGAGGGTGTCGTAGAGCGCCCCGATGTCGGGGCGGTCGTAGTGCTCGACGAGGTCGTCGAGTGCCGCCTTCATCGTCGGCACCCGGGAATCGCCCCGCTTGTACACGCGATGGCCGAAGCCCATGATCTTGCGCTTGGCGCTGAGCGCCTCGTCGAGCCACTGGTCGACGTTCCGCGCGTCGCCGATCTCGTCGAAGATGTGCAGCACCGCCTCGTTGGCACCGCCGTGGAGCGGACCCTTGAGCGCGCCGATCGCGGCGACGACGGCCGAGTAGAGATCGCTCAGCGTGCTGGCGACGACCCGTGCCGTGAACGTCGAGGCGTTGAAGGAGTGCTCGGCGTACAGGATCATCGACCGGTTGAACGCGTCGACGACGACCTCGTCGGACTCGACGCCGAAGGTCATCCAGAGGAAGTTCGCCGCGTAGTCCAGGTCGTCGCGGGGCGGGATCGGTGCGAGCCCGCGGCGTCGCCGCTGGCCGTACGCGACGATCGCGGGGAGCGCGGCGAACAGCCGCACGCTGCGGGCGAGGTTCTCCTCCGGGCTGCCGCTCGCCGCAAGCACCGAGCCCGTGCCGGCGAGGTCGACGGCACCCAGCAGGCTGACGGCGGTGCGCACCTCGTCCATCGGGTGGGCATCCAGCGGCACGAGCTCGATCGCGGCGCGCACGGGCGCGGTGAGCGCGCGGTGCGCGCGCTCCGTGCGCCGGAGCTCGGCCAGTTCCGCATCCGAGGGCAGCTCGCCGTGCCACAGCAGGAAGGCGACCGCCTCGAACGGTTGCGTCGCGGCGAGCTCCTGCACGGGGTAGCCGCGGTAGAGCAGCGAGTTGGTGTCGGGGTTCACCTTCGAGACGGCGGTCGCATCGGCGACCACGCCCGCCAGTCCCTTGCGGATGTCGGTGGTATCGGTGTCGGTCATTGCTCACTCCTTCGTGGGACGCGCCCCCCGGTGCGGCGCCCGTGCGTTCCAGCATCCCGGTTCCGGTGCCCGGTGTCCCGCTTTCCGCGGAATCTCGCCCGATTGCCGCGGAAGAGGGGCGGGATCAGCGGGGGATCTCGAAATCGAAGACGTTCCGGTCGAACCGGCTGTACCCGGCGTAGTCGACCAGGTCGTACAGGTCGGCGCGGTGCTGCATCTCGGCGAGCTTCGAGGTGAGGTGCCCCTCGCCCTCGAGCGTGTCGAGCGCCCGACCCGCGGCACCCATCGCGATGCGCAGCAGCGACACCGGCCAGATGACGATGTTCACCCCGACGTCGCGCAGCTGCGCCGTGGAGAACAGCTCGCTCTGGCCGAACTCGGTCATGTTGG
>JAVBUN010000052.1:0-4029 GCA_031555335.1 Microbacterium sp.
CCGGCGCGCTGGTCCGCGCTGACCCCGCTGCGCCGGAGCTCCTCGCGTTCCGACAGCTCACGGGTCGTGAAGCCGAGAACGAAGGACTGCAGCACCTCACTCGCGACGAACATCTCGTCGATGCCGATGTCGAGGACGGCCATGCACGCCAGCCCATGCTCCGTCCACGCCACGGAGTTCGGCCCGAAGCTCGGTCGTCCCGCGGCGACGCTCGCCATCCACGGATGCCGGTGGATGAGTGCGCGGGTGCGCCGCGCCACAGCGGTGAGGTCGGCGCGCCAATCGCCGGACACGGGCGGCGGCGGGCCGTCCTCGCCCTCCACCCAGTCGACCATCAGGTCGTACAGCTCGTCCCTGCTGTCGACGTAGCGGTAGATCGAGGCGGCACCGACCCCCAGCAACGCGGCCACCTTCCGCATCGACGCCGCCTCCAGCCCGCCCTCGTCGGCGAGCGTCACTGCGGCGGCGGCCACCTCGTCTCGCGTCTTCGAGGGTGCCGGACCCTTCACCGCCCGTTCCGAACGGAACCAGATCAGGGGTCGATTCACGGGCGGATTCTCACGCTCGGTCTCAGACATGCCACTCCCTTGTTGTGGACGCGATCCACGAGGTGTACCGTATCGAACAGCCTACTCCGAACGGTGTACGCAGTAAAGATGGGAGGAACAATCATGACTCTGCAGGACCAGCCCGGCTACATCATCAAGATGGTCGCCAAGCCCGGACAGGGCGACCGACTGTTCGAACTGGCGAGCGTCGGCATGGAGAAGTCGGGGTCCTCGAACCGCTACATCCTCGCCCGCGAGGATGCGAACCCCGACGTGCTGTGGAACATGGAGATCTTCACATCCGTCGAGGCGAAGGATGCCTACGAGAACAGCGCCCTCGCCGACGAGCTGCGCGACGAGATCATCGACCTCCTCGCTGAAGCTCCGATGCGGATCGAGGTCCACCCCTACTCCGCGCTCCCCGCGTGAGGGATCACCGCCGGTCCGCGCTCGGGCCGGCGGTGTGTCAGTCCCGCGGTCAGGCGACGCCGACTCCGAAGAGCAGTCCGAGCAGGTAGGTCACCGCGGCGGCACCGAACCCGATGAGCAGCTGACGCAGAGCACGTCTCAGCGGCGGGCCGCCGGACAGCAGCCCGACCGTCGCGCCGGTCGACATCAGCGCGATGCCGACGAGGACGAGTGCGATGATCACGGCGGGCCCGTCCGAGAGCCCGAACAGCCACGGCAGCACGGGGATGATGGCGCCCGAGGCGAAGAAGAGGAAGCTCGAGATCGCCGCTCCCCACGCCCCACCCACCGTCTCGTGGGCGTCTGCGCCCGCATCGGGCAGCCGGTACGGAACGGCGCGGTCAGCGGCGCGCGCCACTTCGACGATGCGCCGCGCGCGCTCTTCGGCCTCTGCCTCGGTCAACCCGCGCGTGCGGTAGACCAGCGCAAGTTCGTTGGCGTCCAGGTCGAGATCCGGAAGCACGTCGTCGGCGTCGTTGCTCGGTTCGGTCGCGGCGAGCAGCTCCCGCTGGGACCGCACCGAGACGAACTCCCCCGCCCCCATCGACAGCGCGCCCGCGAGCAGGCCCGCCACGCCGCTGAACAGCACGAACTGCGCGCCCACGCCGGTCGCCCCGATGCCCATGACCAGGGCGAGATTCGAGACGAGACCGTCGTTCGCCCCGAACACCGCCGCACGGAAGGTGCCGGAGAGCCGGCGGCGCCCCCGCGCCGCCAGACCGCGCACCACCTCCGCGTGGATCTTCTCGTCCGCACGCATCGCCGGCGTGGCGTACGGGTCATCGTCGTAGGGCGACCGTCCCTCCGCCTGCTGGGCGAGCGCGAGCACGAAGATCGAGCCGAATCGCTTCGCCATCCACGCCAGCATCCGCGTGGAGGTCGACGCACGCGGGAGTGATGCCGGCTCCCCGCCGAGCAGGTCGAGCCAGTGCTGCTCGTGGCGGCCTTCCGCCGCGGCGAGGGCGAGAAGGATGTCGCGCTCCTCCCCCGATCGCCGCGTCGCGAGCTGACGGTACACCGCCGCCTCGGCGCGCTCGTTCACGAGATAGCGCGCCCACCGGCGACGGGTGCGAGCGGTGGGAACGGGAGCGACGGGAGTGTCCGGCACGGGGGCCTTTCGGGCGGGAGCGAAGCGGGGGGAACGCCCTCGAGGGTAGTTGTCCGCATCCGCTCGCGCTGTTCGGCGACCCGAACTTCGCCCGGCCGCGAGCCCTGCCCTGCCCTGCCCTGCCCTGCCCTGCCAGCTGCCCTGCCAGCTGTCCCGCGCCGCTGTCGCTCCCGCTGCCAGCTGCCAGCTGCCGCTCCCGCGAGATCAGGAGAACACGGCGATTCAGGAGGATTCCGCCCCCGGCGTCCTGAACCCGCGTGATCCCCTGAACCCGCGTGGCCCCCGGAACCCGCGTGACGTCCTGAACCCGCGTGACGCCCCTCCGCGAGATCAGGAGAACACGCCGATTCAGGAGGATTCCGCCGCCGGCGTCCTGAACCCGCGTGATCCCCTGAACCCGCGCGGCCCCCTGAACCCGCGTGAAGTCCTGAATCGGCGCGGCATCCTGAACCCGCGCGACGCCTCCCGCGAGATCAGGAGAACACGCCGATTCAGGAGGATTCCGCCACCCGCGTCCTGAACCCGCGTGATCCCCTGAGCCCGCGTGACGCCGGCGCGGCGCGGTTCCGGCCGCGATCAGGCGCGGACGCGGGAGCGCAGCAGATCGATACGCGACTGCAGCTGCGCGACCGTCGCGTGCGAGACGGCGGGCCCGCCGCACAGTCGCCGCAGCTCCGCGTGCACGACGCCGTGCGGCTCGCCCGACTGCCGGGCGTACAGCCCGACGAGGCTGTTCAGGAGCTGCCGCTGTTCCTTGAGGGTGCGGTGAAGCGGAGCCGGCAGGTCCGCGTCGCTGCGCTCGCGCTCGGGCTCCGCGCCCTCGCGGGCCTCGCGGGCATCACGATGGCGCCCCTGCCGCGCCTGCCGCTGCATGAGCAGCTCGTGCACGTGCTCCGGTTCGAGGAGACCCGGGATGCCGAGGAACTCCTCCTCCTCGGGCGTGCCGGGCACGGCGAGCTGCCCGAACTCCTTGCCGTCGAACAGCACCCGGTCGAAATGCGCGTGGGCGTCGAGCGCCTGATAGCTGCCCTCCTCGAGCAGCGAATCGGATGCCTTGTCCTCGCGCTCGGCCGCGTTCATCGCGTCCTCTTCGGCGTCCCACATATCCTCCGCGTCGCTCTCGCGATCGAGGGCGTGGTCGCGTTGACGCTCCATCTCGTTCGCCAACGCGATCAGCTGCGGGACGTGCGGCAGGAAGACGCTCGCCGTCTCGCCGCGCCGGCGGGCGCGCACGAATCGGCCGATGGCCTGCGCGAAGAACAGCGGCGTGGACGCGGACGTCGCGTACACGCCCACCGCGAGCCGCGGCACATCGACACCCTCGGACACCATCCGCACCGCGACCATCCAGCGTTTGTCGGATGCGGCGAACTGCTCGATGCGCGCCGACGCCTCGGCCTCGTCCGACAGCACCACGGTGGGCGTCTCGCCGGAGATCTGCTCGAGGAGCGCCGCGTACGCGCGGGCGGCCGTCTGATCCGTCGCGATGACGAGCCCCCCGGCGTCCGGCACCGTCACGCGCACCTCGGTGAGCCGCCGGTCGGCAGAGCGGAGCACGGCCGAGATCCACTCGCCGTCGGGGTTCAGCGCGGTACGCCACGCCTGCGAGGTGATGTCCTTCGTGTTGTCCTGGCCGAGCTGGGCCTCCATCTCGTCGCCGGTCTTCGTGCGCCACCGCATGTGCCCGGCGTAGACCATGAACAGGACAGGGCGCACGACGCCGTCCTCGAGGGCGCGACGGTAGCCGTAGGCGTAGTCGGTGCGCGAGACCCGGGTGCCCTGGTGGTCGGGGTGGTACTCCACGAACGGGATCGGCGCCGTGTCGGACCGGAAGGGCGTGCCCGAGAGCAGCAGCCGTCGGGTGGCGCGCGCGTATGCCTCGCGCAGCGCGTCGCCCCAGCTGAG
>JAVBUN010000210.1:0-39953 GCA_031555335.1 Microbacterium sp.
CGCGTACCGTAAGATCGAAAGGTGACTGACCTGGATGCCCCCGCCAACACACCGCCCGCTCCCCGCCGCGTCGTGGTGGCCGAGGACGAGTCGCTGATCCGTCTCGACATCGTCGAGATCCTGCGCGACAACGGGTTCGACGTGGTCGGTGAGGCCGGTGACGGCGAGACCGCCGTGCAGCTCGCGACCGATCTGCGTCCGGACCTCGTGATCATGGACGTGAAGATGCCGCAGCTCGACGGCATCAGCGCCGCCGAGAAGCTCAGCAAGAATCACATCGCGCCGGTGGTGCTGTTGACGGCGTTCAGCCAGAAGGAACTCGTGGAGCGCGCGAGCGAGGCGGGCGCTCTGGCCTACGTCGTGAAGCCATTCACGCCGAACGACCTGCTGCCCGCGATCGAGATCGCGCTGGCCCGTTACGAGCAGATCATCACGCTCGAGGCCGAGGTCGCCGACATGGTCGAGCGCTTCGAGACCCGCAAGCTCGTCGACCGCGCCAAGGGCCTGCTCAACGAGAAGATGGGGCTCAGCGAGCCCGAGGCGTTCCGCTGGATTCAGAAGGCCTCGATGGACCGCCGCCTGACGATGCAGGACGTCGCCAAGGCAATCATCGAGCAGCTCGCCGCCAAGAAGTAACCCCCCGCGCGTTCCCTGCGCCGTTCGGGGCCCGTTCCGCGCTTCGGGGCGCAACATCCACGCCCCACAGCGGCGATCACGCCCCGAACCCCGGGGGACGGCCGCGCCGGTCAGCCGATCGGGTGGGCGCGCTTGAGCATGTTGGTGATGCGCACGGTCGAGCAGCGCCGACCCTCGTCGTCGCTGATGACGATCTCGTGCACGGTCATGCGGCTTCCCAGGTGGATCGGCGTGCACACGCCGGTGACGAGACCGCGCGTCGCCGACCGCGTGTGCGTGGCGTTGATGTCGACGCCGACGGCGAGCCGGCCGGGTCCGGCGTGGAAGTTGGCCGCCATCGATCCGAGCGACTCGCCCAGCACGACGTAGGCGCCGCCGTGGAACAGGCCCACCGGTTGCGTGTTGCCCTCGACCGGCATCGTCGCGACGGCACGCTCCGGGGTGAGCTCCACCCACCGGAAGCCCATCTTCTCCGCCAGCGCTCCGATCCCGCGCTCCATGGCCCAGGCGAGTCCGTCGGTGGTCGAAGTGGTGTCGGTCATCGGGTCAGGTCCTCGCGTCGTCGTCCGCATGGTCGTGTCCCCGACGCTCATTAGGCTGGCAGGGTGACGGACTCCGAAAAGCCTACCCTTCTGGTCGTCGACGGCCATTCGCTCGCCTTCCGGGCGTTCTACGCCCTCCCGGTCGACAACTTCACGACGAAGGACGGCCAGCACACCAACGGCATCTACGGCTTCCTGTCGATGTTCGTCAACCTGCTGAAGGCCGAGAAGCCGACGCACGTCGCCGTGGCGTTCGACACGTCGAGGGTCTCGTTCCGCACCCGCGAGTATCCGGAGTACAAGGCGACCCGCAGCGAGACGCCGCCGGAGTTCTCCGGTCAGATCCCGCTCCTCCAGGAGTGCCTCCGCGCCATGCAGATCACCGTCCTCACGAAGGAGGACATCGAGGCCGACGACATCCTCGCCACCCTCGCGACCGAGGGGGCCGGCGCCGGGTTCGACGTACTCGTCTGTTCGGGCGACCGCGACACCATCCAGCTCGTCACCGACGACGTGACGCTCCTCTACCCGAGCGTGCAGGGTGTCTCGCAGCTCAAGCGCTACACCCCGGAGTCCGTCCGCGAGCGCTACGGCGTCCCCCCCGAGCAGTACCCCGAGATCGCCGCACTGGTCGGCGAGACGAGCGATAACCTGCCGGGTGTCCCCAAGGTCGGTGAGAAGACCGCCGTCAAGTGGCTCACGCAGTACGGTTCGCTCGACGAGCTGCTCGCCCGCGCCGACGAGATCAAGGGCGTCGTCGGCGGCAACCTGCGCGACCACATCGACGACGTGCGGCGCAATCGCGCGCTCAACCGGCTGCTCCGCGACGTCGAGCTGCCGGTCACGCCTGCCGACCTGGTCATGCAGCCCATCGACGCGCAGGCCGTCCGCGACATCTTCGCGCGGCTCGAGTTCCGCACGCTCCTCCCACGGGTGTTCGAGGCCACGAACGCGGATGCGGATGAGAGCACGAGCACGGCGGCCCCGGCCGCGGCCGCGCCGCAGCCCGTGGAGGCGGACCCGGCGACCCTGGCCGCCTTCGTCGCGGACGACTCCGGCACCCTCGCCCTCACCGTGACGATCGAGGGCGGCCTGCCGGCCCGGATCGGCATCGCGTCGCTCACGTCGATCGTCGAGGCGACCTGGTCCGACGACGTCGCCACGGCGCTCGGCCCCTGGCTCGCCTCCGCCGCTCCGAAGATCCTCCACGACGCCAAGGGACAGGTGAAGGCGCTGCGCCGCGCCGGCGGGCGACTCGACGGGTTGAGCTTCGACACTCTCCTCGCCGGCTGGCTGATCCGCCCGAGCTTCCCCGACAAGACCCTGGCCGATCTCGTCGATCGGTACCTCGGCGAGAAGCTGCCCGAGGCCGACCCCGCCCAGCTCGTCCCCGAGACCGAGGGGGCCACGCCCGGCCAGCTCGCCTGGTTCACCCTCCGGGTCGGCGACGCGCTCCGCAGCGAGATCTCGGGACGGGTCGGCGAGGTCCTCACCGACATCGAGCTGCCGACTCTGCTGACCCTGGCCGACATGGAACACGCCGGCGTCGCCGTGTCCCACGAGAAGCTCTCCACCTTCTCGACTGAACTCGCCGAGCGCGCCGACCGCATCGCGCAGGAGGCCTTCGCCGCGATCGGGCGCGAGGTCAACCTGGGTTCGCCGAAGCAGCTGCAGGAGGTGCTGTTCGAGGATCTCCAGCTGCCGAAGACCCGCAAGACCAAGACCGGGTACTCGACGGATGCGGCGGTGCTCGCCGATCTGCAGGAGTCCCACCCGCATCCGTTCCTGGATCTGCTGCTGCAGCATCGGGAGGCGACGAAGCTCCGCCAGATCATCGAGTCGCTCGACGCCGCGATCGGCGCGGACGACCGCGTGCACACGACCTATCTGCAGACCGGATCGCAGACCGGCCGGCTCTCGAGCACCGACCCCAACCTGCAGAACATCCCGATCCGCAACGAGGAGAGCCGCCGCATCCGCTCCGCCTTCGAGGTCGGCGCGGGCTACGAGACCCTCCTCACCGCGGACTACTCGCAGATCGAGATGCGCATCATGGCCCATCTCTCCGAGGACCCGGGCCTCGTCGAGGCATTCCGCTCCGGCGAGGATCTGCACCGTTTCGTGGGCGCGCGCGTCTTCGGTGTCGCACCCGAGGACGTCACCCCGGCCATGCGCACCAAGGTGAAGGCCATGTCGTACGGGCTCGTCTACGGCCTGTCCGCATTCGGCCTGTCCAAGCAGCTGCGCATCGAGCAGTCCGAGGCCAAGCAGCTGATGGGGGAGTACTTCGCGCGCTTCGGCGCCGTTCGGGACTACCTGCGCTCATCGGTGGAGCAGGCTCGCATCGACGGATACACCGAGACGATCTTCGGTCGTCGGCGCCCGTTCCCCGACCTCGCCAGCCCCAACCGGGTACTGCGGGAGAACGCCGAGCGGGCGGCGCTCAACGCACCGATCCAGGGCAGCGCCGCCGACATCATGAAGATCGCGCTGTTCCGCATCCACGAGCAGTTCCGTGCCGAGCAGCTCGAATCGCGGGTGCTGCTGCAGATCCACGACGAGCTCGTCGTCGAGGTCGCCGCGGGGGAGTGGGACACCGCCGAGCGCATCGTGCGCGAGCGCATGGGCGACGCCGCGGCGCTCACCGTGCCGCTCGATGTGCAGATCGGACGCGGCGGAGACTGGAACGCCGCCGGTCACTGAGGCGGCTTGGCCGGCCCCGCCCGCCGTGCGTAGGCTCGTCGTATGACCGACCTCGCGCGTACCCCCACTCCCGTCGACGAGATCGCCGACGAATGGGTCGACACCGTCGCCGAGCTGGCGCCGACGGTCGCCACCTACATCGGTCGCTTCGAGCACAACACCCGCTTCGGGGACTATTCGCCGGAGGGCACGGCGGCGTACGCGGATGCCGCACGTGCCGCGCTCGCCCGTCTCGAACGCGCGATCCCGGTCGACGCGATCGACGAGGTCACCCAGGCCGATCTGAGTCGCGAGCTGCGGCTCGATCTCGAGCTGCACGACGCGCAGGCGTCGCTGCGCGATCTGAATGTGATCGCGTCACCCGCACAGGACATCCGGTCGGTCTTCGACCTCATGCCCACCGACACGGTCGAGGACTGGGCGACCATCGCCACGCGCCTCGGCGCCGTCCCCGCCGCGATCGACGGCTACATCGAGACGCTCCGCGCCGGGCTCGCGGCCGGTGTCACCCCCGCGAGGCGCCAGGTCGTCGAGGTCATCTCGCAGATCGAGCGGTACACGGCCGACAACGGGTTCTTCGCGAGCTTCGCGGGCGATGCCGCCCCCGCCGAGGGCGGCCTCCCGGCGTCGCTCGCCAGGGACCTGTCCGATCAGGCGGGCGCGGCCCGCGTCGCGTACGACACGCTCGCGGCGTTCCTCGGGAGCGAACTCGCCCCGGGTGCCGCGGACGCCGACGCCGTCGGCCGTGACCTGTACGCGCTGCACTCCCGCCGCTTCCTCGGTGCGACCGTGGATCTCGACGAGACGTACGAATGGGGCGTCGAGGAGCTCGCGCGCATGGTCGCCGAGCAGGAGGACATCGCCGCGGAGATCCGGCCCGGCGCGACCGTCGAGGAGGCGGTCGCCTTCCTCGAGGCCGACGACTCCCGAAAACTCCACGGCACGGCGGCCCTGCAGGAGTGGATGCAGGTCACGAGCGACCGCGCGATCGAGGAGCTCGGACGCACGCACTTCGACATCGCCGAGCCCATCCGCGCCCTGGAGTGCATGATCGCCCCCACGCAGGAGGGCGGTATCTACTACACCGGGCCCACCGACGACTTCTCCCGGCCGGGGCGCATGTGGTGGTCGGTCCCCGAAGGGGTCACGTCCTTCGACACCTGGCGCGAGCTGACGACCGTGTATCACGAGGGCGTTCCGGGACACCATCTGCAGATCGCGCAGGCCGTCTACAACCGGGCGCAGCTCAACTCGTGGCGGCGGCTGCTCGCGGGAACGTCGGGTCACGCGGAGGGCTGGGCGTTGTACGCCGAGCGCCTCATGGCCGAGCTCGGCTATCTCGACGACCCTGCGGACCGCCTCGGCATGCTCGACGGGCAGCGGATGCGGGCGGCGCGCGTCGTGCTCGACATCGGCGTGCATCTGGGAAAACCACGTCTCAGTGGCGACGGCGTCTGGGATCACGACTACGCGCTGTCCTTCATGCGCCGCAACGTCAACATGCCGGACGCGTTCATCCAGTTCGAGGTGAACCGCTACCTCGGCTGGCCGGGTCAGGCCCCCTCCTACAAGGTGGGGCAGCGCATCTGGGAACAGATCCGCGACGACGACCGCGATGCCCGCGGCGACGCGTTCTCGATCAAGGACTTCCACCGGCGGGCCCTCGACGTTGGCGGCGTCGGTCTCGACACCCTCCGTGCTGCGCTGCGGTCCTGATTTCGACCGGCGGGAATGCGGCATCCGATCGCCGCGTTTCATGCGACTGAATCGAAAGTGAGGCGTCGCATGGAACGCACGGTGGAGTTCGGGCTGGACACGTTCGGCGACGTCACGGCGGGCGCGGACGGCGCCCTGCTCAGTGACGCGCAGACGATCCGGAATGCGGTGGATCAGGCTGTCCGCGCCGACGAGGTGGGTCTCGCGTTCTTCGGTGTGGGGGAGCATCACCGGCACGAGTTCGCGGTGTCGAGCCCCGAGATCGTGCTGGCCGCGGCCGCCGCCCGTACCCGCGACATCCACCTGGGCACGGCCGTCACGGTGCTGTCCTCCGACGACCCGGTGCGCGTCTACGAGCGCTTCGCCACGCTGGATGCGGTATCGAACGGTCGCGCCGAGGTGATTCTCGGCCGCGGGTCGTTCATCGAGTCGTTCCCGCTGTTCGGCGTCGATCTGAAGGACTACGAGGCGCTCTTCGAGGAGCGGCTCGACCTGTTCTCCCAGCTGCGCGACGAGCGGCCGGTGACCTGGTCGGGCGCCACCCGCGCCCCGCTGCAGAACGCCGATGTGTTCCCGAAGACCGAGAACGGCTTCCGCGCCTGGGTCGGCGTCGGCGGCTCTCCCGAGTCCGTCGTCCGCACGGCCCGCTACGGATACGGCCTGATGCTCGCGATCATCGGCGGGCCCGCCTCGAACTTCCGCCCCTACGTGGATCTCTTCCACCGTTCGGTGACGGCCGTCGGCCGTGATCGCCTCCCGGTCGGCGTGCACTCGCCCGGCCACATCGCCGACACCGACGAGCAGGCGTGGGAGGAGGCCTACCCCGCCATGGAGGCGCAGCGCAACGCGATCGGCCGCGAGCGCGGCTGGCCGGCGTACAGCCGTATGCAGTTCCAGAACGACGTCGGGCCCAACGGGTCGATGTACGCGGGATCCCCCGAGACGGTCGCGCGCAAGATCGCGGCGACCGTGCGACTGCTCGGCGTCGACCGGTTCGATCTGAAGTACTCCAACGGCACCCTGTCTCACGAGCGGCTGCTGCACTCGATCGAGCTGTACGGCACCAAGGTCGTCCCGCTCGTGCGCGACATGCTCGCCGACGACTGAGCGGGCCGGCACCCATGAGCACAGCATCCGTCGCACTGGTCACGATCGCCGAGCGACTCGACGACCTGCCCTTCACCCGTCGCCACCTGAAGGTGCTCTTCGGGTCCGGCATCGGCTGGGCGCTCGACGCGATGGACGTCGGCATCATCTCCTTCGTGATCGCGGTGCTCGCGCAGCAGTGGGATCTCGTGCCGGCGCAGACGAGCCTCATCGCCTCGATCGGTTTCGTGGGCATGGCGGTGGGCGCGAGCATCGGCGGCCTCCTCGCCGACCGGTTCGGGCGCCGGCAGGTCTTCGCGGTGACCCTGCTGATCTACGGCATCGCGACGGGCGCGAGCGCGCTCGTGGGCGGGCTCGCCGCGCTCCTCGTGCTGCGCTTTCTGGTCGGTCTCGGGCTGGGTGCCGAGCTGCCGGTGGCATCGACCTATGTGAGCGAGTTCGCCCCGGCACGGATGCGGGGCCGCCTGGTCGTTCTCCTCGAGGCGTTCTGGGCGATCGGCTGGACGGCGTCCGCGCTGATCGGGTATTTCGTCATCCCGGCGTCCGCCGACGGCTGGCGATGGGCATTCGCGCTCGGCGCCGTGCCCGCGGTGTACGCCCTCATCGTCCGCTGGGGTCTGCCGGAGTCGCCGCGCTGGCTGGCGTCCCGCGGACGGCACGACCAGGCGCTCCGCGTGACGGCGGACCTGGAACGGGCCGCCGGGCGCACCGTCGTCGCCACCCCCGCCCCTGTCGCCCCGGCGCCGGTCGCCGCATCCGCCCGGGCACGCCTGGCCGCGCTGTGGGCGCCGGGTCTTCGCGGACGCACGGCAAGCCTGTGGATCGTGTGGTTCTGCGTGAACTTCTCGTACTACGGCGCGTTCATCTGGATCCCGACGATCCTCGTCTCCCAGGGGTACGACCTGGTGCGCTCGTTCGGATTCACCCTCATCATCACGGTCGCACAGTTGCCGGGCTACCTCGTCGCCGCGTGGCTGATCGAGGTCTGGGGTCGCCGCACGACGCTCGCCGTGTTCCTTGCCGGATCCGCGGTCGCCGCGGTGCTGTTCGGCACGGCGACGGGGGAGGGGATGGTGATCGCGACCGGCATGGCACTGTCGTTCTTCAACCTCGGGGCGTGGGGCGCGCTCTACGCGGTGTCGCCCGAGACGTATCCGACGTCGCTTCGCGCGACCGGAAGCGGCTGGGCCGCGGGGATCGGGCGGATCGCGTCGATCGTCGCGCCGCTCGCCGTCCCTCCGCTGCTCGCGCTCGGCGGTGCACCGGTGCTGTTCATCGTCTTCGCGGCGTTCTTCGCGATCGCCGTGGGGGCGAGCTTCGGTCTCGCCGATCGGCGGGGTCGCGCGCTGGATGATCGATGACCGGTCGTAGGCTGAGCCGATGAGCAGCGTCCGCTTCGTCGCCATCGGCGACTCGTTCACGGAGGGCGTCGGCGACGAGCTCGACGACGGCACGGTGCGCGGCTGGGCCGACATCGCCGCGCAGGGCTGGGCGGATGCCGCGGGCGAGCCGATCGAGTACGCGAACCTCGCGATCCGCGGCAAGCTCGTCTGGCCGATCGTCGCGGAGCAGCTGGAGCCGGCTCTCGCGCTGCGCCCGACGCATCTCTCGTTCAACGGCGGCGGCAACGACATGCTGCGCCCGCGGACCACCATCTCCCACGTCGCCGACGCCTTCTCGCACGTCCTGCGACGGTGCGAGGACGAGGGAGTGCGCCTCATCCTGCTCTCGGGCGCGAACCCCTCGCCGCACCTGCCGCTCGGGCGCCTGGTGCAGCGGCGCGGCGACCAGCTGTCGCGGGCGGTGGTGTCGCGCATCGAGGGGCGCGACGACGTCGCCCGCGCGTTGAACTGGCCGGATGCGGAGCTCTCGCGCCGCCCGTACTGGTCGGAGGATCGCCTGCACATGAACACGCGCGGGCATCACCGCGTGGCGGCGCGCGTGCTCGATGCGCTCGGATTGACGCCGCCGGGGGAGTGGTGGTCGCTGCCGGAGCTCGACGTCGCCGCGTCGCTGCGGGGTGCCGCGTACTACCGCACGCACGTCGGGCCGTGGGTCCGCCGGCGATTGACGGGACGCTCGTCGGGCGATGGGCGGCTGCCCAAGTTCGGCGAGTGGACGACGATCGCGCCGACGGCGTCGGTCGCGTGACACGCGCGAGCGGCGACGTTGTCAACCCCTCCGGTGCCGCGTCCGAGGGTGGGGCAAGCTGGGGTGTCCGCTCGACCACAACTTTCTGGAGGCTCCCATGAGCATCGGTGGAGGCATCGCGCTTTTCGTGATCGGCGCCATCCTGGCGTTCGCCGTCAACGTCGAGGTCAGTTGGATCAACCTCGATCTCATCGGCTACATCCTGATGGGAGCCGGATTTCTGGTCTTCCTCATCGGCATCATCCTGATGGTGCGCCGTCGCCAGTCGGAGACCGTGACGCGCACCGCGGTCGACCCGGCCGCAGGGGAGCGGGTCACCCGCACCACCCACTCGACCGACGACACGGTGTGATCGCCGGCATCCCCATCGCCGTCGCGTGCCGGGGGCGTTCGTGACGGACGGCGCGGTGGAGGCGCCGGGGGCGCGTCCCGAGGGATCGGTGCACGTCCGAGGAGCGCGCGAGCACAACCTCCGCGACGTCGAGGTCCGCATCCCGCGCGACGCGCTCGTCGCGTTCACCGGCGTCTCGGGATCCGGCAAGAGCTCGCTCGCGTTCGGCACCATCTACGCCGAATCGCAGCGGCGCTATTTCGAGTCCGTCGCCCCGTACGCGCGGCGGCTCATCGATCAGGTCGGCGCACCGGACGTCGATGCCATCGACGGCCTCCCGCCCGCCGTCGCACTCCCGCAACAGAGATCAGGCGGCACCGCGCGATCGACGGTCGGAAGCGCCACCACGATCGCCAACGTGATGCGCATGCTGTTCTCCCGCGTCGGCACCTACCCGCCCGGGGCACCGATGCTGTTCGCGGAGGACTTCTCCACGAACACCGTGCAGGGCGCCTGTCCCACCTGCCACGGTCTCGGCCGGGTCTACGACGTGCCGGAAGCGCTCATGGTGCCCGACGACTCGCTCTCGATCCGCGACGGCGCCCTCGCCGCGTGGCCGACGGCCTGGCACGGCAAGCAGCTGCGCGACAGTCTGATCTCGCTCGGGTACGACATCGACATCCCGTGGCGCCAGGTCTCGCGGGAGCGCCGCGACTGGGCGCTGTACACCGAGGAGTCACCCCAGGTCCCCGTCTTCACGGACCGCCCGCCCGCCGCCGTCTGGAAGGCGGTGGCTGCGGGTGTCGAACCGTCCTACATGAGCACCTTCCTCGGCGTGAAGCGCTACGTGCTCGACACGTTCGCGAACTCGAAGAGCGCGCGGATGCGGGAGCGCGCGGCATCGTTCATGGTGAGTGTCGTGTGCCCGACGTGCCACGGCACGCGTCTGAAGGCCGAGGCCCTGGCGGTCACCTTCGAGGGGTACGACATCACGCGGGTGTCCGCGATGACACTGGCGGACCTGGCGGCGCTGATGCAGGGCGTGCTCGCTCCGGACTGGTTGCCCGCGCCCCGGGCAGGTTCCGCCGGGCCGCAGACCCCGCTTCCGCCCGAGCAGCGCCTCGCCGCGCAGCGACTCGTGACCGAGCTGCTCTCGCGGCTGTCGCCGCTCGTGGATCTGGGGCTCGGCTACCTCTCGCTCGATCGCACGACGCCGACGCTCTCGTCGGGCGAACTGCAGCGGATGCGGCTGGCCACGCAGGTCGTCTCGCGGCTGTTCGGGGTGGTCTTCGTGCTCGATGAGCCCTCGGCGGGACTCCATCCGGCAGACTCCGAATCGCTGCACCGCATCCTGCGGTCGCTGCGCGACACCGGCAACTCCGTCTTCTTCGTGGAGCACTCGCTCGACGTCATCCGCCACGCCGACTGGATCGTCGACATCGGTCCGCGCGCCGGCGCCGACGGCGGGACCGTGCTGTACTCCGGTCCGTTGGCGGGACTGCGGGAGGTCGAGGCATCCGTCACGCGTCGCTACCTGTTCCCGGATGCGGACGCCCCGCGCCCCGCGGATCGACCGCCGCGCGTCGTCGATGCCCACCTCGATCTCACCGACATCACCCGCAACAACCTGGCAGGGCTCACGGTGTCGTTCCCGCTCGGCGCGTTCACCGCCGTGACGGGCGTGTCCGGCTCCGGCAAGTCGAGCCTCGTGAGTCAGGCCATCCCGGACCTGCTCCGGCGGAGTCTGGCGAGCGACGTCGGGGATGCGGGGGAGCCGGACGCCCTCCCACCCGCGGACGACCCGCTGCTCGACGCCGCACCCGTCGCAACGGGTGGCCGAGCCGACGGGCCGGGGGAGCGCCTGCGCCGTGTCGTGCAGGTGAGCCAGAAGCCGATCGGCCGGACGCCGCGCTCGAACGTCGCCACCTACACCGGACTCTTCGATCGCGTGCGGACGTTGTTCGCCGCCACCCCGGAGGCGCGCCGGCGGCGCTACAACGCCAGCAGATTCTCGTTCAACCTGCCGAGCGGGCGTTGTCCGACCTGCAAGGGCGAGGGCACCATGGAGGTGGAGCTGCTCTTCCTCCCGACCGTCCATGCGCCGTGCGCGACCTGCGGCGGCACCCGCTACAACCCCGAGACGCTCGAGATCGAATACGAGGGGCACACGATCGCGGAGGTCCTCACGTTGAGCGTGACCCGGGCCCGCGAGGTGTTCGACGGCGACGCCGAGGTGAGGCGGCATCTCGATGCGCTGCTCGACGTCGGCCTCGGCTACGTGTCGCTCGGACAGCCCGCGACGGAGCTGTCCGGGGGAGAGGCCCAGCGCGTCAAGCTCGCGTCGGAGCTGCGACGTCAGACCAGCGGAGACACTCTGTACCTGCTCGACGAACCGACATCCGGCCTGCATCCCGCGGATGCCGACCGGCTCATCAGCCATCTGCAGCATCTCGTGGACGGCGGGAACACGGTGATCATCGTCGAGCACGACATGCGCGTGGTCGCCGAAGCCGACTGGGTGATCGACCTGGGGCCGGGCGCCGGGGCGGCCGGTGGCAGGGTGGTCGCGGCGGGCACCCCGGATGAGGTCGCCGCTCATCCGACGAGCCCCACCGCGCGCTATCTCAGTGCGGCGTTGACGAGCCGGGCAGACGCCCGAGCGCGGTGACGAGCGGGTCGCGCCGGCCCGCGAAGCACACGCGGATCCATCCCTCGCCGGCGCTCCCGAACGCCGAACCGGGTGCGACGGCGACGCGGTGGTCGAGCAGGAACCGCTCCGCCCAGGCCGCCACGTCCCCGTTCGAGACGTGTGAGACATCGATCCAGAGATAGAACGCGCCGTCGGGCAGGTGATAGCGGATGCCGGCCGTGTCCAGCACCTTCCGGGCCGCGGCGAGATTCTCGGCGTAGTGATCGCGGGACGCCGTGATCACCTCGTCGCCGCCGCGCAGCGCCGCCAGGGCGGCGATCTGAGCGGGGGAGTTCACGCAGCTGACGACCGATTCCTGGGCCGCCCGGAAGCGTTCGCTCAGGCCGACCGGTGTCACGAGGTAGCCGAGCCGGGCGCCCGTGAGCCCGTAGGTCTTCGACAGCGAGTAGACGCTGAACACGCGGTCTTCCGTGTCGACCGCGGCGAAGCTCGTGAACCCGGCACGGAAGGTGAGGTACTCGTACACCTCGTCGCTGACGATCCAGAGATCGTGGCGACGGGCGAACTGCACGAGCTCGCGGACGGTCGATTCGGGGAACAGCACGCCGAGCGGATTAGAGGGGGAGTTCACCAGCAGGACGCGCGTGCGGTCCGTCACGAGCGACTCGAGATCGGCGATGCGGGGCTGGAATCCGTCATCCGGACGCAGGGGATAGGGGACGGGGATGGCGCCGACCAGTCGCGACGCGCTCGTGAACGTCGTATATCCCGGATCGGGAATGAGAATCTCGTCGCCCGGATCGAGCGTGAACGAGAGTGCCATGTGCAGGGCCTGCGCGCCACCGGCGGTGACGTGCACCTGATCCGCGTCGACGGTGTATCCGTTGTGACGGGCGAGCTTGTCGACGATGGCGGAGCGGAGCACGGTCAGCCCGCTGTTGGGCGTGTAATCGGTGACGTCGTCGGCCCACGCACGCGCACCCGCCTCGAGTATGTGCGGCGCGACCGGCAGGTCGGACTCGCCGACACTGAGATTGATCACGTCATCGAGCTCGCCCGCCAGGTCGAAGATCCGACGGATGCCGGAGGCGGGGACACTCTGCACGGTGCGCGAGATGGTGGGCATGCTTCCAGTCTCGGGCACGTCGCGAAGGCCTGCGCACATCGGATGCATCTTCATGACCTGACATAATGTGCATTATCGGCACTCGCTCGAACTGGGCTGACGGAACCGATGCATCGGCCGTCTCGGCGCAGCAAAGCGGGGCTCCCGCCGATGAATAGCTACGATCGATTGATGTTCCGTCGGTATGTGGCAGCCAGCGTGGTGGGCGTCGTACTGATTGGCGTACTGGCCGGATGTCGCGGCGCTCCGCCGAGTGAAGATCCTGATCGGGCGGAATCCGTGACGGTGCCGGCAGGGCGATGCGAGATCGCCTGGTGGCTGACGCCTGTCGGTCGCGATGTCCCCGAAGAGGCGCAAAGCGTTGCCGCAGACGCGCTTGACGCCGCGACCGTTGACGATGCGGCGTTGCAGGAATGGTACGCATTGCTTGAGAGCGACCCGGACCTCGACGGGGTGAGCAGCGTCCGGCTGCAGGGTTCGGCCTATCTGGAGGTCGTGCGGGCGCAGGTGCGCACGGCGTTGGATACCGCAGGGTATCCCGACACCGAACGAGTCATCGAGGTCTCCTCCGACCTGTCCTGCGCACCCAGCTGAGCCACCGGACGCGAGAACCCCATCCGTTCGGCGCCCCGCCGGCATCGACAAGACACTGCCGCGGCTCTGCTCACCGGCGCGTTGGCGAGTGGTCGCGCGTGCGCAGCCACTCGTCGAACGTCACGCGTCCGACGTCGGCGCCGGGATTTCCGCGCAGCACCCCGGACGCGATCCCGCGCCCGTAGGCACCCGGAAGCGAGATCTCGAACGCGTGCCTCCTGACATCATCCGCGCGGAGCATGGCGCGCACCAGCTCGACCAGACGTTCGTCGCGAGGACCGACGACGTCGTTCGCACGACCGGCGGGATCCGCCTCGGCGATCTCGACGAGGCGCGCGGCGACCTCGCGGGCGGCGACCGGCCGCAGGAGCACCTTCGGCACGGCCACGATCGGGCCGAGAGTCGCCTGTCGCACCACCTGTTCCGCGAACTCGTGAAACTGCGCGGCGCGCAGGATCGTCGACGAGACTGCTCCGGCGGCCACCGCCCGTTCCTGCGCGAGCTTGCCGGCGTAGTACGACGCGTCGATGTCGTCGATCCCGACGACCGACAACGCGACATGCTGGCCCACTCCCGCCTCTTCCTCGGCACGGAGGAGATTCGCGGTCACCCGTTCGAAGAAGGCCACCGCGCGCTTCGCGGACGTGGTGGTGACGTTGCTCACATCGATGACCACATCCGCGCCGGTCATCGCGGTCGCCAGTCCCCCGCCCGTTTCGATGTCGTGTCCGTTGCGACGGGTCAGCACGATCACGTCGTGACCACGCTCGTGCGCGGCGGCGACGACGTGGCGGCCGACCGTGCCGGTCCCTCCGGCGATGGCGATTCTCATGGGGTTGGGCTCCTTCGCGGGTGAGACAGGAATGACCAGGACGATGCCGACGACGTGAAGTCTTCGCACACTGACCAGACGACGCACGGGCGGAATGTGTGAGGCGGCTCACACGAACCGGTTGAATCTCGTCTAGAAAGTGGAGGAACGACATGGACGACGAAGACCTCGACGCTTCGATCGATGAGCGGCGCCGGCTCGTCGCGCTCGCCTATCGGATGCTGGGCACAACCGGTGAGGCCGAGGATGCCGTCCAGGAGACCTACATCCGCTGGTACCGGCTGAGCGACGACGAGCGCGCGGCGATCAGCATTCCACAGGCGTGGCTGACACGCGTTCTCTCCCGGATCTGTCTGGACGCGCTGACGACCGCCCGCGCGCGCCGCGAGATCTACGTCGGCGAATGGCTGCCCGAACCGCTTCCAGCCGGGCACTTCTCCCCCGGCGACGGCGCGGCGGATCCTCTGGACCGCGTCACCCTCGACGACGCTGTGAGCAGCGCGCTTCTGGTGGTTCTGGAGACGATGTCCCCACCCGAGCGCATCGCATTCGTGCTGCACGATGCATTCGGCATGCCGTTCCCCGAGATCGCGACGATCGTCGGCCGCACCCCCGCCGCGGTGCGACAGCTCGCCACCTCCGCCCGTCGTCACGTGCGGCTCGGACGCCCGCGTCCCGTCTCGCGATCGGAGCGTGACTCCGTCGTCACCGCATTCGCCGCCGCGGCGCGCGCGGGAGACCTCGCCGGGCTCGTGGCCCTGCTCGATCCGAGCGTGACCCTCCGCTCCGACGGCGGCGGCATCATCAGCGCCGCACGCCGCCCGGTGCACGGCGCGGATCGTGTCGCACGGTTCCTGTTCGGGGCGATGGCGAAGCATCCCGAGACGACGCTCGACGAGCTGCGCACGACGGACGGCCTCGCGTTCGCCATGCGCGCCGACCGACGCGTCATCGGCATTGTGAACTTCCATGTCGTCGGCGGCGTCATCGCAGACGTGTGGATGATGCTGAACCCCGAGAAGCTGAACGCCTGGCGGCGCTGACTCACGCCGATGCGACGTACTCCGCCAGATGCCGACCGGTGAGCGTCGTCCGTTCGGCGACGAGATCTGACGGCGTGCCCTCGAAGACGATGCGGCCGCCGTCGTGGCCGGCGCCCGGTCCGACGTCGATGATCCAATCCGCGTGAGCCATCACCGCCTGATGGTGCTCGATGACGATGACGGACTTCCCCGAATCGACCAGGCGATCCAGCAGACCGAGCAGTTGTTCGACGTCCGCCAGATGCAGACCGGTCGTCGGCTCGTCCAGCACGTAGATGCCGCCCTTCTCCGCCATGTGGGTGGCGAGCTTCAGGCGCTGACGCTCGCCGCCCGAAAGCGTCGTGAGCGGCTGCCCGATCGTCAGGTAGCCGAGTCCGACATCGACGAGGCGCACCAGGATGGCGTGGGCCGCCGGCAGCTTCGAGTCGCCGGCGGCGAAGAACTCCGCCGCCTCTGCGACCGGCATCGCCAGTACTTCGCTGATGTCTTTGCCGTTCAGGTGGTACTCCAGCACGGATGCGTCGAACCGACGCCCCTCGCAGACCTCGCATACTGCGGCGACGCCCGCCATCATGCCGAGATCCGTGTAGATGACCCCCGCCCCGTTGCAGGTCGGGCATGCGCCCTCGGAGTTCGCGCTGAACAGCGCCGGTTTCACACCGTTCGCCTTCGCGAAGGCCTTGCGGATGGG
Source organism: Microbacterium sp. (assembly GCA_031555335.1). Lineage (GTDB taxonomy): Bacteria > Actinomycetota > Actinomycetes > Actinomycetales > Microbacteriaceae > Microbacterium. The sequence continues at coordinate 16,123 of JAVBUN010000210.1, forward strand.
CTCGAGCAGGCCCGTGTAGGTCGCGGGATTGCTGCGCCGGGAACCCCGGATCGCCGCCTGATCGACCGACACCACGTCGGCGCCGGCCGGAAGCGATCCGTGGACGAGCGAGCTCTTGCCGGATCCCGCCACGCCCGTGATCACCGTGAGCACACCCAGCGGCACATCGACGTCGACATCCTGCAGGTTGTTGACCGATGCACCGCGGATCTCCAGCACGCCCGCGCGCTCGCGCACAGCCGTCTTGAGCGCGGTCCGGTCACCGAGGTGGCGACCGGTCAGCGTGCCACTCCCCCGCAACCCGTCGAGTGTCCCCTCGAAGCAGATGCTGCCGCCCGCGGTTCCGGCGCCCGGGCCGATATCGACGACGTGGTCGGCGATCGCGATGGTCTCGGGCTTGTGCTCGACGACCAGCACCGTGTTGCCCTTGTCCCGCAGCTGGCGGAGCAGTTCGTTCATCCGTTCGATGTCGTGCGGATGCAGGCCCACGGTCGGCTCGTCGAACACATAGGTGACGTCGGTGAGCGACGATCCGAGGTGACGGATCATCTTCGTGCGCTGCGCCTCTCCCCCGGAGAGCGTCCCGGCCGGGCGGTCCAGCGACAGGTAGCCGAGGCCGATCTGCACGAACGAGTCCAGGGTCTCCTGCAGTTTCTCCAGCAGCGGCGCGGCGGCAGGCTCGTCGAGCGCACGCACCCACTCGGCGAGATCGCTGATCTGCATGGCGCAGGCGTCGGCGATGTTGAGCCCCGCGATCCGTGACGACCGGGCGCTTTCGCTGAGTCGGGTCCCCGCGCAGTCGGGGCAGGTCGTATAGCGCACCGCGCGGTCGACGAACGCACGGATGTGGGGCTGCATCGCCTCGCGATCCTTCGCCAGCATCGACTTCTGCACCTGCGGCACCAGGCCCTGGTAGGTCATGTTCATGCCGGCGATCTTGACCTTCGTCGGCTCCTTGTAGAGGAAGTCCTGACGCTCCGCCTCCGTGAACTCGCGGATCGGCTTCGCACCGTCGACGAACCCCGACTCGGCGTAGATGCGCACCGCCCAGCCGTCGGCCGTGAACCCGGGCACCGTGATCGCGCCCTCGACGAGCGACTTGTTCTCGTCGAAGAGCTGACCGAGGTCGATGTCGGTGACGCTCCCCATGCCCTCGCACCGCGGGCACATGCCGCCGAGCACCGAGAACGACTGCCGCACCGCCTTGGTGCTGGAGCCCTTCTCGACCGTGACGGCGCCGGCGCCGTGCACCGACGCGACGTTGAACGAGAACGCCTGCGGCGAGCCGATGTGCGGCTGGCCGAGCCGGCTGAAGAGGATGCGCAGCATCGCGTTGACATCGGTGGCGGTGCCCACCGTCGAGCGGGCGTTCGCGCCCATCCGCTCCTGGTCGACGATGATCGCCGTCGTGAGTCCCTCGAGCACGTCGACGTCGGGCCGGCCGAGACTCGGCATGAACCCCTGCACGAACGCACTGTAGGTCTCGTTGATCATGCGCTGGGATTCGGCGGCGATGGTGCCGAACACGAGCGAGCTCTTGCCCGAGCCGGAGACGCCCGTGAACACCGTCAGGCGCCGTTTCGGGATGTCGATGCTCACGTCCTGCAGGTTGTTCTCGCGTGCGCCGCGCACCCGGATGAGATCGTGGCTGTCGGCGGGATGGACGCCCTGATCGGTGCTGGCCGGTGCCGTGACCGCTGCGCTGCTCATCGTCGAATCCTCCCCTGGGGGTCCCCTCCCCCGCTCGTCTCGTCGTCAGCGATGCTACGGCAGAGGGCGGACACGCCGAGGAGTCAGCCGACCTGGTTGATGCGCAACAGGTTGCCGGAGGGGTCGCGGAACGCGCAGTCGCGCACGCCGTAGGGCTGCTCCATCGGTTCCTGCACGACGTCGGCGCCGCTCGCCTCGAGCTTCTCGAACAGGCCGTCGAGATCATCCGTCGCGAGCGTCAGCGCACCGAACGACCCCTTCGCGATCAGTTCGAGGATGGTGCGGCGCTCGTCGTCCGAGATCGTCGGATCCGCTGCCGGCGGATGCAGCACGATCGCCGTGCCGGGCTGTCCGACGGGACCCACCGTGAGCCACCGCATCCCCTCGTAGCCGACGTCGCCCCGCACCTCGAAGCCGAGCGTGTCGCGGTAGAACGCGAGCGCCGCGTCGGGGTCGGTGTGCGGGAGGAACGCGTACTGGATGGTGATGTTCATGGGCATCACGCTAGATCGGATGCGGCGACGCGCGCTTCTCGATTCCTGACCGGTCGGGTCGCCTGCCGAGACAGGCAGCCGGGCATCTCGGGCGCCGCCCGTGCGAAGCGGGCACGGTAGGCGCCGGGGGCGACGCCGACGAGCTCCGTGAAGCGGGTGGTGAATGTGCCGACCGACCCATACCCCACCGCGAAGCAGACCTCGGTCGCGCTCAGATCCCCCCGGCGCAGCAGCACCATCGCCCGCTCGATGCGACGGGTCATGAGGTACGCATAGGGCGACTCGCCGTAGGCCGCACGGAACTGCCGACTGAGGTGTCCCGCCGACATGTGCACGCCGCGTGCGAGCGCATCGACGTCGAGCGGCTTCGCGTACTCCCGGTCGATGCGATCGCGCACCCGGCGCAGCAGCACGAGGTCGCGCAGTCGCGCCGCGTCGTCCGAGGGTGCCGTCACGTGCTCGATCGTGTCACGCGACGCTCCCGACGCCAACCCGTGACGCCGCGCGCACCGCGGACCTCACGCGGCGTCACGCGAGCGCAGGAGAACACGCCGAGTCAGGATGCCGCAGGCCCCTGTGTCCTGAATTGGCGGGTTCTCCTGAAGCGGCGGGTACTCCTGAAACGGCGCGGGCACCGCCGTGAGCACCGACGCGGGCACCCACGGCAGCGGTCCCGCGCCCCGCCGCGATCAGATCGTCGCGACCGAACCGGAGTCCACGCGGTAGTTCGAACCGTTCACGAAAGAGGCGAGGTCCGAGCACAGGAAGGCGACGACCGCCGCGACCTCGTCGGGCTCACCGCGGCGCTTCAACTCCATGTAGGGCCGCTCCTCGTCGAGGAACGAGACGATCGCCTCCCGGGGGGTGACCCCCAGCTCGTCCGCGCGCTTGGCCATCATCGCGTCGGTCATCGGCGTGTGGATGAAGGCGGGCGAGACCGCGTTCACGAGCAGCCCCTCCCGGGCGTACGACCGCGACAGCCCCTTCGCGAGAGCGAGGATCCCCGCCTTCGCGGCGCAATACGGCAGCTCGTCGTCGTAGGGCTGCACGGCGTCCTCGGATGCGAGCAGCACGAGGCGCCCCCACCCGCCCTTCCGGAGCGACGGCAAGAACTGGCGGATGAGACGCACCGGGCCCATGAGGTCGGTCTCGATCGTCTTCACCCACCCCTCGTCGGAGATCTCGTGGAAGAGACCCTGCGCGCCGGTGACGCCGGCCGCCTGGACCAGGATGTCGATGTCTCCGACGGCATCCTGCACCGACTCGTGCAGGGCCAGCAGCGAATCCTGACTCGTGATGTCCGCGGCGAACGCGTGCAGCCGGCTGTCGTCGGCGTCGAGCTTCGCGGCCGCCCGGTCGAGCTCGTCCTGGTCGCGGTCGGAGATGACGACCGTCGCGCCCTCCGCGAGGAGCATCTGCGCGGTGTGCCAGCCGATGCCCGAATCGGCGCCGGTGACGAGGGCGATCTTGCCCGTGATTCCGAGGTCCATGTGTTCTCCTTGTCTCCTGGGGTCGTCAGTCGCGGATCTCGCCCGCGAGCTCGCCGATCGTCAGCGCCGCGTTCACGAGGGCGAGATGGCTGAGGGCCTGCGGCAGATTGCCCCAGAACGCCCCCGTCGACGCCTCGACCATCTCGGGAAGGATGCCGACGTCGTTGGCCGTCTCGACCAGCCGGTCCATCGTGAGGATCGCCTCATCGTGCCGACCGACGCACGCGAGCGCGGAGGCGCGCCAGAACGCGCAGGCGAGGAAGGTGTGCTCCTCCTGCGCGGCACCGCTGTAGCGATACAGGAGGTCGCCGGCACCGAGCTCCCGGTGCACCGCGTCGATGGTGCGACTCATGCGCTCCCCGCGGTCGAACCCGCTCATCGCGTGCAGCAGCACCGACGCGTCGAGATCGGGACTGCCCGGCGCCATGACGTACGCGCCGCGCTCCTCGTTCCAGCCGTGCTCGTCGACCCAGGACCGGATGCGGTCGCGCTCCGCCGCCCATCGTTCGCTCGATCCGGGGATCTGGCCGCGCTCGCACAGGTGCACGGCGTCGTTGAGCGCCTGCCAGCATCCCATCTTCGACGAGACGTAGTGCCGCGCCTCGGGCAGTTCCCACATGCCCGAGTCGGCGCTGCGCCATAGGTCGCACACCCGGTCGGCGAGCTCGGCGAGCAGCCGCGCGGTGCCCTGATCGAGCAGGTTGCCGGCGTCGACATAGGTGCGGCACACGGCGAAGACGTCGCCGTACACGCCCAGCTGCAGCTGACCCTGCGCCGGGTTGCCCACGACCACCGGCCCGATACCGCGCCACCCCGGCGCGTCCCGGCGGTCGACCTCCGCCGTCGGCGTGCCGTCGAGCGCATAGAAGACGTGCGGATCCGGCCCGTTCGCGCGGATGGCACGACTGAGCCACGAGAGAGCGGCATGCGTCTCCTCGCGCAGGCCGAACCGCACCAGGCTGTGCACGGTGTAGGCGAGATCGCGCACCCACGCGAAGCGATAATCCCAGTTCTTGCCTCCGCGGCCGGTCTCCGGCAGCGACGTCGTCCCCGCCGCGACGATCGCCCCCGACGGGGCGTAGACGAGGATCTTGAGCGCGAGCGCACTGCGCTGCACCGCATCCGCCCAGGACCCGTCGTAGGAGAACTCCGTCGACCACCGCCGCCAGCTCTCGATGGTGCGGTCGATCCCCCGGTCGACGTTCCCGGGATCCGGGAGCCGCAGCGGCTCGTCATGCGTGGCGACGACCACCAGGAGATGTCGCGAGCCCGCCGTCGTCGACACGGAACCGCGCAACTCCACGACGTCGGCGTGGAGGTCGGCGGGCTCCGGGTCGTGCGCCTCGCCCACCACGGCCACGGTGATCGCGCCGCAACGGATGACCGCTCCCCGCTCGGTGTCCTCGATCCACGGCGACGCGGTGCCGAGCATCGTCCCCGGCTGCACCCGCCAGGCGAAGTCCACGCTCCCCCTGACGCCCTCGATCCGTCTGCCGAGCTCGCACCACGGCAGACGCCCGGCGACTCCGACGACGAGCGCGTCCGTGACCTTCGCCACCCCGGAGTCCGTGGTGAACGTCGTCTCGAGCACGTTGGTTCCGGGCAGATAACGCCGGCGGACACGGTACGCGGTGGTCGGCTCCAGTTCGATGCAGCCGCCCTGGCGGTCGTCGAGCAGTCGCGCGAACACCGGCTCGGCGCCGATGTCGGGAACCGGCATCCAATCGATCTGCCCCCGGAGCCCCACGAGGGCGATCGTGCGGCCGTCGCCGAGCGCCGCGTAGGACGCGAGCGGTTCGCCGCCGGAATCGGGTGCGGAGTTCGGATCGGCCATCATCGTTCCCACGCTAGGCAGGGCGGCACGCGAACCGCGGCCCTTGCCGGATCCGCGCCGGGCGTGTAACACCGCGGGTACCACCTCACCTCCGGCGCGGCAAGAGCACCGCGTGCGTCGCCGGGGGCACCTAGCGTGGAGCCCGCACGAGACGAAGGAGTATGTCGATGGCCACCAAGACCTCATCCGAGACCAGCAAGACGTCCGCGGCGACCCGCAACCGGCGCCGACCCGCCCGTGGCGGCAGTGGCGCGGGACTCACCGCCGAGCAGAACGCGGAACGCGGCTTCACCGCATCCGACCAGCTGAGCGAGAACCTGCAGAAGGTGCTCGTGGACCTGATCGAGCTGTCCCTCCAGGGCAAGCAGGCGCACTGGAACGTCGTCGGGACCAACTTCCGCGACACGCACCTGCAGCTCGACGAGATCATCGAGGCCGCGCGCGAGTTCGCCGACACGGTCGCCGAGCGGATGCGGGCGCTCCACGCCCTCCCCGACGGCCGCAGCGACGTCGTCGCCGAGACCACCACCCTGCCGGAGTTCCCGCAGGGAGAGATCGCCACGACCGAGGTCATCGATCTGATGACCGAGCGGCTGGATGCGGTGACGGCGACCTGCCGCGAGGTGCACGACGACGTGGACGACGAGGATCCGACCAGCGCCGACATCCTGCACGCCGTGCTCGAGCGGCTGGAGCAGCTGTCCTGGATGGTGAGCGCGGAGAATCGCGTCCCGCGCACGCGCTGACTCCGTCTGCCGGAACCGCCGCCCTCCTTCCGAGGGCGGCGGTTCAGCGTTCTACGCTGGGGTGATGCTGGATGCCCTGACCGGTTTCGTCGTCGTGGGACTCGCGATCGTCGTGGGCTACGTCCTCGGGCGGATCGATCTGCTGGGACCGCACGCACGCCAGGTGCTCAGCCGCCTCACCTTCTACGTGCTCTCGCCCTTCCTGCTGTTCACGGTGCTCGCGCAGGCCGACGTGAAGGTGCTCTTCTCGGCGCTCCTGCCGGTCTCGGCGATCGCCGCTGTCGCGGTCATCGCGGTGCAGGCGCTGCTGGCGCGCCTCGTCTGGCGACGTTCCGCGGCGGACACCGTGGTGAGCGCGCTCTCGGCGGGCCAGGTGAACTCCAACAACATCGGCATCCCGCTGTCGCTGTATCTGCTCGGCAGCGCCGCCTACCCGGCGCCGGTGATCCTGCTGCAGCTCCTGGTGTTCACCCCGATCGCCCTCGCGATCCTGGATTCGGCCACGAGCGGGGTGCGATCCATCCGGCGCATCGTCGGGCGCACCGTCACGAATCCCATCGTGCTCGGCTCGGCGCTCGGCGCGCTGGTCTCGGTGACCGGCATCGATCTGCCGCCGTTCGTGATGGAGCCGGCGCTGCTCATCGCGGGTGCCTGCGTGCCGGTGATGCTGATCACCTACGGGATCTCCCTCTACGGCCAGCGCGTGCTCGGCGCCACCGGGCATCGCGGCGAAGTGATCACCGCCAGCGTTCTCAAGCTGGTCGTCATGCCCGTCGTCGCCTGGCTGGTCGCGACCCTCTTCGGCCTCACCGCCGCACAGACCCTCGTCGTCGTGGTGCTCGCCGGTCTCCCGACGGCGCAGAACGTCTTCAACTACGCGCAGCGCTACGGGGTGAGCGAAACCGTGAGCCGCGACACCATCCTCATCACCACGATCGGCTGCGTCCCCATCCTCATCGGGGCCGTTCTCCTCTTCGGGTGACGGATGCGGCCCCCCGCGCGACGCTCGGGCGCGCTATGGTGAAGTCGACCTTCTCAGGTTCTTCACAGGGAGAGTAACCATGACCGCCACCTCGTTCGAAAAGAGTGCCGTCAACGGCATTCGCACCGCCCTCGGGATCGGCGGCGCGATCGCACTCATCGTCGGCATCCTGATCCTCGTCTGGCCGCTCAAGACCGCGGCTGTGGGCACGGCGATCATCGCCGTCTACGCCATCGCGTCCGGGCTCGTCTACGCCGGCCTCGGGATCTTCTCGAAGTCGCTCGGCGGCTGGGCACGCGTCGGTCACATCGTGCTCGGAATCGTCTTCGTCGCCGCCGGCATCATCGCGCTCGTGAACCTCTCGGACACCACCGTGTTCCTCGCGATCTTCGTGGGCGTGTTCATCGGCATCACGTGGATCGTCGAGGGGATCGTCGCTCTCACGACCCTGGGCGGCTCCGCCTCCAAGGGCTGGACGATCTTCTTCGCGATCCTCAGCCTCATCGCGGGCGTCATCCTGCTGTTCTCGCCGCTCTACGTCGCCCTGCTGTGGCTCTTCGTCGGGATCTCGTTGATCGCCCTCGGCATCGTCCAGATCGTGCGCGCCTTCACCTTCAAGGGCGTCTGAGCGCCGCATCCGCGCACGAGAGAGCGCCCCGCACCTTTCCGGTGCGGGGCGCTCTCTCGTCGGTTCACTCCGCGGCGAACGAGCCGGTGTCGCCGACCAGACGAGTATTGCCGGCGGGGACCTGCTCGACGGCGGCCCGTGCCACCTCCGCGGCGAACTCGGCCACGTTGTAGAGCTTGCCCGCGTCCTCGCGCCGGGACGCGATGGCGCCGGGGTTCGCGCGCTCGAGGAGGGTCGCGGTGATCGTGCCCTCGATCATGTCGCCCGATACGACCACGAACTCGACGCCGCGTTCGTCCAGCGCGGGGATGCGCTCGCGCAGGGCGTCCTCACCGGCGCGCTTGGAGAGCGCGACCTGCTCGTACTCGGGCATCGTGGGCGTGGTGCGGATGAAGTGGGCCTGATGGCTCGTCACGAAGACCACGCGCGAACCCGCCGACAACACCGGCAGCGCGCTCTCGAGGACGTTGACCTGCGCGTCGCGGTTGAGGGTGAGCGCGTAGTCCGCCGCCATCCCGCTCTCCATACCGCCGGACGCGTTCAGCACGAGGATGTCCAGGCTGCCGAAGGTGCGGGCGACCTCCGCGAACATGGCACTCACCGATTCGGGGTCGGTGAGGTCGGCGCCCACCACGAGGGCCTCGACGCCCAGCGACCGGAGCTCGGTCGCGAGCTTCTCGGCGCGCGGCGCCTTGTTGCGGAAGTTGATGACGACGTTGGCGCCCGCCTGGGCGAAATAACGCACGGTGTCCGCGCCGATCCCGCGTGAGGATCCGGTGACGAGCGCGGTCTTGCCGGCGAGGGAACCGGGCTCGAGGGGGGTGAGGTGATCGGACACGGTGACTCCAGGATTCGGTGCGGGGCTCGCGCATCGCACGGCCGCTTCGACCCTACCAACCCGCGTCGGAGGTCGCCGCGGCCGGGTACGGTGTCGGTCGGAGGAACCGTGACACACCCCTATCTCGTCGGCACCGGCACCCCGCGCATCCTCGCCCACCGCGGCCTGGTCATGCCCGGCACCGCGGATGCGGCGGAGAACTCGTTCGCCGCCGTCGCCGCCGCGCACGCCGCCGGAGCGGCCTATGTCGAATCGGACTGCCACCTGACACGGGATGGCGAGGTCGTGCTCTTCCATGACCCGGATCTCACGCGGGTGGCCGGCGACACACGTCGACTGGCCGACGTGACCACCCGCGAGCTCGAGGACCTCATGGCCCCGCGCGGCGGGCTGATCACGCTCCGGCAAGCTCTGGAGAGCTTTCCCGACGTCCGCTTCAACATCGACGTGAAGGCGCCCGCCGCCGCCGTCCCGGCCGGCCGCATCGTCGCCGAATACGCCGAGCGGGTGCTGATCACGAGCTTCTCGGAGGAACGCCGACGCGCCGCCCTCGATGCCGCCGCCGCGGTGCGGACCGGCCTCTCCCCCGCGACCTCCCCGGGCAGCCGCGGGGTCGCCCGGGTGCTCGCGGCGGTGGGATCCGGCTCGCAGCGACTCGCGGCGCGCGCGCTCGCCGGTCTCGACGCCCTCCAGCTCCCCGAACGGCAAGGACCGCTGCGGGTCGTCTCCCGGCGCCTGATCGAGGCCGCGCACCGCGCCGGCGTCGAGGTCCACGTCTGGACCGTCAACGATCCCCTCGACATGCGACGACTCGTCGATGCCGGCGTCGACGGAATCGTCACGGACCGCGCCGACGTGGCCCTGCGGGAATTCTTCCCGCCCGCGGCCTGAGGATCGACTGTGAGTTCCGAAGCCCGGCCCGTGCTTCGGATGATCCTCCCAACTGGAGACGTTATACCGGGTATCACACGCGACGAGAGGACCACACAATGGCAGATCGCAGCCTCCGCGGCATCCGACTCGGCGCCCAGAGCCTACAGAGCGAAGAGGGCGTCGTTTTCCATGAGCGCACGCAGCACATCTACGTCTGCAGCGTCTGCGGCAACGAGACGACACTGACCTTCGCGGCCGACGCCGAGGCGCCCCAGACCTGGGAGTGCCGCACCTGCGGTGGCGAGGCGGTGCTCCGCATCGGCGACTCGACCGTCACGGTCGACCGCGGCGACCAGAAGGCCGCCCGCACGCACTGGGACATGCTGCTCGAGCGGCGCTCGATCCCCGAGCTCGAAGAACTGCTCGAGGAGCGGCTCGCCTTCATCCGGTCCCGTCGCGGCGCCGGTGAGGACGTCTCCAAGAAGAGCGCGTAACCGCGCTCACCGCACGGCGTCGTTCCCCTCGCGGGACGGCGCCGTTTCGCGCGCCCGGCGGCGCACCAGCGCGGCGATGCCGACCCCCGCGAGTGCCAGCGCACTCCCCCATCCGAGGATCGCGTGCACCCATGGACCGAGCAGCACCCCGGGGGTGACGCCGGTGCGCAGCGGCACGTCCGAGACCATCGCGCCTGCTTCGTCCGCGGCGAGTCCGTCGATGACCGACCCGTCCGGGGCGATCACCTGGCTCGTGCCCACCGTGGAGATGTTGACGACCGCGCGGCCCGTCTCGATCGCGCGCATGCGGGCGAACGCGAGCTGCTGGAGGTTCTCGTCCGTCCCGCGGAAGTCGGCGTTGTTGGTCTGGAACATCAGCACCTGCGCGCCGCCGTCGATCCCCGCCCAGATGACATCGTCGTAGATCACGTCGAAGCAGATCGCGAGCCCGATGTCGACGCCGTCCACCTCGAACACCGGCGCCGAGGTGCCCGGCGTGTACTCGCGACCGATGAGCCCGATGAGGTCCGGGGCGAGAGCTTCGAAGAACGGCCGATCCGGGACGTACTCGCCGAACGGCACGGGATGGATCTTGTCGTAGGTCGCCACGGCGCCCTCGCCCGCCCGCCACAGCATGGACGTGTTGTAGAAGAGATCGCCGCGCGTCGTGGCGGCGTTCACGAGCAGGGGGGCGTCGAGATTCTCCGACAGCACATCGAGCGTCGCTGCGGTCGCCGGCCGGTTCAGAGGATCGGAGTCGATCCCGCCCTCCGGCCAGAGCAGCACGTCGAGCGGTTCGCCGACGAGCGGCGCCGTCGCGGCGAGCTGAGCGTCGAGCACGTCTCCGGGACCCCGCTGGTCGAAGTATCCCGCCGGCCCATTCCCCTGCACGGCGCCGACCCGGATGCTGCCGGCCACCGTGGTCGGGAACGCCGGGACGAGCACGATCGCGGCGGCGAGACCCACCGCCGGAAGGGCGGTCCGCGCATCGCGGAAGCGGCCCGCGCGGACGTACTCGACGGCCGCGGCGCACAGCAGCACGATGAGGAAGCTGAGCCCCGACATCCCCACCCACGACGCGATCCCGGCGAGCGGCCCGTTCGCCTGCGTCACCCCGATCCGCCCCCAGGGGAAGCCGCCGTAGGGCCAGGAGCCGAGGATCTGCTCGCGGAGCGTCCAGAGTCCGGCGACGAGGAGGGGCAGCAGGGTGAGACGCGCCCAGCGACCGGGCGCCAGCCGCGGCAGCCACCGGTACGCCCACGCGATCAGGATGGCGATCACGCCCGTGAGCGCTGCCTCCAGCAGCGACAGCGCGAGCCACGGGACCGGGCCGAGGTAGCGCGCGGTGAACGAGACGTTCACCGAGAAGAAGGCGGCGCCGTACAGCGTGCCGACCAGGAGCGCACCGCCCGCGCTCCGACCGATCAGGGTGAGCAGGGCGAGGGGCACCGCGACGAACACCATGGGCCACCAGCTGACGGCGGGGAACGCCAGGGTGAGCAGCAGTCCCGCCGCAACGGCGGTCGGTGCGGCCGCCCACAACGGCAGGAGCGGGCGGGCGCGGGTCACCTCATCAGCCTAGGGCCGGGCATCCTGAGCGGGCGCCGTGCGGTCAGACGGCGGTGTAGGCGACGATGCCGCGGCGCACCGCATCCAGCGCCGTCCGCGCGGTCGTCGCGAGTGGCGACTCGGCCACGAGCGAGAGCTGGTCGAGCAGGTCTATCGTCTGCTTGGTCCAGCGCACGAAGTCGCCCGCCGCCATGTCGGCCTCGCTGAGCACGCGGTCCAGCAACGCGCCCCGGGCCCAGGAGTACATCGCCTGGGAGAGACCGCTGGCGGGCGGTTCGGAGCCCGGGAGCCGGTGGTCGCGTTCCAGATCGTCCAGGCGCTGCCAGAGGGCCTCGGTCTCGGTGAGCGCGGTGCGGAATGCGCCGCGCGGGAGTCCGCGTTCGCCGGGGCCGGCCTCGTCCCGTCGGGGCTCGTACACCAGTGCGCAGACCAGGGCGGCGAGCGATGGCGCGTCGAGCCCGTCCCAGATTCCCGATCGCAGCGACTCCGCCACGAGCAGGTCCCGCTCGCCGTAGATCCGCCGCATGGTGCGACCGGCGGTCGTGAGCGCGGCCGAGCCGTCGTCACCGATCCGCACGTAATCGAGCTCGGCCAGCACCTCGACCACACGGTCGAACACGCGCGCAACCGTTCCGGTGCGGGTGTCGATCTGCGCGCGGGTGCGCGCCACCTGTCGCGCGAGCTTGCGATACCGCTCCGCCCATCGCGCATGCTGCTCGCGGTCGGGGCAGTTGTGGCACGGATGCCGCTGCATCCGTCGTCGCAGGGACTGCAGTTCGCGCTGGCGCGACTCACGTGTGGCGCGGGATGCGGTGGCGTCCTTGCGGTTGAGCCGCTCCAGGTCGCCCAGGGCGGCGCGGATCTCGGCGTACTCCGCGAAGTCCCCCCGGTCGCATGTCATCGCCTCCGCGTATCCGGCGAGCGACTCCTCCGCCGCGCGTACCTCGCGGGCGAGTCCCACGACGGCACGGTCGGCCTGGAACTGGGCGAAGGAGGACTCGAGGATCTCGCGCGCCCGCCCCCGGCCGAACTGGTCGATGAGGTTGACCGCCATGTTGTAGGTCGGCCGGAAGCTCGAGTTGAGCGGGTACGTTCGCCGGGAGGCAAGCGCGGCCACCGCCTGCGGGTCCATCCCTTCGGTCCACTGCACGACCGCGTGCCCCTCGACATCGATGCCGCGTCGCCCCGCGCGTCCGGTCAGCTGCGTGTACTCCCCGGACGTGATCGCGACCCGCGCTTCGCCGTTGAACTTCTCGAGCTTCTCCAGCACCACGGTGCGAGCGGGCATGTTGATGCCGAGCGCGAGAGTCTCGGTCGCGAACACGACCTTCACGAGCTTCCGCCGGAAGAGCTCCTCGACGATCTCCTTGAAGGCGGGGAGCAGCCCGGCATGGTGTGCCGCCACCCCGCGCTCGAGGTTCTCCCGCCACTCCCAGAAGCCCAGGACGGCGAGGTCCTCCTCGGCGAGATTGCGGGTCCGCTCCTCGACGAGCTCGCGGATCTCCCGCCGTTCGGGGGCGCTCGTGAGCCGCACGCCGGAACGCCGTACCTGCTGCACGGCGGCGTCGCAGCCGACCCGGCTGAAGATGAAGAAGATGGCGGGGAGCAGCGTCGCACGCGCGAGCAGCTCGATCACCTCGGGCCGGTCGATGCGTTCGACCCGCCGGGCGTTCGCCGAGCGGATCGGGCGGTTGCCCCCCTTGTGCGGGCGACGGTGCTGGCCGTCGGACCGACGGTTCGCCATCGCACGCCGGTTCTGCTCGAACGTGTTGCCGTTCGCCGAACGGATCCGCATGAGTTCCTGGTTCACCTGCGCCGTGGCGACGCCCGCGCGGTCGGCGAACAGCGGCAGCAGGTCCCCGCGTACGAGGACGTGCTGCTCGAGCGGCACGGGGCGCGTCTCGGACACGATGATGTCGGTGTCGCCGCGCACGGTGTCGAGCCAGTCGCCGAACTCCTCGGCGTTCGACACCGTCGCCGAGAGCGAGACGAGCCGCACCTCGGGCGGGAGGTGGATGATGACTTCCTCCCACACCGCGCCGCGGAAGCGATCGGCGAGGTAGTGCACCTCGTCCATGACGACGAACCGCAGGTCGCGGAGCGCGGCCGAGGCGGCGTACAGCATGTTCCGCAGCACCTCGGTGGTCATCACCAAGATGCGCGCGTTGCCGTTGATGTTCGTGTCGCCGGTGAGCAGCCCCACCTGATCCGCGCCGTAGACCTCCACGAGCTCGCGGAACTTCTGGTTCGACAGCGCCTTCATGGGGGTGGTGTAGAACGCCTTGTCGCGCGGCGTGCTCATCGCGAGATGGATCGCGAATTCGCCGACGATGGTCTTGCCCGCACCGGTCGGGGCCGCGACGAGCACGCTCCGCCCCTCCTCGAGGGTCTGGCATCCTTCGACCTGGAACGGATCGAGGGCGAACCGCTGCATCGCCGCGAACGCGGCGGTCTGCGGATGCTGCTGAGCTCTGGTCGCTCGCGCGTAACGTTCGGCGGGGCTCGGTTCGCTCATGCCGGCCCGGTCAGCAGCGCGGAGTCGCGCTTGCGACGGCGGCGGTCGACGAGCAGCGACACCCCCGCTGCGGCGAGATAGAGCACGATCAGGATGCCGGCGAGCATGAGCATCGAGAAGATGTCGGCGGCCGGGGTGGCGAGTGCCGAGAAGATCACGGCGACGAGAACCGCGACGCGCCAGCCCTTGAGGATGGCGATGCCCGAGATGACCCCGGCGAAGTTCAAAGCGACGAGGAAGACCGGGAGGACGAATGCCACCCCGACCACCAACAGCAGTTTGAAGATGAAGTCGTAGTAGTACTCGGACGTGAACAGGAGCGCGCCCTGCTCGGGCACGAACTGCGCCATCAGCTCGATCACGTGCGGCATGATCAGCCAGCCGACCACGGTCCCCCCGAAGAACAGCGGGACTGCCGCGGCCATGAAGCCCATCGTGTACCGCACCTCTTTGCGCGTCAGTCCGGGCATGATGAACGCCCAGATCTGCCAGAGCCACACCGGGGCGGAAACGATGAGACCGATCGCGAAGGCGATGCGCAGCCGCAGATCGAACCCCGCGGTGATCGAGGTGAAATTGAGCTTCGCGAAGTCCGTGCCCCGCGACTCGGCGATCATCTGGATCGGGATCGTGAGCAGGTCGATGACCTGCTCGGTGACGAGGAACGCCACGATCATGCCGATCACCAGTGCCAGCGCGGCGATCATCAACCGCTTCCGCAGCTCCACGAGGTGCTGCCCGAGGGTCATCCGCCTCTCGCGGCGCGGCGAGTCACGGCTGTCGACGCGCGCGGGTCCTGCCGTGGCCACGAACGGTCAGCGGGGCGACGGGTCGGTTCCCCGCGGACGCGTGGCCGCGTCGTCGGGAACCGTCGTGCCGATCGGCGACTCTGCGGCGGTCGACGATGCCGCAGCCGATGATGCAGCGGCCGGATCGACGGCGTCGTCGTCCTTGCGCATCTCCTTCATCTCGCCCTTGAAGACACGGGCCGACTGGCCGAGGCTGCGGGCGAGGGCGGGGAGTTTCGCGGCGCCGAACAGCAGCAGAATGACCAGGAGGATGATCAGGAAATGCCATCCAGTGAGGTTTTGCAGCATGTCGCATTCCTTCCGCGGGTGTGACCTCAGTGTAACCCCTGCCCCGTCGCCGGGCCCTGAAGGACAGCGATCATTCCGCCCTGTACTGCGCCAGTCCGGCGTCGGCCCATTCGGCCGCCGCTCGTCGGGCGGCCGCGGGTTCGAGGATCTCGACGTCGCCGCCGCGGCGAGCGGCCAGACGCCGCAGGCTCTGCGCGTCCGCGATCCGCATGGTCGCCACGCACACCGCTCCGGTCTGCTCGACCTCGGCGTGATCGAGGTAATCGCCGAGCAGCGGGGCGATCGCGGCGGGGAAGCGGATACGGGCCACGGCGTCCGACGCCCCCGGCTCGAAGAGGGCCGGCAGCGGGTCACCGGCGTGCTCGATCGGGATGTCGGTCAACCGGATGCCGCTCACACGCTCGAGATGGAAGGTACGCATGCCCTGGCGCATGTGGCACCAGCCCTGCAGGTACCACGCGTCGTCCGCGATGTGGACCTTCACCGGGTCGACGGTGCGGGTCGTCGCCGGGGCGTTCGGCGCCTTGTAGGAGAACGACACCGCGACCCCCGCACGGAGCGCCGCGTCGACCGTGTCACGGGCGGCATCCACCGGCGCCGGGGCGACGATCACTTCTGCGGGCGTCGTCCCCGCGCCCCGGGAGAGCTTCGCGAGCAGTCCGCGGACGATGTCGCTGTCCGCGAGTCCGGGAAGCGATCCGGTGAGCTGGAGTCCCGCCAGCAGCGCCGCGGCTTCTCGGGCGGTGAGGCGCGGCGCGTGCTCGAGCCCGACCGTATGGGTCAAGGCGATGCGGTCCTGCTGATCGAGCAGATCCCAGTCGATGTCGAACAGATCGTTCGGCAGCTGCCAGTAGCCGCCGTCACCGGGCCGGCCGATCACCGTGAGCTTCTCGACCATCTCACGCATCTGCGCGACCGACACGTCGAACGCGGCGGCGGCCTCGACGAGCGTCACCTCGCCTCGCTCGAGCAGGAACGGCACGAGCTGCATGATCAGCGCCGCCCGCTCGGTGGCCACCAGCGGACGCATGTCGCTCATTCGCCGCCCCCGTGCCGCTCGCGCGCCGCGCGCAACCGCTCGATGACGAGCCCGCGGAGCATCGCCGGCTCGACGACGCGCACCTCCGGGCCGTAGGAGGCGAGCTCGTCGGCGAGGATGTGGGCGTCCACATAGGGCACCCGCAAGCCCTGCACGGCCGGCTCCGCCCGCCGCGCGAGACGCAGCGCAGCCTCTGTGCCGGGGTGCACCTCGACGAGCGCCGTCTGGGATGCGGCGAGCTCGCGGAGCCCCGTGAGCGCCCGGTCCCCCGCACCGCGGCGCAGCTCGGGATCGAAGGCGTCTCGCGTGATCACGACGGCATCGGTGATGCGCGAGAGCAGGAAGGTGCGTTCCGCAGCGACATCGACGTCGATGCCCAGCACGTGCCAGCGACCCTCGTACTCGACGAGCGCCAGCGGTCGCACCCGACGCAGCCGCGCGCGGCGCTCGCCGGGTTTGAGGTACGGAAAAGTGACCGTGCGTGCCTGTTCGATCGCGCGCTGCAGGGGGGCGAACGCGTGGTCGCGCACACTGATGCGCGGCGCGTATCCGATGATGGGCTCGTCCACGGTGTTTCCGAGAGCACGGATCTTCCGCAGTCCGCTGCGGGCCTGCTCGGACATGGAGCTCTCGCTCCACACGCTGCCGGCGAGGTTCAGCAGGGCGATCTCGGCCGCGGTGAACGCGATGTCCGCAGGCAGGGCGTACTCGGCGGTCGGCACCCGATAGCGGGCTTCGCGCAGGTCGTCCGGATCTGCGTGGTCTCCCAGCGTCTCGATCGGCACCCCGAGGCCGCGCAGATTCTCCTTGTCGCGCTCGAACATCTTCTCGAGCGCATCCTTGGACGCGCCCGCATCCGACTGCTCCCGGTAGCCGGAGACCGACGAGAGGATGGTGTCCTTCGTGAGCCCCTGTTCGGTCGCCATGAGCGCCACGACCAGATTCACGAGGCGTTCCTCGGGCGCGTTGCGCGACGCATCGATCCTGGCCACGCCCCCATCCTAGGCCGGGGCGGAGCGCCCGGCTCAGCCGGCGGCGGACCCGACGATGCCCAGCATGTCGAGGACGTGCACCTGTGCCGGTCCGGCATCCGAGGCGGGGACGACCACCATGATCTGCGAGCCGACGGTCTGCCCGACGAGCGCGTTCAGGACGGGATCGTCACCGATCGTGGCGGAGAGGCCCTTCGGCTGCTCCTCCCACGTCGTGCTGACGAGCGACCTGTCCCAGTCGACGATGAGTTCTTGCGCGGCGATCGCGTCGCCGTCCGCCACCGTCTCGCCGTCACCCTTCTTGAGAACCTGGACGACGACCTCGGTGGGCGCCTCCGCGTCCGGCACGATGACCCCGGGCTGGCCGCCGGGAGCGCGCACGACCGTGGGCAGACCATTGCCCTGGTTGAACTGCTCCGCGCCATCGGCAGCCGACAGGAAGACCTGGTCGAGGTCCACGACCGCGACCACGGGCGCCCCGACCTGCACGACCTGCGCGCCCGCCGCCAGCTCGTCCGCCGAGAAGGACGCCACGACGCGCGACCCTTCGCCCGCGCACATGAGCGCGTCGGAGAGCCCCGGAAGGGCCTGGTCCCAGAGGGCGAGGGTCGTCGCGCCGGAGGTCTCCGCCGTGTAGCCCTGCTGGAGGATCTGCTCCCCCGTCTCGCCGTTGATCAGGGTGATCCCGAGGTTCAGCACCTGATTGCTCGCGACCACGGCGGTGCCGTCGCCGGTCACGACGTCTGCATAGTGCAGGCCCTCCGCCTGGAACGGCGTGGGAACGGACACGTCGGGGGCCTCGCCGACCTCGCCGTCGATCGAGATCAGGTCCTCGAGGGCACCGGGCTGAGTCGTCCGGTCGCACGTGGGCGATTGCACCGAGGAGCAGCCGACCAGGGCGACCGCGACGAGTCCGAGGGCAGCGGCGGCTGCGGGGAATCTACGCACCGGATCAGTCTATGCGCTCGGGATCGACCGCTTCATCGCCCGGCCCGGCGGCGGCGGCGCGCGCACCCGCGGCGGCGCGCTGCGCCTCGCGCACGCGCTTGCGCAGATTCTTGTCGGTGATCTCGCGGTCGCCGACGGCGCCCGGGGTCCACAGTTCCACGTCCTCGTCGCCGTAGCTCGTCTTCGACGCGCGGCGCTTCTGCTCCGGGGCCACCGCGCCCGGGGCGAGCCGGCGCGCGGTGAGCAGGAAGCCGGTGTGCGCGACCATCCGGTGGTCGGGCCGGACGGCCAGACCCTCCACGTGCCATCCGCGCACCATCGTCTCGTTCGCCTCGGGCTCGGTGAACAGGCCGGTGCCGCGCAGGTACTCGGCGACCCGGCTGAGCTGCGTGGCCGTGGCGATGTAGCAGATCACCACGCCTCCCGGTGCGAGCGCATCCGCGACGACGTCGATGCATTCCCACGGCGCGAGCATGTCGAGCACCACGCGGTCCACGCTCGCCGGAGCGAGCGTCGACGGGAGCGAGGCGACCAGGTCGCCGACCACGAGATCCCAGTTGTCCGGGCGCTCCCCCAGGAAGGTCTCGACGTTCGCCCGCGCCACCTCGGCGAAGTCCTCACGTCGCTCGAACGAGATCAGCCGGCCGTCGGCGCCGATCCCGCGCAGCAGCCACAGCGCCAACGCGCCGGACCCGACGCCGGCCTCGACCACCACCGCCCCGGGGAAGACGTCCGCCTGCGCCAGGATCTGCGCCGCGTCCTTCGGGTACACGATCGCCGCACCGCGCGGCATCGACATCACGAAATCGCGCAGCAGCGGACGCAGCGCCAGGTACTCGTGGCCTCCGCTGTTCGCGACGACCGAGCCGTCGGGGAGCCCGAGCAGATCGGCGTGCCGCAGCACGCCGTGGTGGGTGTGGAGTTCGCCCCCCTCGCGCAGGGTGACCGTGTGCAACCGGCCTTTGGGACCGGTGAGCTGCACGCGGTCGCCGTACCGGAAGGGACCGCGGGGAGCGGCGATGGTTCCGCTCACAGGGCGGCTTCCTCTCTGACGTGCCGGGCATGCCCGGCGTGGAGTTCTGCGATGTCGGCGGCGCGGCGACCGTCGAGAGTCGGCCAGAGCGCGGACGCCCCCACTCCGGTGAGCGACACCATGTGGGGGACGCCGAGCGCCACCGTCCCGGCGGCGATCGCGGATCGGAGACCGTTCGGGGAGTCCTCGATCGCGACGGTGTCCTCGGGTGCGACGCCGAGCGCCGCGCACGCCTGCAGATAGGGATCGGGGAAGGGCTTCGGCCGTGCGACGTCGTCGCCGGCGACGATGAGATCGAACGCGTCGAAATCGATGAGATCCGCCACGGTCGTCGCCATCCGGCGCAGGGACATCGTCACGAGCGCGCAGGGCACGCCCGCGGCACGGAGATCGGCGAGCAGCTCGCGCGCGCCGGGCCGGAAGGGCACTCCCTCCTCGGCGAGCGAGGTCATGACGCTCTGCGTGAGCGCATCCACGATCTCGTCCGCCGCCAGTCGCACCCCCGCGTCCTGCAGGAGCCGGGCGGCGTCGCCGAGACCCAGGCCGACCATGCCGAGGGCCTGCTCGTGCGTCCAGCTGCCGCCGTAGCTCTCGACGAGGGGACGCTCGGCCGCCATCCAGTACGGCTCGGTGTCGACCAGGGTGCCGTCCATGTCCCAGAGGACGGCGGCGGGAAGGGGTGCACTCACCGTCCCATGCTAACGAGCGCCGCCCGGCGCGCCCCGCCCGCCGGTGCCCGCCGCCCACCCTGCGCCTATCCTGGAGGGAACCCGTGTCACGGGAGAAGGAGGAACGCGTGGAGGGACTCGGGCGCCGTGTGCTGGTCGCTGCCTTCGACGGCTGGAACGATGCTGGCGAGGCCGCATCGGCAGCCGTCTCGCTGCTGCGCGCAGAGGGCGATTACCGCACCGTCTATTCGGTCGACCCCGAGCTGTACTTCGACTATCAGTACACGCGGCCCCAGGTCGCCCTGGATGCGGACGGCCACCGGGTGCTCAAGTGGCCGGAGACCACGCTCCTGCGGCCGGCGCGGGCGACGCGCGGCACGCAGCTGTGGCTGCTGACCGGTGTCGAGCCGGCTCGCGCCTGGCAGGCCTTCGCCGCCGAGCTGATCGACGTCGCCCTCCGCGAGGACATCACCGGGATCGTCGCCCTGGGATCGATGATGTCGGACGTCCCCCACACCCGGCCCATCTCCGTCTTCGCCGGCAGTGAGAACGAGGCGCTGCGCACCGGCCTCGAGCTCGAGCGCAGCTCGTACGAGGGCCCGGTCGGCATCATGAGCGTGATCGGCCATGTCGCCGACAGCGCCGGCATCCCGACCGCGAGCCTGTGGGCGAGCATCCCCCATTACGTCGCGGGGCACACGCCGTCGCCGAAGGCGACCCTCGCCCTCCTCGACCGGCTCGAGGACCTCACCGGCGCCAAGGTGCCGCGCGCGGAGCTCGCGACCGAGTCCGCCGCCTGGGAGGCCTCGATCGATGCCGCGGCCGCCGACGACGAGGAGATGACCGAGTACATCCGGCAGCTCGAGCGGACGCGCGACACGTGGGACTCGCCCGAGGCGTCCGGCGACGCCATCGCCCGGGAGTTCGAGCAGTACCTCAAGCGCCGCGGCGACGGACCGAGCAAGCCCGGACGCGACGACCGACGCTGACGGCTCAGGCCTGGATCACGCCCGTCGCCAGCATCACCATCACGAACGCTCCCAGCGCGACCCGGTAGATCACGAACGGCATGAAGCTGCGCTTGGAGATCCAGGCCATGAAGAAGCGGATCACGACGAGTGCGACCACGAAGGCGACGATCGTCGCCGCTCCGGTCTCCCAGAGCGAGAACGGCGGATCGGCCTCCGGCTCCCGGACCACCTTGAACAGCTGATAGAAGCCGCTGCCGAAGACGGCGGGGATGGCGAGGAGGAACGCGTAGCGCGCAGCGGCCGCGCGCTCGTATCCCATGAAGAGCCCCACCGTGATCGTGCCGCCGGAGCGCGAGACGCCCGGGATGAGCGCCAGGGACTGCGCCAGTCCGTAGATCACGCCGTCGCGGACGGTGATGTCCTGGATGCGGCGCTTGCGCGCGCCGACCGCATCGGCGATGCCGAGCAGCACGCCGAAGAAGATGAGCATCCCGGCGACGAGCCACAGCGAGCGGAAGACCCCCTCGATCTGGTCCTGGAACAGGAGCCCCAGCACGACGATCGGGATCGATCCGATGATGATCAGCCAGCCCATGCGCGCGTCGGGGTCGTTGCGCGGGATGCGGCCGAACAGCGCCGCGAACCAGTGGCGCACGATGCGCACGATGTCACGCCAGAAGAAGATGACGACGGCGGCCTCCGTCCCGATCTGCGTGATCGCGGTGAACGCGGCGCCGGGATCCTGGGCGGTGGGCAGGAACGCACCGAGGATGGCGAGGTGCGCGCTGGAGGAGACCGGGAGGAACTCGGTGAGACCCTGGACGAACCCCAGGAGGAGCGCCTCGAGGAAATGCAGCATCGATGACCCTTCGGATGTGTGCGGGACGGGGAGGTGGTGCCGGAGGGTGGTGCTAATACGTGCGGAGCAGGTCGGTGAGCACGCGCTGACCGAACACGAGCGAGTCGATGGGGACGCGTTCGTCGATTCCGTGGAACATACCGGTGAAATCGAGGTCGCGCGGAAGCCGCAGCGGAGCGAAGCCGTATCCGGCGATGCCGAGACGCGACAGCGCCTTGTTGTCGGTGCCCGCGCCCATCAGGTACGGGATGACGGGCGCTCCGGGGTCGTGACGGGCGAGCGAGGCCACCATGGCGCTCACGACGTCGCCCGAGAACGGATTCTCGAGCCCCACATCGCGCACCACCGTCTCGATCTCGATGCGGTCGCCGACGATGCGCCGGATGTCCGCAAGCGCGGCGTCCTCCGTCCCCGGCAGGACACGCACGTCGATGAGCGCCTCCGCCCGGTCCGGGATGACGTTGTGCTTGTACCCGGCGGTGAGTCCCGTGGGGTTCGCGGTGGTGCGCAGGGTCGCCTTCAGGAAGCCGGACGCCGGGCCGACGGCATCCGCGATCGCGTCGGGGTCGTCGATCGGGAGCCCGCTGAGCTCCGACAGCGCGTCGAGGAACTGCGTCGTCGTCTCGGTGAGCCGGATCGGCCACTCGGTGCGGCCGAGGGCCGCGACCGCCTCTGCGAGCGAGGTAACCGCGTTGTCGGGGTGCACGCGGCTTCCGTGCCCGGCCGCTCCGCGCGCGACGAGACGGAGCCACAGCAACGCCTTCTCCCCCACCTGGAGCAGATACGCGCGGCGGTCGCCCACGTCGATCGAGAATCCCCCGACCTCGCCGATGGCGGTGGTGGCGCCGCGGAACCATTCCGGCCGGTCGCGGACGACGAGCGCCGATCCCTCCACGCCGCCGTTCTCCTCGTCGGCGAAGAACGTCACGATGATGTCGCGGGCGGGCCGGTCTCCGCTGCGCAGGATCTCGGCGACGGAGGTGAGGATCATGGCGTCCATGTCCTTCATGTCGACCGCACCGCGCCCCCACAGCATGCCGTCGCGGATCTCGCCGGCGAAAGGGTCGACGCTCCAGTCCTCGGCGACCGCGGGCACGACGTCGAGGTGGCCGTGCAGCACGAGCGCGGGCAGCGTGCGGTCGCGGCCCGGCACGCGGACCGACACGTTGGTGCGTCGCGGCACGGGCTCGTAGTACTCCGGATCGAGCCCGAGCGCCGCGAGGTAGGCGCCGACGTACTCGGCCGCCTCGCGCTCGCCGACGGCGCGGCCGCCGCCGTGGTTCGTCGTGTCGATGCGGATGAGGTCCCGGGCCACCCGGGCCACCTCGGGAAGTGCCGTCCCCCCGGTTGCGGCGCTCTCGATCATGCGCATCAGGCTACCGGTTGGGACCGCCCGTCCCCGCCGCGCCGGATCAGCGCGCAGGTGCGCGCATCCGACCGGCGCGACACACGCGGGGCGACCCGGCGGTTCTTCGCGCGGTGCGGGACGTGGTATCGTCGATCCTCGGTTGCGAAACCGAAAAACACCCTGATGCGCGGGTGGCGGAATAGGTAGACGCGCTAGCTTGAGGTGCTAGTGCCCGTATAGGGCGTGGGGGTTCAAGTCCCCCCTCGCGCACAAATGAGAAAAGGTCCCCGAAAGGGGGCCTTTTCTCGTTCGTCCCGATGGCGATCGCCGAATCCTTCGGGGTGGGCCCCCGCCGCCGGAGGCTCCGCGCGCCGCGCAGCGGGATCCTGCCGCCGGTCAGGGCCGATCCGGGAAGAGGCCGTCGAGGATCAGGTCGAGGCCTCGGTCGAACCGCACCTCCCATCCCCGGGCGGCATGGGGAAGGGACGCGTCACGCACGACCCGCGCGAAGTGCGGGAAGTCCCCGCTGCCGAGCAGCGCATCCACCCAGGAGGCGATACTACCGGCGCGCTGGTCCGCGCTGACCCCGCTGCGCCGGAGCTCCTCGCGTTCCGACAGCTCACGGGTCGTGAAGCCGAGAACGAAGGACTGCAGCACCTCACTCGCGACGAACATCTCGTCGATGCCGATGTCGAGGACGGCC
>JAVBUN010000246.1:0-11793 GCA_031555335.1 Microbacterium sp.
TGCGTCCGCGCGGGGTCAGGGGATCACGCGGGGTCAGGACGGATGCGGCGGGTGCGTCCTGATGCGGCGTGTTCTCCTGATTCGGCGTGTGCGCTGAGCGACCGCCGCGCCGCGCGCTGAGTCCCCACGAGACAGCATCGCAGCCACGAGACTGCACGGAGCCCATGCTGTCTCGTGGATCGGATGCAGTCTCGCGGCGCGCGCCCGCCCGGACCGCGGCGATCAGCGGCGACGGGCGCGCTCGTACTGCGGCGGCCACGGCGCGTCGGACACGCCGAGCTCGCCCGCGGCGCGGAGCGCGTAGTGCGGGTCGCGCAGCCACTCGCGCGCGGACATCACGGCATCCGCATCGCCGGCGGCGAGCACCTGTTCGGCGTGCGTGCCCGAGTCGATGAGTCCCACGGCGTTGACGGCGAGGCCGGCATCGCGCACCCGGCGCGCGAACGGCACCTGGTAGCCCGGTCCGACGGTGATGCTCTGGTGCGCCACGAGTCCGCCCGAGGAGATGTCGAAGAAGTCGGCGCCGTGCTCCGCCGCCCACTGGGCGACCTGCACGGTCTCATCGACGTCCCAGCCGCCCTCGGCCCAGTCGGTCGCCGAGAATCGCACGAACAGCGCCGTGTCGGGCGCGGCGGCGCGGACGGCCTCGACGACGCGGAGCACGAGCCGGGCCCGCCCCGACAGCGGACCGCCGTACTCGTCCGTGCGCGTGTTCGAGAGGGGGGAGAGGAACTGGTGCAGCAGGTAGCCGTGGGCGGCATGCACCTCGAGGACCTCGAATCCGGCCTCGACCGCGCGCCGCGCCGCCGCGGCGAAGTCCGCGACGACCGCGTCGATCTCGGCCGGCGTCATCTCGCGGGGTGTCGCGTAGCCCTCGAACGCGACCGCGGACGGCGCCAGGGTCTCCCAGCCGCCGCGATCGCCCGGGACCGTGCCGTGCTCGCCCGAGAAGGGCGACCACGTCGACGCCTTGCGACCGGCGTGCGCGAGCTGGATGGCGGCGACGGCGCCGCGCGAACGGATGGCGGCGGCGATCGGGGCCCACGCGTCGCGGTGGGCGTCGCTCCAGATGCCCACATCCTGCGGCGAGATCCGTCCCTCGGGCGACACGGCGGTCGCCTCGGCCATCACGAGTCCCGCGCCGCCGGAGGCGAACTGGGCGAGGTGCACGTGGTGCCACTCGTTCGGGATGCCGTCCTCCGCGCTGTACTGACACATGGGCGCGACCCACAGGCGGTTGCGCATGTGCGCCTGACGGATGCTGAGCGGGGTGAACAGGGCGGCCACGGGTCTCCTCGGAAGCTCGACGGTAGGGTGTCGCCATGATGGCGACGCAATGGGATGCCGCGCGGACACGCCTCTCCCTCTCTGCGCCAACCGCCGACGACGACAAGTATTCCCGTGGCGTCGTGGGGATGCGCACCGGCTCGCAGGATTACCCCGGGGCCGCGGTGCTCGGCGTCGAGGCCGCGTGGCGCACGGGCACCGGCATGGTGCGCTACCGGGGAGCGGCGCGGCCGACGGCGCTCGTGCTCGCCCGGCGGCCCGAGACCGTCACCTCGCCCGGTCGGGTGCAGGCGTGGGTGATCGGGTCGGGAACGGATGCGGCGTCGCGCAGCGCTCTCGAGACGACGGCGCTGCGCGACATCCTTGCGGGCGAACTCCCCGTGGTCACGGACGCCGGCGCGCTCGACCTGCTGGCGTCGGCGACCGCGCCCGTCGTGGCGACACCGCACGCCCGCGAGTTCGACCGCCTCCGTGCGTCGCTGGGTCTCCCGCCCCTCGCCCGCGATGCGGACGAGGATGCCCGAGCGGATGCGACCCGCGAGACGGCCGCCGCGCTGGGCGGCGTCGTGCTGCTGAAGGGCGCCGCCACGGTCGTCGCCGCACCGACGGGCGACGCGCGCATCGTGCGCGCCGGCACCCCCTGGCTCGCGACAGCCGGGACGGGGGACGTGCTGGCCGGTGCGATCGGCGCGCTGATCGCCGGCTGCGCGGCACGCGGCATGACCGGCCCGGCCGCGCTCGCGGACGCGGCCGCGTCCGCCGCCTGGCTGCACGGACGCGCGGCGACGATCGCCGCCGACCGGCTGGGAACGGCGGGCGGCCCGATCACCGCGCTCGACGTCGCCCAGGCTCTTCCGGCGGCCGTCGCCGAGGTGCTCGCCGGCCCCCGCTGAGCGAGACCGCGACGCCCGGGCGAGGCGGCGTACCGGCCGTAGGATGATGCCGTGTCGAAACGCGCGGTGCTCTGGATCGCGTTCGTCGTCGTCCACGTCGGCGTCTCGGTGCTCGGGTGGGTGATGCCGAACGAGCCGATGGGTGATGTTTACCGCGTGTACGAGCCGTGGTCGGGGGCGTACCTCAACGGGGGCGTCTTCACGCAGTTCGACGCCGCGACCGGTCAGCCGGTGCCCGCCGACATCGGCTTCGTCGGCATCGATCAGCCCTGGGTGTACCCGCAGCTGGCGATGCTGCCGATGCTCGCGACCTGGCTGTTCGCGTGGGCGGTGTCCTACACGCCGGCGTGGGCGATCATGGTCGGCATCGTGGATGCGGTGGCCTTCGGGGTGCTCGTGGGGCGCGGTCGGTCGACCGGGCGCACGGTCGCCGCCTGGTTCTGGCTCGCGTTCATCGCCCTGATGGGGCCAGTGGCGCTGTACCGGCTGGATGCGGTGACGGTGCCGCTCGGCATCATGGGCTGCCTGTGGCTGCTCGGCCGGCCGTGGATCGGCGCGATCCTGCTGGCTGCGGCGACGTGGATCAAGGTCTGGCCGGCGGCGCTGCTCGCCGCGGCCGTCATCGCCGTGCGGCGCCGGTTCGCCGTGATCGGCGGGGCGCTGGCGGTGAGTCTGGCGACCCTCGGCGCCGTCGTGCTGCTCGGTGGGGGAGCGTACGCCTTCGGGTTCGTGGGGGATCAGACCGGTCGCGGTCTGCAGGTCGAGTCGCCGGTGAGCACGTTCTACCTGTGGGATCTCATGCTGGGCGGACCCTCCCGGGTGTTCTACAACCCGGACCTGCTCACGTTCGAGGTGTACGGGCCGTTCGTCGACCCGGTCATCGATCTCATGACCCCGCTGCTCGCGATCGCCGTGGTGGGCATCGCCGCGCTCGGGGCGTACAAGGCGTGGCGCGGCGCGGGCTTCGCCGCGCTGTTCCCCCCGCTCGCGCTCGCCCTGGTCACGGTGTTCATCGCACTCAACAAAGTTGGCTCGCCGCAGTACATGGTCTGGCTCGTGGTGCCGCTCGTGGCGGGAATCGTGCTCGACCGCCGCCGGTGGGCGAGACCCGCGATCCTCGGTCTCGCGGTCGCCGCGGCCACGCAGATCATCTATCCGCTCACCTACTTCGACCTGCTGGTCGCCCTGCCCTTCCCGGTGGCGGTCATCACGGCCCGCAACATCCTCCTGGTCGTGCTCGCCGTCTGGGCGGTGTCCCGGTTGGCGCGCGTCGGGCCGCGGCGTCGAACCGCCCGCATGACTCCGGCGCTCGCCGGCTGATCGTCGTCCTCGCGGTGCGGGCGCCCGCCCCGCCGCATCCGCCCATCTTCCGAGAGGATCCCCTCATGCTCGTCGCCTTCTCCGTCGCCCCGTCCGGCACCGGTCGCGCGGACGGTTCCGTGCACGACGCGGTGGCCGCCGCGGTACGGGTGGTCCGCGCCTCGGGCCTGCCGCATCGCACCACCTCGATGTTCACCGAGATCGAGGGGGAGTGGGACGAGGTGTTCGCGGTCGTGAAGGCGGCAACGGACGCGGTCGCACCCTTCGGGTCGCGGGTGTCGCTCGTGCTCAAGGCCGACATCCGGCCGGGATACCACGGCGAGCTCGACGCCAAGATCGATCGTCTCGAGCAGGCCATCACCGACGCCGAGGCATAGGTCGAATCGATTCGCCTCCGGGCCCCCGGGTGACTAGCATGGGCCGGTGACCTCTTCGACTCGGGCGAAGGGGGCGGCGACGTGGGCGCTCCTGTCCCTCGCCATCGGCAGCTTCGGTATCGGTATGACCGAATTCACCGTCATGGGCTTGCTGCCCAACATCTCGCAGGAACTGCTGCCCGCGCAGTGGGCGGCGAACCCGGACGATGCGATCGCCCAGGCCGGATGGCTCATCTCCCTCTACGCGCTCGGCGTGGTGGTCGGTGCGCCGACGATCGCGGGATCGGTGGCGCGGTTCCCCCGCCACCGGGTGATGGTCTGCCTCGCGCTCGCGCTGACGGTGTTCAATGCGCTCACCGTCATCGCCCCGACCTTCGAGCTGGTCGCGGTCTCGCGGTTCCTCGCGGGGCTGCCGCACGGCGCCTACTTCGGCATCGGCGCGCTCGTCGCCGCCGAGGTGCTGGGCCCCGGCAAGCGGGCGAAGGGCGTCGCGTTCGTGCTCACCGGCCTCACCGTCGCGAACGTGGTCGGTGTGCCGCTCGGCACCCTTCTCGGTCAGCAGTTCGGCTGGCGCGTCGCCTTCGCGATCGTCGCGGGCATCTTCGCCCTCGCGACGGCGGCGATCGCCATCTTCGTGCCGCGCACGCCGGGGCAGCCCGGCCGCACCCTCCGCGCCGAGCTCGGCGTCTTCCGGATCGGCCAGGTGTGGTTCGCCCTCGCGACGGGGGCGATCGGATTCGGCGGATTCTTCGCGGTCTACAGCTACGTCGCCCCCATCGTGACGGATGTCGCCGGCTCCCCGGAATGGGCGGTGCCGATCGTGCTCGTGATCATGGGACTCGGGATGACGGCGGGGAACCTCGTCGGAGGGCACGTCGCCGACATCGACCTGCGACGCACGCTGCTCGGCGGGCTCGCGATCCTCGCGATCGTCCTGGCCGCGCTGGCCCTCACCGCGCAGTGGATCATCGCCCTGGGTTTCTTCGTGTTCCTTGTCGGCTTCGTCTCGTCGGCGCTGAGTCCCGCCATCCAGTCGCGGCTGATGGACGTCTCGGCCGACAATCAGTCGATCGCCGCCGCGCTCAACCACTCCGCCCTCAATATCGGCAACAGCATGGGTGCGTTCCTCGGCGGCCTCGTGATCGCCGCCGGATGGGGGTTCGTCGCGCCGCCGTGGGTGGGTGTCGTGCTCGCCCTCGTGGGCCTCGCGGTCGCTGTGGTGGGGTACGCGGTCGAACGCCGCTCCGGCATCCCCGAGCCGGTGCTGCACGCGCACGAGCCCGTCCCGTTCGACTGAGCGCGCCCCGCACCTGCGGGAAGACGCCGGACGCGGGATGCGGGCGGGTCAGGCGGCGAGCAGGCGTCGCAGATGCCGGGCGACCGCATCCGTCTCGATGAGGAATCCGTCGTGGCCGAAGTCGCTCGCGATCACGGCCGTGTCGTCGTCGATCGTGTTCCGGATGCCGCGCGAGATGCGGTGCTGCCCGTCGACGGGGAAGAGGCGGTCGCTGTCGATGCCCAGCACGAGCGTCGTGGCGGTGACGGCGCCGAGCGCCTCTTCGACACCGCCGCGATCGCGCCCGATGTCGTGGGAGTTCATCGCCTCGACGAGCGTGATGTAGCTGTTCGCGTCGAACCGGCGCGTGAACTTGTTGCCGTGGAAGTCGAGGTAGGACTCGACGGCGAAGCGGCCGCCGTGGCCGAGGGGACTCACCCCGGACTGCCAGGAGCGCTGGAAGCGCAGGTTCAGCTCGGTCGGGCTGCGGTAGTTCAGCAGGGCCATGCGCCGGGCGAGGGCGAGGCCTCGGTGCGGACCGTCGCCGGCTTGCGCGTCGTAGTACTCGCCGCCCGCGAAGCGGGGGTCCATGCGGATCGCCTCGATCTGCACCGAGTTCAGCGCCACCTGGTCGGCGGTCGTCACCGGGGGAGCGGCGAGCACGGCGAGGCGCGCAACCCGGTCGGGATGCGCGATCCCCCACTCGAGGGCGTGCATGCCGCCCATCGAGCCGCCGACGACGGCCGCCCATCGGTCGATGCCGAGAGCGTCGGCGAGGGCCGCCTGCGCGCCCACCTGGTCGCGGATGGTGAGGAACGGGAAGCGTCCTGCCCACTCGTAGCCGTCGGGCGCGATGCTGGCCGGCCCGGTCGAGCCCTGGCATCCGCCGAGCATGTTGGGTGCGACGACGAACCATCGGTCGGTGTCGAGGGCGGCGCCCGGCCCCACGATGTGCTCCCACCAGCCGGCGGTCGCGTGTCCGGATGCGGCGGGTCCACGGACGTGGCTGTCGCCGGTCAGGGCGTGGAGCACGAGCACGGCGTTGTCGCGGCGCTCGTTCAGGGCGCCCCACGACTCATAGGCGATGCGATAGGCGGGCAGCTCCTCGCCGCCCTCGGTGCGGAACGCTCCGAGGGCGGCGAACCGTCGCTCCCCGGCCGGGTCGCCGTCCCGCCACGCGCCGGTGGCCGGTGGTCGCCCGCGGAGCAGACGCGCGTCGGCCTCCGTGACCGGCGCGCTCGGCACGGTGTCCTCAGAGGTCTGCCAATCCATGAGTCCATTCTTCCGGTCTCGGGCACCGGCCAGGACCCGTGTTACGCGACGGATGCCCCGGACCACGGTGGTCCGGGGCATCCGAGGGACGGGTGTCAGGCGCGCGCGGCCTCCACGACCTCGCGTGCGGCGGCCAGCGCCTGCTCGAGGTCGGCCTTGAGGTCGTCGACGTTCTCGATGCCCACCGACAGCCGCACCAGGCCCGGGGGGACCCCCGAGGTCAGCTGCTGCTCGGGGGTGAGCTGCGAGTGGGTGGTCGATGCGGGGTGGATGACGAGCGAGCGCACGTCGCCGATGTTGGCGAGGTGGCTGAACAGCGAGAGGCTGTTCACGAACGCCCGTCCGGCCTCGACGCCGCCCTTCAGCTCGAACGACACGATCGCGCCGACGCCCTTGGGCGCGTACCGGTTGGCGGCGGCGTACCAGGGCGAGGTCGGCAGGCCCGAGTAGTTCACCGTCGCGATGTCGTCGCGGCTCTCGAGCCACTCCGCGATCTCCTGCGCGTTCTGCGTGTGACGTTCGATGCGCAGCGACAGCGTCTCGATGCCCTGGATGAGCAGCCAGGCGCTGTTCGGCGAGATCGACGCGCCGAGGTCGCGCAGCAGTTGCACGCGCGCCTTGATGATGTACGCGAGCGGGTCGCCGACGGCGGCGGTGTAGCTGGCGCCGTGGTAGGACGGGTCGGGCTCGGTGAGGCCGGGGAACTTCTCGACGTTCTTCGACCACTCGAACGTGCCGCCGTCGACGATCGCGCCGCCGATCGTCGTGCCGTGGCCGCCGAGGAACTTGGTGGCCGAGTGCACGATGATGTCGGCGCCGTGCTCGAACGGGCGGATGAGGTAGGGGGTCGCGATCGTGTTGTCGACGATGAGCGGCACGCCGGACTCGTGTGCGATGTCGGCGACCGTGCGGATGTCGAGCACGTTCACCTGCGGGTTGCCGATCGTCTCGGCGAAGAACAGCTTCGTGTTCGGCTGCACCGCCCGGCGCCACTGCTCGGGGTCGTCCTGGTTCTCGACGAACGTCGTCGTGATGCCGAGCTTGGCGAGCGTGTACTTGAACAGGTTGTACGTGCCGCCGTAGATCGAGCTCGACGAGACGATGTGATCGCCCGCCTGCGCGATGTTGAGCACGGCGAAGGTCTCGGCCGCCTGGCCGGATGCCACCAGCAGCGCGCCGGTGCCGCCCTCGAGCGCCGCGATGCGCTGCTCGACGACATCCTGCGTCGGGTTCTGGATGCGCGTGTAGATGTTTCCGAACTCCGCCAGGGCGAACAGGTTCGCCGCGTGGTCGGTGTTGTCGAACACGTAGGAGGTCGTCTGGTAGATCGGCGTGGCGCGGGCCTTGGTCACGGGGTCCGGCTGCGCGCCGGAGTGGACCTGCTTGGTCTCGAAACGCCAGTCCTCGGTTGCGGTCATCGCATGCTCCTGAACGTCGGGGGTGCCGCGGCGATCGCCCCGGGCAGGTTCGAGGCTACGGCGGGGCTCCGCGCCCGACAACGGGCGGGGACACGCGGCGTAACACCCCAGTCATCCGCGGGACGTAGCGTGGAGGCATGGTGAACAGACGTGCAGTGGTGACCGGTGCGAGCTCGGGGATCGGGGAGGCGACGGCGCGGATGCTGCGCGCCCGGGGCTGGGACGTGGTCGCGGTCGCGCGACGCGCCGATAGGCTCGCCGCGCTCGAGGCCGAGACCGGGGCGGTCGCGTACGCCGCGGATCTGACGGTCGAGTCCGACGTCGAGGCGCTCGCCGCCTGGCTCGCCGAGAGCGGCCCCGTGCACGCCCTCGCCCACGTCGCCGGCGGCGCGCGCGGAACCGACTCGGTGGCGACCGGCGTCCCGGACGACTGGCGGTGGATGTACGAGGTGAACGTGATGTCGGCGCAGCGTCTGGTGGCGCACCTGCTGCCGCTGCTGCGGCGCGCCGCGACCGTCGACGGTCACGCCGACGCGCTCTTCGTGACGTCGACCGCGGCGCAGCGGGCCTATCCGGGCGGCGGCGGCTACAACGCCGCCAAGGCCGCGGAGGCCATGCTCGTGAACGCCCTGCGTCTCGAGCTGAACGGCGAACCGCTGCGCGTCATCGAGATCGCGCCGGGCATGGTGTTCACCGAGGAGTTCTCGCTGAACAGGCTCGGCGGGGACGCCGCCGCCGCCGAGAGCGTCTACGAGGGCGTGCAGGACCCGCTGCGGGCCGAGGACGTCGCGGACGTCATCGCGTACGCGCTCGGCGCCCCCGGCCACGTGAATCTCGATCTCGTGACCCTGCGCCCGGTGGCGCAGTCCGCCCAGCACCTGCTCGCCCGCGGCCCGCTGCGGGTGCGCGAGGACTGACCCGGATGCGGGGAGGTCGCCCGCCCCGAACGCCGGACGGTCGTCCGCGCGCCTGACCCGGCGGCGGGGCGAGGTCAGCCGACCGTGGGCGGCACGGCCGCCGCCGGCTCCTCCGCGTCCGCGAACGCGACCTTCGGCACCACGACGAGCACCGCGGCCGCGGCGAACCCGCCGACGGCGCAGATCGTCCAGACGGCGAGATACCCGCCGAGCGAGGCCGCGGTCTCGCTCGCGATCGCGCCGGCGCCGGCCGCGAGCACGACCCCGAACACGGCGGACGAGAACGCGCCGCCGATGGTCTTCGTGGTGTTGGTGAGCGCCGCGGCGATCCCCGTCTGCCCGCGCGGGGCGGCGGCGGCCGCGGCCGCCGGCAGCGCGGCGACGAGCGCGCCCGACCCGAGCCCCGCGATCGACAGGTTCAGCAGCACCTGCCAGAGCTCGAGGTGGAAGGGCAGGAACAACAGATAGCCGAGGCCGACGAGCAGCGATGCGCCGATGAGGACGAGGCGGGGGCTCGCGCGACGCGACGTCACGGCGAACAGTACGGCGCCGATGATGAGCGAGACGAGGTAGACCCCGATCACGTTCGAGCGTCCCGTGGCGTCGAGGCCCAGGCCGTATCCGAGCGAGGCGTCCGTGCCGGCGTAGGTGGAGAGCGGCCCCTGTGCGCCGAGCAGGCTGATGCCCACGAGCGCCGCCGTCGCCTGCACGGGCCACATCTCGGGGCGTCGCAGCACTCGGATGTCGACGGCCGGATCGTCGCGGCGCAGCTCGAAGCGGACGAACCACACGAACGCGGCGAGGCCGGCCGCCAGCAGCGCCCAGGTCCACACGAACGCGGGTCCGTTCAACCGGAGGAAGGTGAGGGCGCTCGTCACGAGCAGGAGCGCGATCGCCAGAATGGTGAATCCGCCCGCATCCAACCGCCGTCCGGGCACCGGCTCGGACTCGGGCACGCCGAACCAGATGACGAATCCGACGAGGGTCACCGCGATCGCGGGGAAGACGAGGGTCAACGAGAGGTTCTCGGCGGTCGCTGCGAAGATGCGGCCGGCGGCCAGCGCGCCCACGATGGCACCCGCCTGCAGGCCGACGACGAGGAGCCCCGCTGCGCGTCGCGTGGCCGAGACGCCGTGCCCCTGGCGGCGCCCGCGCTCGAAGACGAGGGCGATCTCGAGCGGCAGCCAGACGACGTAGAAGCCCTGCAGCGCCCAGGCGATGAGGAACGTCCAGAAGGTGCCGGCGAACGCGATCCACCAGGTCGCGCCCGCCGTCAGGACGGTCGCGATCAGCAGCATCCGCTTGTGGCCGTACATGTCGCCGAGCTTCGCGAGGATCGGCACGACCAGGGCGGACAGCAGCAGCTGCGCTGCCTCGAACCAGTTGACGTCCGCGTCGTGGACGCCCAGGTGCGCGACGATGTCGCTGAACAGCGGCACGTAGTAGCCCTGCAGGATGCCGCTCGTGACCTCGACCAGCACGAACCAGCCGATGAGGGATGCGGTGATGCCGAGGGCCGTCGCGGGGAGACGTCCGGCGGGTGCGGTTCGCGTCATGGCGACACGCTACTGGTCGCGCGGCTCGCGCGTGTTTCCGCGGCGGGCGGGGTGCGGGTGCCGCGGCCGGCGGCCGTAGGCTGGAGCGGTGAGCGAACACGGTACGCAGAGCCCGCAGCGCGAGACGCTGACGTGGGACGGATTCGGTGCGGCGAGCCGCGACATGGCGCGGGCGATCCTCGCCGCGGGGTTCGTCCCCGAGGTGGTCGTCGCGATCGCGCGCGGGGGGCTCCTCCCCGCCGGTGCGATCGCCTACGGGCTCGGCGCGAAGAACTGCGGCGCGATCAACGTCGAGTTCTACACCGGCATCGGCACGGTGCTCGACGCGCCGGAGCTGCTGCCGCCCGAGCTCGACATGACCTACCTCGACGGTCGCCGGGTGCTGCTCGTCGACGACGTCGCCGACAGCGGGCGCACCCTCGACCTCGCGGTGCGGCTGCTGACCGAGCAGGGCGCGGACGTGCGCTCGGCCGTGATCTACACGAAGCCGACGACGATCATCCAGCCAGACTTCAGCTGGAAGGACACCGACCTCTGGATCGACTTCCCCTGGTCGTGGCAGGGGTCGGTCGTCGAGGAGGACGCCGGACTGCCCGGATCGGCGTGACCGATGGCGGCGTCGCTCCCGGAGCTCGCTGACGCGGGTCTCATGGACCCGGGCTGGGCGGACGCCCTCGCCCCCGTCGCGGCAGACATCGCCGCCCTCGGTGAACGGTTGCGTGCCGAGACGGCGGCCGGCAGGTCGTATCTGCCGGCGGGCGACCGGGTGCTGCGAGCGTTCCAGCGCCCGCTCGCCGACGTCCGGGTGCTCATCGTCGGCCAGGACCCGTACCCCACCCCGGGGCATCCGATCGGACTGTCGTTCGCGGTCGACGCGCACGTGCGGCCGCTGCCGCGGAGCCTCGTGAACATCTATCGCGAACTCGCCGACGACCTGGGCGTCCCGCCCGCACCGCACGGCGACCTGTCGGCGTGGAGCGACCAGGGCGTCATGCTGCTCAACCGCGTGCTGACGGTGGCGCCGGGGGAGCCGGGCTCGCATCGCGGCTGGGGCTGGGAGACCGTCACCGCTCACGCCATCCGTTCGCTCGCCGCCCGGGAGGCGCCGCTGGTCGCCATCCTCTGGGGCAAGGATGCGGCGGGGCTCCGCCCGCTCCTGGGCGATACCGCGATCATCGAGTCCCCGCATCCGTCGCCGCTGTCCGCCCATCGGGGCTTCTTCGGTTCGCATCCGTTCTCCCGTGCCGACGCGCTGCTCCAGGAGCGCGGCGAGGACCCGGTCGACTGGCGTCTTCCCGCGTAGGCTGAGCGGCATGCTCGAGGAGGAATACGGCTCCGGCCGGCGGCGGCTGCCGTGGCACCTGCGTCGCCCCGCCGAGGTCGAGCGGCCGTTCACGTACGAGATCCGCCCCGTCGAGCCGCGGGACCTCCCCGACGTCCGCGAGATCTACAACTACTACGTGACCAACTCGGTCGT
>JAVBUN010000152.1:0-6355 GCA_031555335.1 Microbacterium sp.
CGTGTCGTGGGCGGGTGCAGCCGCATCGCCCGGGCGCCGGATGTCATCCGGCCGGTGTGTGTACTGCTCGTCCACGTGAACCCCTCCTCCGGTTCAGCCTAACCGATGGCGCGGCGCCTTCGACATCCCGGCCGACCGGCGCGACGAGGCCCAGCGGACTGATGGGTTCGGCGCATTATGCTCGCTCGCGTGATCGCACTCGCTTCTCCTCTTCGTTCGCGGCGGACGCTCGGCGCCGCTCTCGCCGGGCTCGTCCTGGCCCTCGTCGCCCTCGTGTGGACCGCCGCCCCGGCGTCGGCGCACGATGAGCTGCTGAGCGCCGATCCCGCGGCCGGATCGACCGTGGAAGAGCTGCCCGCCGCGATCACGCTGAGCTTCACCGCGGAGCTGCTGTCGGACGGCGCCTCGACCGTGGTGCAGGTGACGGATGCGGCCGGCACGTCGATCACCGACGGCTCGCCGAGCGTCGACGGCGCCGTCGTCACCCAGCCGCTCACGACCGGCAGCGCCGGCACGGTGTCGGTCGCCTGGCGGGTCGTCTCGAGCGACGGCCACCCGATCGCCGGAGAGTTCTCCTTCGAGGCCGCGAGCGCCGCACCGGCACCCACCCCGACGTCCGAGCCGACGGCGTCCCCGTCCGCGACATCCGCGACGACCGCGCCCACGCCCACGCCGGCCACCGCCTCCCCCACCCCCGCCGCGGCGGAAACGGGCGGAATGGACGCCCTGCCGTGGGTCATCGGCGCGCTGATCCTCATCGTCGTGATCGGCGTCGTGGTCTGGTTGCTGGGTGCCCGCGCGCGACAGCAGCGGGAGGGTTCGCAGGACCGCACCGCAGGCCGGAGCGACCCCGGCGAGCGATAGGCTGAACGCATGCCTCATTACGACGTCGTCATTCTCGGCGCCGGCCCCGGCGGGTACGTCGCGGCCGTCCGAAGCGCCCAGCTCGGCCTTTCCACCGCGATCATCGAAGAGAAGTACTGGGGCGGGGTGTGCCTCAACGTCGGCTGCATCCCTTCCAAGGCTCTGCTGCGCAACGCCGACCTCGCGCACACGTTCCACGCGCAGGCGGACCTGTTCGGCATCTCCGGCGACGTGTCGTTCGACTTCGGCGTCGCGTGGGACCGCAGCCGCAAGGTGGCGGACACGCACGTCAAGGGCATCCACTACCTGATGAAGAAGAACAAGGTCACCGAGTACGAGGGCCGCGGCACCTTCCTCGACGCGAACACGATCGACGTCGCCAAGGCCGACGGGTCTACGGAGAAGGTCACCTTCGACAACGCGATCATCTCGACCGGTTCGACCGTGCGGCTGCTCCCGGGCGTGCAGCTCAGCGAGAACGTCGTCACCTACGAGGAGCAGATCCTCTCCCGCGACCTGCCCGAGTCCATCGTGGTCGTCGGCGCCGGCGCGATCGGCATGGAGTTCGCCTACGTGCTGACCAACTACGGCGTCAAGGTCACGATCATCGAGTTCCTCGACCGCGCCCTCCCCAACGAGGACGTCGAGGTCTCGAAGGAGATCCAGAAGCAGTACAAGAAGCTCGGCGTCGAGATCCTCACCTCGACCAAGGTCGAGAGCGTCGTGGACGGCGGAGACAAGGTCACGGTGACCTACACGCCGAAGGACGGCGCGCAGGCCTCGATCGAGGCGGACCGCGTTCTCATGTCGATCGGCTTCGCCCCGCGCGTCGAGGGCTTCGGCCTGGACAAGACCGGTGTGCAGCTCACCGAGCGCGGCGCCATCGCGATCGACGACTACATGCGCACCAACGTGCCGCACATCTACGCCATCGGCGACGTCACCGCGAAGCTCCAGCTCGCCCACGTGGCCGAGGCGCAGGGCGTCGTCGCCGCCGAGACCATCGGCAAGGCCGAGACCCAGACGCTCGGCGACTACCGGATGATGCCGCGCGCGACGTTCTGCAACCCGCAGGTCGCGAGCTTCGGGCTCACCGAGCAGCAGGCGCGCGACGCGGGCTACGACGTGAAGGTCGCGAAGTTCCCGTTCTCGGCCAACGGCAAGGCGAACGGGCTCGGAGAGCCCATCGGTTTCGTCAAGCTCGTCGCGGATGCGGAGCACCTCGAACTGCTCGGCGGCCACCTCATCGGCCCCGACGTGTCGGAGCTCCTGCCCGAGCTGA
The DNA here is from genome assembly GCA_031555335.1 of Microbacterium sp. GTDB lineage: Bacteria > Actinomycetota > Actinomycetes > Actinomycetales > Microbacteriaceae > Microbacterium. The sequence goes on from JAVBUN010000152.1 coordinate 2,147, forward strand.
CGCTCGCGCAGAAGTGGGACCTCACCGCGCTCGAGGCCGCCCGCAACGTCCACACGCACCCCACGCTGTCGGAGGCGCTGCAGGAGGCCTTCCACGGTCTCGCGGGACACATGATCAACATCTGATCCGCACCAACGTACGACGCCGCCCCGGTCGATCCGGGGCGGCGTCGTACGTTGGTGCGGCGGATTCAGCGACCGAGTGCGCGGCCGAGCTTCGAGTCGGAGGCGGCGGGCCGCCCGCCGGCCGTGATCACGAGCTGCGCGACCGCGGCGAAGAACGCCGCGCGCCAGGTCTCGTCTGCGGGGGCCGCCGGGCCGAGCTCGACCTCCCACTCGCGCCACCGGGTCTGCTCCCCCGTGCGTTCCGCGGTCGCGACGACATGATCGTCGACGACCTCCGCGAGCTCACCGCCCGAGCGGTCCCGCAACGCGTAGGCGACGCGATGGTTGCGGATGCGGGCGAGCGGGGTGAAAGGGGGCGTCGCCCACGGCGCGACCGCCGCGACGACCGCATCCGGCACGTCGTCAGCGTCGCCGAGCGGCCAGTGCCACTCGTGCCGACCGTCCGCGGCGGAGCTCTTCACGTGCCATCCGGCGTCGGGACCTCCCGTGCGGCGACGCAGCGCCACTCGGGCGCGGGCCAACGCGAGATCGGCGGTGTCGAGGTAACGCGCGTCGAGCGCGCGGTCCTCGGCATCGCCCACCGCGACGACGTCGGGCAGCCGCGTCCAGTCGGGCAGCGCCACGTCGTCGCCGACGTCGAACTTCTGCTCGACCTCGATGGAGCGGGTCGGCGTGCCCTCGGCGACGGGATCGGTCACTTGTCGGGGACGTCGTCCAGCTCGGCTGCCGTCACGTCGAGCCCCTCGGTGGACTCGACGTACACGAACGCGGCCTCGGTCGGGCCGTCGGCGGGGCCCGTGTTCACGTCGTCGCCCTGGCGGCGGTAGACGATCTGCCCCTCGCCGTATGACGCGATGTACTCGTCGCCGACGATGTCGTCGAGCGGGATGATCTGCCCGTCGAGCGGGCCTCCGGAAAGTCGTGCAATAGCCATGTCCCCACCCTAACCACCGCGCCGACACCCCGTCCGGGACGCGTACAATTCCCGGGTGCAGCCGTTCGTCCTCCTCGCGACCCGCGCCGAGGACGTCCCCGCCGACGAGGAGTACGAGCTGTTCCTGCGTTTCACCGGCCTGGATGAGCGCATGCTCCGCCGCATCCGTCTCGAGGCGGGCGCCATGCCCGCGCTGGATCTCGACGCGATCTCGGGCGTGTTCGTCGGCGGCAGCCCGTTCAACGCCTCCGACGCCGACACGGCGAAGTCCGCCGTACAGCGACGGGTCGAGCGCGACATGTCCGCTCTGCTCGATCGGGTCGTCGCCCGCGATGTCCCCTTCTTCGGCGCCTGCTACGGGGTCGGCACGCTCGGCGTCCACCAGGGCGCCGTCGTCGATCGCACCCACGCGGAGCCGATCTCGGTGGTCCCGGTCACGCTGACCGAGGCCGGAGCCGCCGATCCGTTGTTCGCGGGGATGCCGCGCACCTTCGGCGCATTCGTCGGGCACAAGGAGGCCGTGCGCACCCTGCCGCCGCACCTCGTGCGCCTGGCGGGGTCACCCGGGTGCCCCGTGCAGGCGTTCCGCGCCGGACGGAACGTCTACGCCACGCAGTTCCACCCCGAGCTCGACGTCGCCGGCATCTCGACGCGGATCCGCGCCTACGCCGACCACGGCTACTTCGCCGACGGCGAGCTCGACCTGACGCTGAGCGCCGTCCGCGCGGCACCCGTGACGGAACCGGCACGGATGCTGCGCACCTTCGTCGAGCGCTACGCGCGCTGAGCCTCGCCCGTGCGCTCCTTCGCCTCGGCGGCACGCGCCTTCTCGAGCTCCTCGACGGCCATCGTCACCGCGTCCTCGGCGCGCCGCATCCGCCGCTGCGCGAAGGTCTCCGCCCCGAACCGCGACCGGACCCGATCGTCCTGCTCGCGGGCGATGGTGATGATGACCGCTCCCGCGATGAGGATCACCTGCGCGGACAGGTTGAACCACAGCAGCAGCGCGATGAGCGAGGCGAACGAGGCGAGGAGCGGGTTGGAGGACGCTCCCCCGACGAACAGTCCGGAGAGCTCCTGGAGCACCAGCAGACCGATGCCGCCGAGGACGGCGCCGGTCCACAGGGCCTTCGCACGGACGCGGAGACCCGACAGGCTCACGAACATGAGCACGATCACGAACGTGTCGAGGGCGAGCACCACGAGGATCGACACGATCCGCGTCGCGACGACCACGAGGACCGAGTCCTCGGGGAGTCCGAGCCAGCCGGTGACCGTGTCGATGGATGCCGTCCCGAGGAAGGTCGCGGCCGCCGAGACCACCAGCAGCACGCCGAGTGCGACGGCGAGCCCGAGGTTGCGCAGCAGGACCCACAGGAAGAACGAGTCCTCCGACACCCGGTCGGCGAGGGTCCGCAGAGCCGCGCGCAGCGAGCCGATCGCCCCGATCGCGGCGCCGATGAGACCGATCAGCGACAGGATGCCCGCGATCGTGAGTCCGGCGGGGGCCTGGATCGCCGACGGATCGATGATGCCGTCCTCCCCGACGAGTCCCGGGATCGCGGAGTCGACGGCGGCCACCAGAGCCCGCCACGCCTCGGGATTGCCGGCCAGCCACAGCGACGCGAACGAGAAGCCGAGCAGGACCCCCGCGAACACGCTGAACAGGGTCCGGTAGGTCACGCTGTCGGCCAGCTGCGCGCCGCGATGCTCGCTGTACAGCAGGAACGACCGCACGAGCGTGCGCTCGAGGAACCATGCGGTCAGGCGCGGGACCAGTCCGCGCGCCCGCGGGGCGGGATCCGGTTGCGACATTCCGCCAGGCTAGCCCTCGCGCCGAGCGATGCGTTCGCCTTGACAATCGTCCGCGCGCGTCTCAGCGCAGGAGCAGATGCACCGCGATGCCGATCCAGGCGCCGAGAAGCAGCCACGGACCGAACGGCACGGCGGTGGTGCGATCCGCGCGGCGCTGTGCGATCAGCAGCAGGCTGTAGAGACCGCCGAGAAGGAACGCCGCGAACACCCCGACCGCGACCGCGCCCCAGCCGGCGTACCCGAGCATGATCCCGATGACGCCCGCGAGCTTCACGTCTCCCCCGCCCATCCCACCCGGATACGCGAGCCGCAGCACGAGGAAGAACGCGAACACGACGCCCCCGGCGATGACGGCGCGGCCGAGGCTGCTCCATTCCTGCCGAAGTGCGGATGCGGCCGCCAGGAGCAGCAGCAGGATCGGGTAAGCGGGGAGCACGAGGCGGTCGGGCAGCCGATGCGTCCTCGCGTCGACGGCGGCGAGCAGCAGGCTGAGGCAGGCGAATCCGATGTAGGTGACGGCGGCCGCCACGACTCCCGCGGAGTGCAGCGCATCGGCGGCCGCCACGTCACCCCTCGAGTACGGTGAGTCGGATCGCGATGGTGTCGCCCTCGCCGGCCGCGGCCGCCGTGCGCACCGCCTGCTTGACGGGCAGGTGATATTGACGGCTCTGCGCATCGGGGAAGATCGACGTGCGCCACCGGATGCCGGCCGCCTCGACCTCGACCCTGACCGCACCGAAGCCGCGCGGCATCCGCGGGATCTCACGGATCTCGGCGCCGAACGCCTCGGGGACGGCGACGAAGTACCACGACGCGTCGGTGCGCGCCGCCCAGCGGAACACGACGGCGTCGAAGGCGAACTGCATCCGCCCAGCGTAGAGGCGGCGCCACGACGGCGTCGGTTGCTGTCCCCAGGGGCGGGCTCAGCCGGCGACGGCCAGCGCGGGTGCGGCGGGGGCGGCGGATGCGGCGACCTGGATCCCGACCCGGACCGACTGTCCCGCCGCGAGCGACTGCGCCCACCCGCTGCCACGGCAGGTGATGCGTCCGTTCGCGAGCGTGCAGTCCATGCCCCAGCTGCCCACGATGCCGGATGCGGCCGGCGAATCCCACGAGACGCTCCACGCGCCGGCGGCGGCCGACGCGGTGACGACGACCTCGGCGACGTACCCCTCGCCCCAGGCGCTCTGGAGCAGATACTGCGCGCTCACCCCGCCCGTGCCCGGCGGCGCCGGGGACGGTGCGGGCGGAGTCGGTGACGGTGACGGCACGGGAGGGGTCGCCGACGGCGCGGGAGTCGCCGTCGGGCGCGGGGTCACCGTGGGGCGCGGGGTC
>JAVBUN010000250.1:0-2570 GCA_031555335.1 Microbacterium sp.
GGCGCGACGGTCATGCCGCACGCGATCTACGCGCACTCCTCCCTCGTGCGGGACCGGTTCCCCCGCCCCGCGGGCGCCGCCGTCGGGCATCCGCCGACGGCGAGCGGACGCGCACGGCGTCTCCTGCGCGCCACCCGCTGGGACGTCACGATCGCCCTCGCGATCGCCGGGACCGTGAACCTCGTGATGCTGCTGCTCGCCGCATCGAGCCTCGCGGGAGTGCCGGGCACGGACAGCCTCGAGGGCGCCTACGCCGCCCTCCGCGACGGCCTCGGCCCCGTCATCGCGACCTTCTTCGCCGTCGGGCTGCTCGCGAGCGGCCTCGCATCGACGTCGGTGGGTGCGTATGCGGGATCCGAGATCATGAGCGGACTGCTCCACATCCGCGTCCCCCTGCTCGCACGGCGCCTGGTGACCCTCATCCCCGCGCTCGTCATCCTCGCGGTGGGATTCGATCCCACCCTCGCGCTCGTGCTCAGCCAGGTGGTGCTGTCGTTCGGGATCCCGTTCGCGCTCATCCCCCTGGTCTGGCTCACCGCACGGCGGGACGTGCTGGGTCCCTTCCGCAACCGGATGCTGACGACCGCGGGCGGCATCGCCGCATCCGTCTTCCTGGTCGCTCTGAACCTGCTGCTCATCTGGCTCACGCTCACCGGCGGGTAGCCTGGACGCGTGCCCTCCTCCGCGGCTGTCGACGACTACCTGAAGGTCGTGTATCAGCACACCGAGTGGCAGGACGAGCGGATCACCCCGTCGCAGCTCGCCCAGCAGCTGGGCCTCGCACCCTCGAGCGTGACCGAGATGGTGCAGAAGCTCGCCGCCGGCGGCCTTGTCGACCACCGCCGCTACGGTCCGATCACGCTGACCGCCGACGGCGAAGCGCGAGCCGCGGCGATCGTGCGGCGGCACCGGCTCGTCGAGACATGGCTCGTGCGCGAATACGGCTACACGTGGGACGAGGTGCACGACGAGGCCGAGGTGCTCGAGCACGCCCTCAGCGACAGGCTGCTCGATCGCATCGACGAGCGGCTCGGGCGCCCGCGATTCGATCCGCACGGCGATGCGATCCCGGATGCGGACGGCCGCACCGAGCGCGTGCCGTTCGTCATGCTGGGCGATGCGGCCTCGGGCCACGCCGGCCGGGTGCTGCGGGTCAGCGATCGCGACCCGCAGCTGCTGCGCGAGCTCGAACGGCTCGGAGTGGCGGTCGGACGCGACGTCACCGTCGTCGATGCGACGGATCCCGCGCTCATCGTGCGCTTCGACGCCGCCCCGGTCTCGCTGCCGCGCCCGGCGTACGACGCGATCTGGCTCTCGGTCTGACCCCCGCGGGCCCGGTGCGGCCGGGGGCACCGGGCCGGGGCCGGGGGCACGGGGCCGGGGGCACGGCTGGCCGAGCACATCGGCGGAGATCCTCGCCGACACCCCGGCGCACCGCATCCGCTACCCGCGCATCGCACGCAATCTCCGCCGTTGTGCACGGGGCCGGGGCGGCATCGGGCCGGGGCAGCACGGGGCAGCACGGCCTCGGGACGCGCGAAGGACGGACACCGCACCGGTCGGCCGCCGCGGGGGTCAGCGGCGGGCGGCCTCGAACGGCCACCGCATGCGCGTCGCCTGCTCGCACAGCAGCCACAGCCGCTCACCGACGGCGGGATCGCGCGTGAGTTTCGACGGCTGCGCCCGACGCGGCGTGCCGCGCATGACGAGGTTCGGCCCCCACATCTGCCCACCCTCGACGGCCGGGTCGACGAGAGCTCGCACGAGCGGCCACGCGCCGTGCTCCTTGGACTGGGTGATGGGCGCCTGCAGGTTGTCGGCGAAGCGGCCGAGCCGCGACGGCTCGTTCACCCCTCGAATGCCGCGGGTGCGCCCACTCGTGGAGTAACCGGGGTGCGCGACCACGCTGGCGACGGGTACGTGGTGCGCGCGCAGACGGCGGTCGGCCTCGAGCCCGACAGCCGTCGTCACGACTTTGGACTGCACGTAGGCACGCCAGGACGAGTAGTCGTCGACGAGTTGCGGGTCGACCGGGTCGTAAGGCCACATGGAGGTGGACATGCTACCGAGCCACACCATCCGCCCCCGCCGGGCCGCGAGTGTCGACAGCAGCGCGCCGGCGAGCGCGTAGTGGCCGAGCGCGTTCGTGGCGAGCACGAGCTCGTTGCCGTCGCGGGTCGTCTGCCGTTCCTTGGGCGGATGCACGACGCCCGCGTTGAGCAGCAGGCCGTCGAGCCGCCCGCGCTGGCGCACGGTCGCCGCGGCGGCGCGGATCGATCCGAGGTTGCTGGTGTCGAGCAGCAGCGTCTCGGCGACACCTGCGTTCTGCGGCATCCCCGCCGTCAACGCCGCCCGGGCGGCCGCGAGACGGTTCGGATTGCGGCCGGTCATGATGACGTGGGCGCCCGCGCGCACGAGTTGTTCGCTCGAGAAGAACCCGAGACCGGCGTTCGATCCGGTCACGAGGTAGGTACGGCCGTGGAGGTCCGGCAGGTGGCGCGGATCCCAGTCCGCGGCGCTCGAGCTCACGCGTTCGAGACTAGTCCGCGCGGCGGGTGCGACTCGCCGCG
>JAVBUN010000134.1:0-4847 GCA_031555335.1 Microbacterium sp.
CCGACCGGGAGGTCCTCGACGAGCGCGTCGGGATCCACGTCGAACCCGAAGCGGGCGGAGATCTCGCGCACCTTCGCCCGCGCGGTCGGCAGATCCAGGCGCCCCCCGAAGGTCGTCGGCTCGTGGCCGAGCATGACGTTCTCGGCGACCGTGAACACCGGGATCAGCATGAAGTGCTGGTGCACCATGCCGATGCCGGCGCGCATCGCGTCGCCGGGGCCGGCGAAGTGCTGCACCACGTCGTCCAGCAGAATCTCCCCGCCATCGGCCTGGTACAGCCCGTAGAGCACGTTCATGAGGGTGGACTTGCCGGCGCCGTTCTCACCGAGAAGGCAGTGGATCTCGCCGGCCTCGACGGTGAGGTCGATGTGGTCGTTGGCCACCAGAGACCCGAACGTCTTGGTGATGCCGCGGAGTTCGAGCTTCATACTCCCGATCCTAAGTGTCGGCTGCGCACCGCCCCAGAGCGCGCAGGGAAAAAGCAACCGGGGGGAGGCCGGCGTCCGCCGACCACCCCCCGGTTGTGCGAAGGATTACTCCGCGAGGTACGACTCGACGGTGATGTCACCGGCGATGATGCTGGCCTTCAGGTCCTCGACCGCCGACGCGAGCTCCGCGGGGACGCGGTCCTCCCAGTCGTGGAACGGCGCGATGCCGACGCCCTCGTTCTCGAGCGTGCCCACGTACGGAGCGGCATCGAACTCGCCGTTGCCGGCCTCGGTGACGGCCTCTTCGACCGCGACGTCGATGCCCTTCAGGACCGACGTCAGCAGCAGGTCGCCGACCGACGGGTCCGTCACGTAGACGTCGGCGTCGGCACCGATCAGCGCGATCTCGCGGCCGGAGTCGCGGATCGCCGCGGCCGCCGACTGGTAGATCGGACCGCCGACGGGCAGCAGCACGTCGACGTTCTGGTCGATCAGGGCCTGCGCGGTCTGGCGCGCGGTGTCGTTGGCCTCGAAGCCGCCCGTGAAGGAGTCGGTGCCGAGCACCTGCACGTCGGTGCCGTTCTCGTCGTTGTAGTACTGGACGCCCTGCGCGAAGCCGTCCATGAAGATGGTGACGGTCGGGAAGTCCTGGCCGCCGAAGGTGCCCACGACACCGGTCTTGCTGACGCCCGCGGACAGGTAGCCCGCGAGGAACGCGGCCTGAGCGGTGTCGAACACGAGCGGCTTGATGTTCGGGGCGTCGGTCTCGCCGTCGAAGTCCTGGTCGACGGTGTCGTCGATCGAGATGTACTCGAGGTCCGCGTTCGCGTTCGCCGACTCGAGGGCGGCGGGCGCCAGCGCGAATCCGACGGTGACGATGGTCGAGCAGCCCTGGTCCACCAGGTTCTGCAGGTTGGAGGCGTAGTCCGTCTCGGTCTGCGACTCCACGAGGACCGGCTCCACGCCGAGCGTCGCGGCCGCGGCCTCGAGGCCTTCGGCACCGAGCTGGTTGAACGAGCGGTCCTCGAAGCCACCGAAGTCGGACACCATGCAGGGCAGGTAGTCGGATGCGGCGTCGCCGCCGGCCGAGCTCGAGGTTTCGGGCGCGGAACCGCAGCCGGCCAGGAGCACTGCGGCCCCCGCCATCGCGAGGCCGCTGAACAGCGCCTTGGTCGTCGTCTTCTTCACGAGTCCTCCATCAAGAGACGTGGGTCGCCCCGGCGGTTCCGGGGCGGATGCAGTCACGTTACCCAATGGGACCCGCACCGAACGGGCCCGGCGGCAGGCCGCAACCCAATGGTTACAAACGCGCTCAGAGCACGTCGCCGCGACCGGTGAGCTTGAGCGCGTCGACCACCTGCTTGACCCGCTGCGCGTGCTCGGTGGTCGTCACCAGCAGGGCGTCCGGGGTGTCGACGACGACGACGTCCTGCACGCCGATGAGGCTGATCACGCGCTGCGTCTGCGAGACGACGATGCCGCTGGAGGCGTCGGAGAGGATGCGCGCGTTCTCGCCGAGGATCGCGAGATCGTTCTTGCGGCCGTTCGAGATGAGCTTGGTCAGGCTGGCGAAGTCCCCCACGTCGTCCCAGTCGAAGTGACCGGGCACGACCGCGAGGCGCCCCTTGGCCGCGGCGGGCTCGGCGACCGTGTAGTCGATCGCGATCTTCTTCAGCTGGGGCCAGATGCGGTCGACGGCGGGCCCGCGGCGGTCGCGATCGTCCCACGCCTCGGCGAGCTCGATGAGACCGGCGTGGAGCTCGGGCTCGTTCGCCGCGATCTCGGCCAGCAGCACGTCGGCGCGGGAGATGAACATGCCGGCGTTCCACGAGTAGGCGCGATCGGCGAAGTACTCCTTGGCGGTCTCGAGATCGGGCTTCTCGACGAAGCGCTCCACGAGCGCCGCCTCGGGGGCGCCGTCCACGATCAGCTCGTCGGCGCGTTTGATGTAGCCGAAGCCGGTCGAGGCCTCGGACGGCTGGATGCCGATCGTGCAGATGTAGCCCGCCCGTGCCACCTCCACCGCCTGCCGCACCGCGAAGTCGAACACGCGGGCTCCGCGGATGACGTGATCCGCCGCGAAGGAGCCGATCACGACATCGGGCTCGCGACGCACGAGGATCGCGGCGGCGAGGCCGATCGCGGCGGTCGAGTCGCGGGGCTCCGATTCGAGGAACACGTTCTCGTCGGGGATGCCGGGCAGCTGCTGCTCGACGGCGGCGCGGTGCGCGCGCCCGGTCACCACGGCGATCCGGTCGTGGCCCGCCAGCGGCTCGAGCCGGTCCCATGTGTCCCGCAGCAACGTCTGCCCCGACCCGGTCAGGTCGTGCAGGAACTTCGGCGCATCCGCTCGGGAGAGGGGCCAGAGCCTGCTGCCGATGCCCCCCGCGGGGATCACAGCATAGAAGTCGTCGATCGCAGTCGCCATGCGGTCAGCGTATCGGGCGGCGGAGGGATGCCCGGATATCTCGACGTCGAGATAGTTAGGCTCGCCTAAAGGGCGGTGGCGCGCGGCGCCGGATAAAATGCCACCAGCGCCCGAGTGACGCGAGGGGTCCGCGCCCCGAGGGCATCGACAGCCCCGCACCGTGTTCGATCAGGGAGGACGACCGTGTCAGCACCCGCACGCGTCACACCATCTGTCACGCAGACGACATCGAGGGTTCCGCGCGGAACGCTCTACCGCGGCAACGAGGGCATGTGGTCGTGGGTCCTCCACCGCATCACGGGCGTCGCGATCTTCTTCTTCCTCCTGGTGCACATCCTCGACACCGCGCTCATCCGGGTCTCGCCCGAGGCGTACAACGCGGTGATCGGCACCTACAAGAACCCGATCATGGGGCTCGGCGAGGTCGCCCTGGTCGCCGCCATCGCCTACCACGCCTACAACGGCCTGCGCATCATCGTCGTGGACTTCTGGTCCAAGGGCGCGCGCTACCAGCGGCAGCTCTGGTGGATCGTGCTGGGACTGTGGGCGGTGACGATGCTCGGCTTCGCGCCGCGTCATCTCATCAACGTCTTCTCATCGATGGGGGGCGGTCACTGATGTCCACCGCGATCGCCGACCCGCGCTCCCCCCACGCCCGCACCCGCCGCAGGGGACCCAACCTCGAGAAGTGGGGCTGGGTCTACATGCGGGCCTCGGGCATGGTGCTCATCGTCCTCATCTTCGGCCACCTGTTCGTGAACCTCCTCACGGGCGACGGCATCCACCAGATCGACTTCGCGTTCGTCGCCGGCAAGCTCTCGTCGCCGTTCTGGCAGTGGTGGGACTTCCTGATGCTGGCGCTCGCGATGATCCACGGCGCCAACGGCATGCGCACGATCGTCAACGACTACGTCCTGCACAACGGCACCCGCCGCACACTGGTCTGGGCGATCTGGATCGTGTCGATCTTCCTGATCGTGCTGGGCACGCTGGTCGTCTTCACCTTCGACCCGTGCCTGGGCGTCACCCCCGACAGCAGCCTCTGGGAGATCTGCCAGTAATCGGCGCACCCCCCACAGGCATGCCGCCCCGCGGGTCGGCGCGAAGAACAGACAAAGAGGCATCCACCACGTGAGCACGCATTCCACCGAGGACACCGTCGTCAAGGACGGCGTCTACTACCACCAGTTCGACATCGTGATCGTCGGCGCCGGCGGCGCCGGCATGCGGGCGGCCATCGAGGCAGGCCCGGGGGCGAAGACCGCGGTCATCTCCAAGCTGTACCCCACGCGCTCCCACACCGGAGCCGCGCAGGGCGGCATGGCGGCGGCGCTCGCCAACGTCGAAGAGGACTCGTGGGAGTGGCACACCTTCGACACCGTCAAGGGCGGCGACTACCTCGTCGATCAGGATGCGGCCGAGATCCTCGCACGAGAGGCGATCGACGCGGTCATCGACCTCGAGAACATGGGGCTCCCCTTCAACCGCACGCCCGAGGGCAAGATCGACCAGCGCCGCTTCGGCGGACACACCGCCGATCACGGCAAGAGCCCCGTGCGCCGCGCGTGCTACGCCGCCGACCGCACCGGCCACATGATCCTGCAGACGCTGTTCCAGAACTGCGTCAAGCTCGGCATCAACTTCTACAACGAGTTCTACGTGCTCGACCTGATAACCGTGATCGATGACGACGGTGCGACCCAGGTCGCCGGCGTGGTGGCGCTCGAGCTCGCCACCGGCGACCTGCACGTGTTCCACTCCAAGGCCGTGATCTTCGCGACCGGTGGCTTCGGCAAAATCTTCAAGACGACCTCGAACGCGCACACCCTCACCGGTGACGGCGTCGGCGTCGTCTGGCGCAAGGGCCTGCCGCTCGAGGACATGGAGTTCTTCCAGTTCCACCCGACCGGTCTCGCCGGCCTCGGCATCCTGCTCACCGAAGGAGCGCGCGGCGAAGGGGCGATCCTGCGCAACGCCAGCGGTGAGCGCTT
>JAVBUN010000274.1:0-4488 GCA_031555335.1 Microbacterium sp.
CCTGCGCCTCGGCCAGCGGCAGCGCGGGACCGAGCTCGACCGAGAACCGGCCGGCCGCCATGAGCGCGAGCACCACCGGGATCGCCTCCGCCCGCCACGCCTGCTGCTGCGCGGTCAGCGGCTCGGGGCTGCCGCCCGAGAAGGCGCGGATGCCGAGGCCCGCCGCATCCGCCCCCCGCACGATCGTCGCGATCCGCGAGCGGTCGTCGACGAGCTCGAGCGAACTGTGCAGGGCCTCGTCGGTTCCGGCCGCGTCGAACGCCACCGTCACCCCGCCGGGCGCGAGGCCCCGCACCCGCTCGGCGAGCCCCTCGCCGTAGGCGACGGGCGTCGCGCCGAGCTCGCGGATGCGGTCGAACCGCGCCGGCGACGCGGTCGCGATGACGGTGGCCCCCCACAGCACGGCGAACTGGATCGCGGCCTGGCCGACGGCGCCGGAGCCGGCGTGGATGAGGAGCGTGTCGTGCGGCCCGACGGAGAGCGAGCGGAGCGTCTGGTACGCGGTACCGACGGGGATGCCGAGCGCCGCGCCCTCGGCGGCGCTCACCTCGGGCGGACGCGGCTGCACGGAGGTCGCCTTCACGACGACATCGGTGGCGTAGATGCCGCTCGCCCCGAACACGACGACCTCGTCGCCGGGACGGAACCCGTCGACGCCCGCACCCACGGCGGTCACCACCCCGGCGCCGTCGTTGCCGATGCGGCGGGGCGCGGTGAGCGGTGCCGAGGCCCGGAGTCCGGCGCGGAGCTTCGCGTCGATCGGATTGACGCCGGCCGCCTCGATGCGGACCGCCACCTTGCCCTCCGCGGGCTCGGGCACCTCGACATCGGTGAGGGTGAGGACTTCGGGGCCGCCGAGTTCGGCGTAGACGATCGCGTGTGACATGACGCTCGCAACTCTGCCCCGGATGGCGCTATTCCCGCAACGCCTTCGCGATGCGCTGCGCCGAGACGGGCTCCGCGGTGCCGAGCCGCTGCGCGAACAGGCTCACCCGCAGCTCCTCGAGCAGCCAGCGCGCGTGCACGAGGGCGGGCGCCGCATCCGGTGCGGACGGGATGGTGCCGCCGGCCTCCGTGTAGCCCGCCGCGATCTTCTCGTACTCGGTCATCCGCGCGCGATCACGTCCCGGCTGGTCGGCGAGGGCGTCGACGCGCTCCTTCGCGCCCTGCAGGTAGCGGGGAAGATGGGCGAGGCGCGCGATCCCGGTCCGCGCGATGAACCCGGGGTGGACGAGACCGGCGAGCTGCGCGCGCACATCGCCGAGCGCGCCGAGCAGCGTCAACGAGTTCTGCTGCTTCATGGCCCGTTCGACCTCGCGAAGCCCGAGCAGGATGCGGGCGGCGAGCGCGGTGGCCGCGAACAGCTCGTCGGTCACCGCGGCCGAGAACGCATCGCGCACGCGCTCGAAGCCTGCGCGGTCGCGCACCACGCCGTCGGGGACGATACGGCCGATCACGGCGTCCGCGACGGCGACGCGGGCGTCCTCGACGAGCGCCTTCGCGTTCTGATACGGCGAGGTCGCGAGCGCGAGCTTCTCGTTCGCGGTGAGGTGGTCCAGCACATAGGTCACCGGCGACGGCACCGCCAGCAGCACGAGTCGTCGCACACCGGCGCGCGTGGCCCGCGCCGCCGCTTCGGGCGTCGCCTCCACGCGCAGGGCGACGCTCCCGCCCTCGTCGACGAGCGCGGGGTAGCCGCGCACCACGCCGCCGGCGACCTTCGAATCGACCAGCGCCGGGAGGTCCCCGACGGTCCAGTCGACGAGACCGGTGCGCTCCACGACCCCGGCCGGCGCCGCCACGGCGGATGCGGCGGCCACCGCGTCGGTGGCCCGCGGCCGCGCGAGGGACCGCGCGACCGAGCTGCGCGCGCGGTCGGAGAGCCGCGCCTGCAGCTCGGCGAGATCGCGCCCCGAACCGACCGCGCGACCGCGCTCGTCGACGGCGCGGAAGGACATCGTGAGGTGCCCCGGCACGCGGTCGAGCTCGAAATCGGCGGCCGTCACCGGCTGGTTCGCCACGCGCTGGATGCGGGCCGCGAGCGCCGCGACGAGCGACTCGCGGGGGAGCCCGCCGGAGTTCTCGGGACCGGCGTCGGCGAGGTCCTCGGCGAACCGCGCCGCCCAGTCGGCCGCGGGGACGACGTGGCGGCGGATGGCTTTCGGGAGTGCGCGGATGAGGCCGGTGATCAGTTCGTCCCGCATTCCCGGCACCTGCCAGTCGAAGCCGTCGGGCCGCAGCTGCGCGAGAAGGGCCATCGGCACGACGACGGTCACGCCGTCGTCTGGGGCACCCGGCTCGAAGCGGTAGGCGAGCGACAGCACCTGGTCGCCCTGCGTCCACCGGGTGGGGAAGTCGCGTTCGTCGGCGCGGCCGCTCCCCTCGAGCAGGTCCTCCTCGGTGAGATCGAGCAGGCGCGGTGTGCCGGCGGATGCATCCGTCCACCACGACTCGAACGAGCGCACGTCGAACACCTCGGCCGGGATGCGGGCGTCGTAGAACGCGTAGACGGCCTCGTCTCCGGCGAGGATGTCGCGGCGGCGCTCCCGCTCCTCGACCTTCTCGAGACGGCGGCGCAGCTCGTGGTTCCGGCGGGCGAAACCGGTGAGAGGCTTCGGCAGGCGGGTCGGGTCCCATTCCTGCTCGACCAGCGCGTGCCGGACGAACATCTCCCGGGCGAGTGGGCGGTCGAAGCGGGCCAGCTGCACCCGTCGCCGCGGGATGATCTCGATCCCGAACAGGGTGACCTTCTCGGCGGCGACGGCGGCGCCCGCATCCTTCGACCAGTGCGGCTCGCTGAGCTGGCGCTTGGCGAGGTCGCCCGCGAGGGGCTCCGCCCAGGCGGGGTCGATCGCCGCGGCGGTGCGGGCGAACAGGCGGCTGGTCTCGACGAGCTCGGCGGCCATGACCGCCTGCGGGCGCTTCTTGCGCAGGCCCGACCCCGGGAACAGGGCGAAGCGGGCGCCGCGCGCGCCGCGGTACTCCGGGATTCCGGGGCGTCCGGTGCGGGGCTTGTCGCGCTCGTCCAGCACCCCGATGTGGGAGAGCAGGCCGGCGAGGATGGCGCGGTGCACGGCGCCCGGATCCGCGGCGCCCGGGTCGGCATCGCCCCGGCGGGAGTCGCGCGGCGCCTCGAGCAGCTGCCGCAGCTGCCGGTGCACGTCGAACCACTCGCGCACGCGCACGTAGTTGAGCATTTCGCTGCGGCACAGGCGGCGGAAGGCGCTGGAGCCGAGCTCGGCCTGCTGCGTGCGCAGGTGGTTCCAGAGGTTCAGCAGGGTGAGGAAGTCGCTCGTCGGGTCCACGAACCGGGCGTGCAGCCGATCCGCCTCGTCCCGGCGGTCCTCGGGGCGCTCGCGCACGTCCTGGATGGAGAGGCCCGCGACGATCGCGAGCACGTCGCGCAGGACGTCCCCCTCGCGGGCGGCGAGCAGCATCCGGGCGAATCGCGGATCGATCGGGAGGCGCGCGATGTCCCGGCCGATGCCGGTGAGGGTCGTGTGCTGACGGCCGCGGCGCACGGCGCCGAGCTCGACGAGCAGATCGAATGCCGCCTGCACGCCGCGGGAATCGGGCGGGGTGAGGAAGGGGAACGCGGCGATGTCGCCGAAACCGAGCGCGAGCATCTGCAGGATGACCGCGGCGAGCGAGGTGCGGAGGATCTCGGGCTCGGTGAACTCCGGCCGCCGGTCGAAGTCCTGCTCGCTGTACAGGCGGATCGCGATGCCCGGTGCGGTGCGGCCGGCACGCCCGGAGCGCTGCTGGGCGGACGCCTGCGAGATCGCCTCGATCGGCAGCTGCTGGATCTTGGTGCGGTTGCTGTAGCGCGAGATGCGCGCGGTGCCCGCGTCCACGACGTACCGGATGCCGGGAACCGTGAGGCTCGTCTCGGCGACGTTCGTGGCGAGGATGACCCGCCGGCGCAGGCCCGGCACCGTCGAGCGTTCGAAGACGCGGTGCTGCTCCGCTGCGGAGAGCCGGCCGTACAGGGGGAGCACCTCGGTGGGCGCGGCATCCCCGGCGTAGGCGCCGCGCACGGCGTCGGCCGCATCCCGGATCTCCGCCTCGCCCGGCAGGAAGACCAGCACATCGCCGGGCCCCTCGCGGTCGAGCTCGCGCAGCGCCGACACGATCGCCGAGACCTCGTCCTCGTCGTTCGCTGCGGCGTTCGGGCGGGCAGAGCTCGGGGCCTTCGGGCCGCGCGGGGCCGGTTCGCGGGGCTCGGGGGCGTCGTCGAGGTCGTCCTCCGGAGCCGTGTCCGCCTCGACGAGCGGGCGGTAGCGGATCTCGACGGGGTAGGTGCGCCCCGACACCTCGATGACGGGCGCCGGCACACCGTCCGCATCCGCGAAGTGACGGGCGAAGCTCTCGGGGTCGATCGTCGCCGAGGTGACGATGACCTTGAGGTCGGGACGTTCGGGCAGGATGCGGCGGAGGTAGCCGATGAGGAAGTCGACGTTCAGCGATCGCTCGTGCGCCTCGTCGATG
>JAVBUN010000055.1:0-3098 GCA_031555335.1 Microbacterium sp.
GGTGTCGGTCACCGCGACGGTGCCGTGCAGCGTCTCGACGATGGATGCCACGATCGAGAGGCCGAGCCCCGATCCGCCGGTCTCGCGCGCACGGGACGTGTCCGCCCGCCAGAAGCGCTGGAAGATCTGCTCGCGGATCTGTGCCGGGATCCCCTCACCGTGGTCGATGATTTCGATCCACCCCATCCGGGCGGCGTCGTCGGTGCCGACGCGCAGCTCGATCGGGGCGTCGGGGGCGGAGAAGCGCTGCGCATTGCCGAGCAGGTTGGCGACCACCTGGCGGATGCGGTTCTCATCGCCGACCACGACGGGCGGCAGGCCCGCGGGGATCTCTTCGAAGGCGACGGGCAGTGGCGTCACCTCGCCGGTGTCCCGCGATCGGCGTCGCAGCCGGGAGGCGAGGCCGATGGCCGCCGTCGGTACCGGGCCGCGGCGTCTGCTCACCCCGTCCGCCGGGGCGGACGCGGCGATCGGCGGTGTCTGAAGGGTCGCGGGGCGGGACGAGTGGTCATCGAGCACCGTGACGGTGCGGCTCGGCGCTGCCGCCCGCACATCGAGCGCCGCGTCTCGCGCGATGGGGCGGAGATCGATGGGGGTCAGGACGATGTCGCGGCGCTCGTCGAGGCGGGCGAGGGCGAGCAGGTCCTCCACCATGGCGGTCATCCGCATGGCTTCCTTCTCGATCCGCTCCATCGCCTGGCCGGTGGCCTCCGCATCCGGGATCGCCCCCATCCGGTACAGCTCGGCGTAGCCGCGCACCGTCACGAGCGGGGTCCGCAGCTCGTGGCTCGCATCGCCGATGAACCGCCGCATCTGCCGGACGGTGGCGTCCCGCTCCGACAGCGAGGCGTCCACGCGGCCGAGCATCGCGTTGATGGCCCGCTTCAGCCGGCCGACCTCGGTGCTCGCCGGCTCCATGTCCGTCAGCCGCTGGCTGAAGTCGCCGCCGGCGATCGCCTCGGCCGTGCGCTCCACCTGGCCGAGGCTGCGGAAGGTGAGCGTCACCACCCACCGGACGAGGAACGCGCTCGCGATGACGGTGAACAGGGCGAGGAGCGTGTAGATGCCGAGATACGTCGCGACGACGCGCTCGGTCTGAGTCGTCGGGATCGCCACGAGCTGACTGAAGAACTCGCCGGTGGTCTCGGCGGGCGTGACGACGACCGTCGCCCGGAAGGCCGTGCCGTCCGCGCCGGTCAGATCGAAGACCTGACCCTGCGTGGCGTACGCCTTGTCGACCGGCAGGCTCTCGGGGAAGTGCGGCTCGGCCTCCGAGTCGCCGCCACCGGTCGCGACGAGCTCGCCGTCCGCCTGGTAGATCGCGAGGAAGTAGTCCGTCTCCGGGGCGTTGTCGCTGTGGGTGAAGGTCACCGACCCGGACTCGGCCGTCACATCGAACAGGGTGTTGGCGACCGGGCCCTGCGAGAGCTGGGTGAGCGTGGTGTCGAGATTGACCAGCAGCGTCGTGCGCAGGAACACCATCGTTCCCAGGCCCGCGGCGAGCAGGCCGATCGCGAGCACGGCCACCGTCACGCCGGTGACCTTGGCGCGCAGGCTGATGCTGCGCCACCAGCGCGTGATGCCGTCGCTCTCGCCCAGGATGGTGCCCCCGCTCAGGCGGACTTGGCGGCCTTGAGCATGTACCCGAAGCCCCGCTTGGTCTGGATGAGCGCCTCCGCGGAGTGCGGGTCGATCTTGCGGCGGAGGTACGAGATGTAGCTCTCCACGATGCCGGCGTCGCCGTTGAAGTCGTACTCCCAGACGTGGTCGAGGATCTGCGCCTTCGACAGCACCCGGTTGGGGTTGAGCATCAGGTAGCGCAGCAGCTTGAACTCGGTCGGGCTGAGCTCGATCTGCGCGTCGCCGACGAACACGTCGTGGGTGTCCTGGTCCATCGTCAGCTCGCCGGCGCGGATGACCGACTCCTCGTCGGCCTGCATGGTGCGGCGCAGGATCGCCTGGATGCGGGCGACGATCTCGTCGAGCGAGAAGGGCTTCGTGACGTAGTCGTCCCCACCCGCGTTCAGACCCGTGATCTTGTCCTCGGTGTCGTCCTTGGCCGTGAGGAACAGGATGGGGGCGGTGTACCCGGCCTCGCGCAGGCGCTTCGTCACGCTGAAGCCGTTCATGTCGGGCAGCATGACGTCGAGCACGATGAGGTCGGGCTCCTCTTCGAGGACGGCCGAGATGGTCTGGGCGCCGTTCGAGACGGCCCGGACCTGGAATCCGGCGAACTTCAGGCTCGTGATGAGCAGGTCGCGGATGTTCGGTTCGTCGTCGACGACGAGGATGCGCGGTGCGGTCATCCCCTCATTATGTCGAGGGATCTGTTGCCCTGTCTGGATGTTCCCCGGAACCGACGCGTGTGTCACGCCCCGGACGGCGTGCTCAGGCGGAGGCGAGCGCTCCGGCGCCGAGGCTGTCGGCGTCGAGGATCGTATAGCTGTAGCCCTGCTCCGCGAGGAACCGCTGGCGGTTCTGCGCGAAGTCCTGGTCGACGGTGTCGCGGGCGATGAGCGTGTAGAAGCTGGCGGTGTGCCCGTTCGTCTTCGGACGCAGCAGGCGACCGAGGCGCTGCGCCTCCTCCTGACGCGATCCGAACGAGCCCGACACCTGGATGGCGACGGACGCCTCCGGAAGGTCGACCGAGAAGTTCGCGACCTTCGACACCACGAGCAGCGGCACCGTGCCGTCGCGGAACGCCTGGTAGAGCTGCTCGCGCTCGTCCACGGGCGTCGCGCCGGTGATCTTCGGGGCCTGCAGGGCGTCGGCGATCGTGTCGATCTGGTCGAGGTACTGGCCGATCACGAGGATCTGTTCGCCGGCGTGCCGTGCGGCGAGGGCGCGGACCACGTCGATCTTCACCGGCGCGGTCGCGGCGAGGCGGTAGCGGTCCTCGTCGGCGGATGCCGCGTACTCGAGCCGTTCGTCGGCGGGCAGGTCGACGCGCACCTCGAAGCAGGCGGCGGGGGAGATGAAGCCCTGGGCCTCGATCTCCTTCCACGGCGCGTCGAAGCGCTTCGGTCCGATGAGGCTGAACACGTCGCCCTCGCGGCCGTCCTCGCGCACGAGCGTCGCCGTCAGGCCGAGCCGACGGC
>JAVBUN010000149.1:0-10432 GCA_031555335.1 Microbacterium sp.
GGTGTCGGCGAGCACGGCGTGGAGGTCCGCGATCGCCGAGACCTCGACGCCGTCCTCGACACGGGCCCGCGTCGCGACCGCGCGCAGGTCGACCTCGAACGGCGCGAGCCGTGCCGCGATCGCCTTGCCGACGCCGCCGAAGCCGAGCACCGTGACCCGGCGGTCGGCGAGGCTCTCGGTGAACACCGGCGACCACGTCTGCGCGCCCGCGAACTCGTGCAGGTGCCGTTGCACCGCGAGGGCGAGTCCGACCGCGAGCTCGGCGGTCGAGGTCTCGTGCACCGTGGCGGCGTTCGCGAAGACGACGCCCGCCGGCAGGTGCTCCTCGACGTTGTCGAAGCCGATCGACTGGCTCTGCACGAGGCGCGTCTGCACGCCCTGCAGGCGACGCATGATCGACTTCGCCGTCATGTAGGGCGTCACGACCAGGTCGATCGTGTCGCGGGGGGCATCCGCATCCATCGCCCAGACGATTACCTCGACCCCGTTGGGGACGGGCTGGATGTCGGCGGCGAGGTCGGGCGAGGGGACGGAGACGAGGATGCTGCTCACTCTTCGAGGCTAGCCCGGTGCCCCCGCCACGGGGCGCCGCGCGGCCTGTCGCGCCGTCCCCGTCGCCGCTACGCTCGGCAGCACCGGGGCTCCGCCGCCGGCTGACGGAGGGGGCCATCGTGGTCGCGATCAACATCTGGACGGTTCTGCTGGCGACGCTCTCGAGCATGGTCGTCGGTTCGATCTGGTACACCCCGAAGGTCTTCGGCACGCGCTGGTCCCGGCTCGCGAAGGTCGACATGCACCGGCCCGCCGCATCCGCGACGCTCGCGATCATCACGACCGTGATCGTCAGCTTCGTCACCGCGGTCGTGCTTGCGGCCGCCACGACGATCCTGTGGGACTACGCGGGCGGGTCGTTCCTCGTGAGCGCGCTGACCGTGGCGACGGTCGGCTGGGCGGGATTCACCGCCGCCCGGTTCATCACCCACGACGCGTTCGAGGGTCGTCCCACGAGCCTCACGGTGCTGAACATCGCCCACGAGCTGGTCACGCTGGTGGTGATGGCGGTCATCGTCGGCGTCTGGCCGCCCGCCGGAACGGTCTGAGCGGGCTCAGGCGGCGGCGTGCACCACGGCCGCGATCGCGGAGCTGAAGAAGCCGAGACCGTCGACGCCGGAGCGCATGGCATCCCGCGTGTCGGGACCGAAGCCGGGCTCGACCGCGTGCTCGGGGTGGGGCATGAGCCCCACGACGTTGCCGCCCTCGTTGGTGAGCCCGGCGATGTCGTCGAGCGAACCGTTGGGGTTCACGCCCAGGTAGCGGAACGCGACCAGACCCTCGCCCTCGACGCGCGCGAGCGTCTCGGCGTCGGCGATGTAGCCGCCGTCCGCGTTCTTCAGGGGGATCACGATCTCCTGGCCCGCGGCGAACTCGTTCGTCCAGGCGGTGTCCGCGTTCTCGACGCGCAGGCGCTGATCGCGGCGGATGAACTGCTGGTGGGCGTTGCGGATGAGGCCGCCGGGAAGCAGATGCGCCTCGACGAGCATCTGGAAGCCGTTGCAGATGCCGAGCACGGGCATGCCCCGGCCCGCGGCGTCCTTCACCTCGGACATGATCGGTGCGAGCGCCGCGATCGCACCGGCGCGGAGGTAGTCGCCGTAGCTGAACCCGCCGGGCAGCACCAGCGCATCGACGCCGTCCAGGTCGTGCGAGCCGTGCCAGAGGGCCACGGGCTCCGCGCCTGCGATGCGGATCGCGCGCTGGGCGTCGCGATCGTCGAGCGACCCCGGGAACGTGATGACCCCGATGCGGGCGGTCATTCCACGACCTCGATGCCGACGACATCCTCGATCACGGCGTTCGAGAGCACCTCGTCGGCGAGTTCGCGCACCTTCGCGAGCACGTCGTCGTCGACTGCGCCGTCGACGGTGAGCTCGAACCGCTTGCCGATGCGCACATCGGTGAATCCCGCCACGCCGAGCCGGGTCAGCGCGCCCGAGACGGCCTTCCCCTGCGGGTCCAGAAGTTCGGCCTTGGGCATGACGTCGACGACGATCGTGGGCATGAGAAGCTCCGTGTGTGCGTGGTCGGGGGTGCAGTCGACAGTCTAGTGGCCTCACCCGGCGTCCTTGACAGCCGTGAGAGCGCTCCCATAGAGTTCACCGAAAGGACGACGACATGCCCCTCACCCCTCGGACGTTCCCTGCGGACTTCCTCTTCGGCGCCGCGACCGCCGCGTATCAGATCGAAGGCGCCGCCCACGAGGACGGGAGGCGCGACTCCATTTGGGACGCCTTCAGCCGCGAACCCGGCGCCGTCATCAACGCGGACAACGGCGATGTCGCCTGCGACCACTACCACCGCTACCGCGACGACGTCGGCCTGATGTCGCAGCTGGGCCTGCAGACCTACCGGTTCTCGACGTCGTGGGCGCGGGTGCGGCCCGACGGCGGTGCCGTGAACGCGCAGGGTCTCGACTTCTACAAGCGGCTCGTCGACGAGCTGCTGGATGCCGACATCCTGCCGTGGCTGACGCTCTACCACTGGGATCTGCCGCAGGCCCTCCAGGAACGCGGCGGCTGGACGAACCGCGACACGGCCGCGCGCTTCACCGAGTACGCGCTCGACGTGCACGATGCGCTGGGCGACCGCGTCGGGGTGTGGACCACCCTGAACGAGCCGTGGTGCTCCTCCTTCCTCAGCTACACCGCGGGCGTGCACGCGCCCGGGCACTACTCGCCGACGGAAGGCGTGCTCGCCGCGCACCACCTGCTGCTCGCGCACGGCCGGACCGTCGAGGCGCTCCGCGCCCGGGATGCCGACCTCAACCTCGGGCTCACGCTCAACCTCACGGTGGCCGACCCGGTGGACCCCGATGACCCGGCCGACGTCGACGCCGCGCGGCGCATCGACGGCCAGTTCAACCGCTGGTTCCTCGATCCGGTGTTCCTCGGCGCCTACCCCGCGGACATCGTGGACGACATCGCGACCCATCTCCCGGATGCCGCGGCAGCCCTCGAGCGCGCCATCCGACCGGGTGATCTCGAGGTCATCTCCACCCCGATCGACACGCTCGGGGTGAACTACTACCACGGCGAGTTCGTCGGCGGCACGATCCCGCACGAACCGCCGACCAGCGGCGATGCGCCGACCGAGCGACGCAGCGAGTCGCCGTTCCCGGTGTCCCACGACATCCACTGGCACGACCGCGGTCTGCCGCGCACCGCCATGCACTGGGAGGTCGATGCGCCGACCCTCACCCGGCTCCTGCGACGGGTCTCGGCGGAGTACACGGATGCGGCGCGCACCCGCCTGTTCGTCACCGAGAACGGGGCGGCGTACGACGACGTCGCCGTCGTCGAGGACGGCGAGACGCGTGTGCACGACAGTCATCGCGCGCGCTTCCTGACCGCCCACCTCGCCGCCGTCCTGGACGCCGTCGAGGAGGGGATCGACGTCGGCGGCTATTTCTACTGGTCGCTGCTCGACAACTTCGAATGGGCCTGGGGCTACGAGAAGCGCTTCGGCATCGTGCGCGTCGACTACGACACGCAGGAGCGCGCCCTGAAAGACAGCGCTCGCGAGTACCGTCGGATCATCGACGCGAGGGAGCTGTAACCGGATGGTGGGTGCGGTGACGATCGAGGAGGTCGCCCGGGTCGCGGGGGTCTCCCGGTCCACGGTCTCGCGCGTGGTCAACGGCTCGACGGCGGTCAGCCCGGAGGCGCTCGACGCGGTGCGGCAGGCGATCGACGCGCTCAACTACGTGCCGAACCGAGCCGCCCGCTCCCTCGCCAGCAGCCGCACCCTCGCGGTGGCGGTCATCATCCCCGAGGACGTGCACCGTTTCTTCGGCGACCCGTTCTTCGCGTCGATCGTCGAGGGCATCAACGCCACCATCGCCGCATCCGACTATGTGCTCACCCTCGCGATCGCGAGCAACGACCCCGCCGACAAGATGATCGGCTATGTCCGCAGCGGCGCGATCGACGGCGCGATCATCGTCTCGCACCACACCGGCGACCACTTCGTCGAGCGCATCGCGGCGGCTGTCCCGGTCGTGTTCGGCGGCCGTCCCGCGGCATCGGCCGGTACCGCGTACTTCGTCGACGTCGACAACACGCGGGGAGCGCGCGATGCGGTGGAGTATCTGATCGGTCAGGGGCACCGCTCGATCGCCACGATCACGGGGCCGCAGACGATGGGCGCCGCCGTCGATCGCCTGCGCGGCTATCGCGATGCGCTGGCCGCGGCGGGGCTGCGGCCCGGGCAGGTGGCGGACGGCGACTTCACCGCGGAGGGTGGGGCGGCGGCGATGCGCAGCATCCTGGCCCAGGGCACCCCGGACGCGGTGTTCGTCGCGAGCGACCTGATGGCCCGAGGTGCGCTCGGCGTGCTCGAGGCGGCGGGGCTGCGGGTCCCCGACGACGTCGCCGTGGTCGGGTACGACGACTCGGCCGTTGCCACGAGCGTGTCGCCGATGCTCACCACGATGCGTCAACCGTCGTTCGAGCAGGGCAACCGGATGGCGAGCGTGCTGCTCGCACTCCTCGCCGGCGAGGAGCCGCCGCGCGCGACGATCATGCGCACCGAGCTCATCCTGCGCGAGTCCGCCTGAGCAGTGCCGGGCCGCCGCGTCAGGCGGTGAGGCGCTGCAGCAGCTCCGCGTACCGTGCGGCGGTGCGGGCGACGACGTCGTCCGGCAGCTCCGGGGGCGTGCCCTCGCGCGGCATCCAGGCGGCGGCCAGCCAGTCGCGCACGATCTGCTTGTCGAAGCTCGCCATCCGCGCCTCGGGCGTCGTGCCCGACTCCCAGGCCGCGGCATCCCAGTACCGCGAGGAGTCCGGGGTCAGCACCTCGTCGGCGAGGGTCATCACGCCGTCCCGGTCGAGGCCGAACTCGAACTTCGTGTCGGCGAGGATGAGGCCCCGTGCCTCGGCGGTGGCCGCGGCA
The DNA here is from genome assembly GCA_031555335.1 of Microbacterium sp. Lineage (GTDB taxonomy): Bacteria > Actinomycetota > Actinomycetes > Actinomycetales > Microbacteriaceae > Microbacterium. The sequence goes on from JAVBUN010000149.1 coordinate 4,948, forward strand.
CGGCCGTAGATCTCGAGCGACAGGTCGCGCAGTTCGGCGGCCCGCTCGGCGCCGACCAGCTCCTCCGTCTGGGCGAACGAGATGTTCTCGTCGTGCTCGCCGAGCGGGGCCTTGTAGGCCGGGGTGAAGATCGGCTCGGGCAGCCGGTCGCCGTTGGCGAGGCCGTCGACCAGCCGAATTCCGCAGACGGTGCCGTTCTCGCGGTACTCGGCCCAGCCCGAACCGGTGAGGTACCCGCGCACCACGCACTCCACGGGCTGCATGTCGAGCCCGCGCACCACCATCGCCCGGCCGGTGACCGCCTCCGGGATGAGCGAGTGCGCCTCGTCGTCGCTGCCGAGCACGTGATCGGCGGCGAGGTGGTTCGGGATGCGGCGCCCGCCGTCGCCGCCGGCGAGCCGGTCGAACCACCACAGGCTCAGCGCGGTGAGCAGGGCGCCCTTGCCCGGGATCCCCGGCTCCAACACGTGGTCGAAGGCGCTCACGCGGTCGCTCGCCACGACCAGCATCCGCTCGGCGGTCGCGCCTGTCGTCGATTCCGCAGGCACGAAGAGGTCGCGCACTTTGCCGGAGTAGACGTGCCGCCATCCGGGAAGGCTCTGGGGGAGGGTCACCCGCTCATTATCGCGGAGCGCCGCGATCGGCGCAGATCCGCGGTCGCCCACGGGCACCGGGCGGGCGAGGAGCCGGAAGGTAGGCGACGTGACGGGCAGTGGCAAGGCACCGGGCCGTCGGATCCGGGTGTGTCTACCGTGGCCGCATGACCTCCCCCCGATCCGCTTCCCGCCTGCTCGTGGCACTGGGCGCGGCCGTGCTCGCGGCGGGGCTCGCCGCCTGTGCGCCGGGCGCCGACGCCGCGCCGACCGCATCCGCGCCGTCGTCCACCCCGCCCGCACCCGCCTCGCCGACGCCCCGGGCGTCCGAGGACCTCGCCTGGCCCGACACCGAACGCCCCGACCAGGTGGGCTCGGTGCGCATGGAGCCCCAGGACGGCATCCCCACGACGGACACCATCATCGGACCGGCCGTCGTCGAGGCCGGGCGCTCGCTGCGCGTGACCGGACAGTGCGTCGGCACCCGGATGCAGTACGAGGTGCGTACCTCGACCGTCGGCGAGGACCCGCGAGTGCTGTTCGACGGCACGGTCGAATGCACCGGCGGCGAAGTCGTCGCTTCGCTCGGCGGCAGCGACTACACCGGCTCCGTGCATCTCGCGCTCGTCGAGGCGACCGGCGTGGATCTCGGCTGGCTGCAGGCGACGCAGGAGCTGGACTGAGCCTCAGTCCGTGACGGCGCGGGCGGCGATGTCGGTGCGATACCGGCCGCCGTCGAGTTCGATCTCGGCGAGCCCGCGGTAGGCGCGGTCTCGGGCATCCGCGAGGTCGGTCCCGACGCCCACGACGCTGAGCACGCGGCCGCCCGTCGCGATGAGCGTGTCCCCGGCCGTCGCGGTGGCCGCGTGCGCGAGATGCACGCCCGGCACGGCGGATGCCGCATCCAGCCCACGAAGCGGACAACCCGTGATCGGCGCGACGGGGTAACCCTCGCTGGCGAGCACGACCGTCACGGCCGCCTCGTCGATGAACTCCGGGCGCGGCTCGTCCTCGAGGATGCCCTCCGCCGCGGACAGCAGCAGGCGGGAGAGCGGGGTGCGCAGGCGCGGCAGCACGACCTGCGTCTCGGGGTCGCCGAACCGCGCGTTGAACTCGATCACCCGGATGCCGTCGGCGGTGAGGATGAGACCGGCGTACAGCAGTCCGATGAACGGCGTGCCCTCCGCATCCAGCTCCCGGATCACCGGTTCCGCGACGAGCGTGGTGACCTCGTCGACGAACGCGGCCTCGCTGCCGAACCGCTCGGCGAGCCAGGGGAGCGGCGAGTAGGCCCCCATCCCGCCGGTGTTCGGGCCCTCGTCGCCGTCGGCGAGGCGTTTGAAGTCCTGCGCCGGGCTCAGCGGGCGCACCGTGTCGCCGTCGCTCACGAAGAAGAGCGAGACCTCGGGTCCGTCGAGGAACTCCTCGACGAGCACCGGGCCGGACGGCAGATAGGTCTCGGCGTGCGCGAGGGCGGCAGCGCGGTCGCCGGTGACGATGACGCCCTTGCCGGCGGCGAGCCCGTCGGCCTTGACCACGTGCGGCGCGCCGAGCTCATCGAGCGCGGCCGCCACCTCGGCGGCGGTGCGCGCGCGCACGGCGCGGCCGGTCGGCACGCCGGCGGCCTCCATGATCCGCTTGGCGAAGGCCTTCGAGCCCTCGAGCTGCGCCGCGGCCTTTCCCGGACCGAACACGGGGATGCCGCGCTCGCGCAGGCTGTCGGCGACACCCGCCACGAGCGGCGCCTCGGGGCCGATGACGACGAGGTCGATCGCGTTCGTCTTGGCGTACGTCGTGACCGCCGCGGGGTCGTCGGGGTCGAGGTCGACGAGGGTCGCGTCGCGCCCGATCCCGGCGTTGCCCGGTGCGGCGAACACGTCGTGCAACGCCTCCTCCGCACGGAAGGCGAGGATGATGGCGTGCTCGCGCGCGCCCGAGCCGAGGACCAGGATTCTCACCCGCCCAGCCTACCGAGCACCCCGCCGCGGCGCCCGTCCGGGCTCAGGGGTACCGTGGGCGGATGGCCCGCCGCATCACCACCGAGGAGGGCCGTGCCGCGCTCGCCGCGGTCCGGGGCGCCGACAGCCCCGCGCGCCCCGACCTCGCCACCGCCGTCCGCTACTTGCTCCAGCTGCTCGCCGAGAAGGCCCCGGGGCACACGGTCGAGGTGCGCGTGCCGCCGTTCGGCGCGGTGCAGGTCATCGAGGGCCCGCGTCACACGCGCGGCACGCCGCCGAACGTCGTCGAGACGGATGCCGCCACGTGGATCGCGCTCGCCACGGGCGCTGCGTCGTGGGCGGATGCGGCGGGTGCCGGCCGCATCCTCGCCTCCGGCACGCGCGCCGACATTTCGGAGTTGCTGCCGCTGCGGCCCTGACGCCGCGAGAGGTTTGCCGTCGTCGCGACCGTCGAGTAGCGTGAAGAAGGTTAGGCATTCCTAACCTTCCGCTCGACCCCGTCTCCCGACGGCCGGCCGAGGGGCACATCCTTGCTGCGAGAGGTGTCATCCGTGAGCCAGCGGTCCGCGCGCGTTCGCGCCCTCGGTGTCCGAACCCTTGCGGTCGCCGCGGCGATCGTCCTCCTGCCGGCACCGCTCGTGGGTGCGTCGGCGGCGCCGCAGGCCGCATCCGGCAGCACCGCGGAGGCCTGCGCCATCACGGGCGGCACCCTCACGTGGGGATTCAAGGAATCGTTCCGCTCCTACATCTCCGGCTCGATCGCGAACGGCTCATGGGAGCCCGTGGACGGGGCGACCTACACGACGCCCGACTTCGGCTGGTCCGGTGCGACCGGCACCGTCGATCCGGAGACGCTCGTCGGCGACGTGCACTTCCCGGGGGGCGTGCGCTTCACCGGGCACGACGGGCTGCTCGACTCGACCATCGCGAACCCCACCCTCAGCTTCGCCGGCGACGGCACGGGACGCCTGCTGCTGGACGTGCGCTCGCTCCCCATGGCGGACGCCATGGCCGGTGACACCGACGCCGTCCAGGTGCTGACGCAGGTGCCGTTCGTCACCCTCGATCTCTCCACCGTGGCCCCGCAACCCGCGGGCGACGAGGTCGTCATCGCCGGGTCCGCGGTGCCCACCGCCATCACCGACGAGGGCTTCGCGGCGTTCGGCAACTACGACGTCGGCACCGCGTTCGATCCCGCGACGTTCTCGGTCACGGTCGCGTGCGCCGCACCCGAGCCCGAGCCTGCGGCGACCGACGACACGACGACCGCCGCGACGCCGGTGCCGGCCGCATCCGACGAGCCCGCGGATCTCGGCTGGCTCGCGTGGGTGGGCGGCGCCGTCGCGCTCGCCGCCGCAGCCGGCCTCGTGACCTGGCTCGTGCGCCGGTCGCGCGGCGGCTCGGGCGACGGCGGCGATGCGCCGAGCCGAGGCGGCGACGCATGAGAGCGCGTCGTCGCGTCGTCGCGCTCGCCGCGTTGACGGTGCTGCTCGCCGTGTCGGGCTGCGCGGCGGTGGCATCGCCGGCAGGGTCGGCGCGGCCGATCGCGATCGACACCGTGCCGCTCGGCGAATTGGCCGTCGTGGCGGATCCCCGCGGGTACGTGGGCGAGTCCACCGCGATCATGTCGGATGCGGCGATCGAGCCGGTGACGGTGGATCCCGCGCAGGCGCTGCCGGCATCCGTCGTCTCGCACGATCGCGACGGAGAGGTGCAGGTGCAGGTCGCCGACACCTCCCGCGTAGTCGCCATGGATCTCGCGGGTTCGATCGCGGCGACCGTCTGGGGGCTCGGTCTCGGCGACACGCTCGTCGGCGTCGATCAGGCCGCCACGTTCCCCGGCACCGCCGGCATCCCGGTCGTCACCTCCGGCGGCCACACCGTGAACGCGGAGTCGGTCATCGCGCTCGCCCCGACGCTCGTCATCACCGACGGCAGCATCGGCCCGCGCGAGGTCGTCGAGCAGTTGCGGGACGTGGGCATCGCCGTGGTCTTCGTCGAGAACGACGCCTCGTTCGACGGAGCCGCGCGGTTGGCGCGCGATGTCGCAGCCGTCTACGGCGCACCGGAAGCCGGCGAGCAGCTGGCGGAGCGGGTGTCCGCCGAGGTGCAGGCGAAGATCGCCGAGATCGCCGGGATCGCGCCCGCGGCAGAGGGCGACCGGCTGCGCATGATGTTCCTCTATCTGCGCGGCAGCGCCGGCGTCTACTACCTCTTCGGCGAGGAGTCCGGCGCCGACCAGCTGATCGAGGGGCTGGGCGGCATCGACGTCGCGGGGGAGCTCGGCTGGGAAGGCATGACGCCGATGACGGATGAGGCCATGGTCGCGGCCGACCCCGACCTCGTGCTCGTGATGACCCACGGCATCGAATCGGTCGGCGGAGTCGACGGGCTGCTCGCCGACAAACCCGCGATCGCGCTCACGAAGGCGGGGGAGCATCGCCGGTTCGTCGACATGGACGACGGCCAGATCCTCTCGTTCGGGCCGCGCTCCGCGCTCGTCCTCGACGCCCTGGCGCGCGCGATCTACGCGCCGGGGTCCGGGTCGTGACGGCGGCCGGCGCGACCCTCGCCCCGGCGGTCGCCGCGCGAGGCGGCCGGGGCCGCCGCATCCTCGTCTACGTCGTCGGCGCCGTCCTGCTCGTCGTCGGCATCGTGCTGTCCGCGGGGCTCGGGCAGCTGCCCATCAGCCCCGCCGAGGTCGTGGGATCTCTGCTGCGCGCCGTCGGCATCCCGAACGGGTGGGCGCCCACCGATCCCCTCATCGAGCAGACCCTGTGGCAGATCCGGTTTCCGCGGATCGCGATGTCGGTGCTGGTGGGGGCGTTGCTCGCCGTCGCCGGCGCCGTGATGCAGGCGATCTTCGGCAACCCCCTCGCCGAACCCGGCGTGGTCGGCGTCTCGTCGGGTGCGGCGCTGGGGGCGGCCGCCGCG
>JAVBUN010000257.1:0-15245 GCA_031555335.1 Microbacterium sp.
GAGCGCGTGCGCGCCGTCGCCCCCGAGGCGCGCTGGATCTCGGCGGGGATGACGGGGGATTTCGTCGAGGCGATCTCCGCGGGCGCGACACACCTGCGGATCGGCTCGGCAATCACGGGTCCGCGCCCCGAGCGCGGCTAACTTTGACCTGACGAGCAAACGGAGGATGCGATGTCGAACCCCCTGAAGAAGACCATGGTGTACCTGGGCCTCGCCGACGAGGAAGAGGTCTACGAGGAGCCGGCTCCCGTGCGCACGCGCAAGAGCGAGCAGGCCGTCGAGAAGGTCGCGGCTCCCATCACGCCGCTCCACCGTCCGGCGGTCGTGCGTCAGCCCGCGGTGGGCGCGGTGACCGAGATCCTGACGGTGCACCCGAAGCAGTACCGTGACGCGCAGATCATCGCCGAGAACTTCCGCGACGGCGTGCCGGTCATCATCAACCTGTCGCAGATGAGCGATGCCGATGCGCGTCGACTGATCGACTTCGCGAGCGGGCTGTCGCTGGGACTGTACGGTCGCATCGAGCGCGTCACGAGCAAGGTCTTCCTGCTCTCGCCCGAGAACGTCGCGGTCTCCGGCGACGGGGCGGTCGCCCAGGCCGACCCTGAGGCTGCCCCCTTCACACAGCCGTAATCGCTCGTGGAGATCGTCCGTCTCATCGCGTCGATCGCGTACATCCTGCTGCTGATCTATATCCTCGTGCTGCTCGCGCGCCTGATCCTCGAGTACATCCCGGTGTTCAATCGAGAGTGGCGTCCGAGAGGCGCGGGTCTGATCGCGGCGGAGCTCGTCTACACGGTCACCGACCCGCCCATCAAGCTGCTGCGCCGCTTCATCCCTCCGTTGCGGATCGGACCGGTGGCGATCGACTTCGCGTTCGCCCTCACGATGCTGCTCTGCTTCATCCTGCTCTCCGTGACGCGTTCCCTCGCCAGCTGAATCGACCCCGACTATGCTGTCCTGAGCGGCCCGTTACGCGGGCATCCCCCTGACCTCGGCACGCCGCCACGCCCCGAAAGAGGAATCATCATGGCCCTGACTCCGGATGACGTCGTCACCAAACAGTTCCAGCACGTTCGCTTCAAGGAGGGTTTCGACCCCGACGAGGTGGACGACTTCCTGGACGAGATCGTCGTCGAGTGGCGCAAGACCATCGCCGAGAACGACGAGCTGAAGGCGAAGCTCGCCGCCCTCGAGTCCGGTGAGGCGACGCCCGCCGAGGCCGAGCCCGCCGCGAAGGCCGAGGAGCCCGAAGAGGCCCCTGTCGTCGAAGAGGCCGTCGTCGAGACGCCCGCTCCGGCCGCCGCCGAGACCGGCACCGCCGCCACCGCCGGCATCATCGAGCTCGCCCAGCGCCTCCACGACGAGCACGTCGCCGAGGGCAAGGCCCAGCGCGACCAGCTCATCTCGGACGCCCAGTCCCAGGCCGCGTCGATCGTGGCCGAGGCTGAGGCCAAGGGTCGCGACGAGATCGCGCGGCTCGAGAAGGAGCGCGGCATCCTCGAGAGCCGCATCACCGAACTCCGTCAGTTCGAGCGGGACTACCGCTCGCAGCTGCGCAGCTTCATCGAGGGCAAGCTCCGCGACCTGGAGACCTCGTCGACCGGGACCGGTAACACCCCGGTGTCGGCCATCGGCCTCTAGGTCGGCCGTTGTCGGTCCGACCACCCCTGCGTACGGCGGCGGCCGGCATCATCATCGCCTCTTTGGCGGTGCTGGTGCTGGCCGCTGACCAGTTCACGAAGGTCCTCGCGATCGCGGTGCTGCCCCCCGAGCAGGCCGTCCCTATCATCGGCGACGCCCTCGTCTTCTATCTGATCCGCAATCCCGGCGCCGCCTTCTCGCTCGGTGAGGGCGTGACCTGGATCTTCACGATCGCGCTCGCGGCCGTTGCCGTGGTGATCGCGGTGCTCGCGCGCCGCATCCGCTCGCGTGCGTGGGCCGTCATCCTCGGGCTGCTGCTCGGGGGCGTTCTCGGCAATCTGAGCGACCGCCTCTTCCGCGCGCCCGGGTTCCCGGTCGGCCACGTCGTCGATTTCATCTCGACGCCGTGGATGATGCCCGCGATCTACAACGTCGCCGACATCTTCATCGTGACGATGATGATCGGCGTGGCGCTCCTGGTGCTCATCGGTCTGCGCTTCGACGGCACACGCGAGCGCCGGTCGGATGCGGCATCCGCCACCGCCGCGACGTCGACCGACGAGCACGCCGCGGCGGTCGAGTCCGCGGGGGCGACCCCCCTCGGGACCGGCGCCGACCGCGACCCGTTGTTCCCGGCCGCGGACCCCGACGCGGGTGCACCGTCGTCGGGGACGACCGACCCGCGTCGCGACTGACATGGAGTCGCGTTCGCTCCCCGTCCCGGACGGGCTCGAGGGTGTCCGTGTGGATGCCGCCCTGGCCAAGATGCTGGGGTTCTCCCGCACCTTCGCCGCCGAGATCGCCGACGCCGGCGGGGTCAGCCTCGACGGTCGCACGCTGGGCAAGTCGGACCGCCTGCGCGCCGGCGGCTGGTTGTCGGTCGAATGGACCGAGAAGCGCGAACCGGAGATCATCCCGGTCGTGGTCCCCGACCTCCGCATCGCGCACGAGGACGACGACATCATCGTGGTCGACAAGCCCGCGGGCGTGGCGGCCCACCCGTCGCTCGGCTGGGAGGGGCCGACCGTCCTCGGCGCGCTGGCGGCGGGCGGACTGCGCGTGGCGACGACCGGTGCGGCCGAGCGGCAGGGCATCGTGCACCGTCTCGACGTCGGCACGAGCGGACTGATGGTGGTCGCGAAGACCGAGCACGCGTACACGGCGCTCAAGCGGGCGTTCAAGGAGCGCGAGGTCGAGAAGATCTATCACACGGTCGTGCAGGGGCATCCGGACCCTCTCGCGGGCACGATCGACGCCCCGATCGGGCGGCATCCCTCCCACTCGTGGAAGTTCGCGGTACGTCCGGAGGGCAAGGACTCGGTCACCCACTACGAGACGCTGGAAGCGTTCCCCGGGGCGTCGCTGCTCGAGGTGCACCTCGAGACCGGCCGCACGCACCAGATCCGCGTGCACATGGCCGCGCACCGGCATCCCTGCGTCGGAGACCCGTTGTACGGCGCCGACCCGACGCTGTCGGCGCGGCTCGGCCTCACGCGGCAGTGGCTCCACGCCCACCGGCTGGCCTTCACGCACCCCGGCACGGGGGAGTGGGTCACCTTCGCCTCGCCGTATCCCGCCGACCTCGCCCACGCGCTGGCCGTTCTCCGCGGCGACTGAGCCCCTTCCCCGCGAGACAGCACTCCCCGCGAGACAGCACGCGATCCACGAAACAGCACGTGATCCGTGCCGGCTCGTGGCGCGGATGCTGTCTCGCGGCCGGGCGCACCCCGGGGTGGCAGCGGGCGGATGCGGCTGGCACAGTGTGCGCATGGGCATCGAGGTGCGGCCGGCCACCGATTTCGAGGACGTGCGCACGATGGTGGGGCCGAAACGGCCGGATGCCAACGTGTGCTGGTGCCTGAGCTACCGCATCCCGAGCCGCGAGAACGTGTCGCTGCAGCGGGAGGCGCGCGGAGAGCGCGTTCGGGAGCTCATGGCGGAAGGGCCGCCCGGGGTGCTCGCCTACGACGGGGACGAGGTCGTGGGGTGGGCGGCGGCGCATCCGCGCGCCGACACGTCGTTCGCGACGAATCGGCGGATTCCCCACGTCGACGACCTCGACGTGTGGAGCGTGTGGTGCATCCGGGTGCGTCCGGGGCATCGCGGGCGGGGGATCTCCCACGCGCTGCTGGCGGGTGCGGTCGAGGTCGCTCGCCGCGCCGGCGCCCCGGCCGTCGAGGGCTACCCGGTCGACAACCGCGGCGCGAAGGTCGACCTCACGATGGCCTACGTCGGAACGAAGGCGCTGTTCGAGCGGGCCGGCTTCGTCGTCGCGGCGGAGACGCGGTCGACGCTCAACGGCTTCCCCCGCGTGCTCATGCGCCGGGACCTGCGCTGACCGGGTCGCGCGCCCAGGGTCAGCGTCCGCCGGCGAAGCGCGTCGGGCCGTCCTCGAGCGCCGCCGCGATCCGTGCGCGCATCTCGTCGTCGACGCCGTCGAGGTCGGCCAGCGGGTACCACCCGACGTCGGTCATCTCGCCGTCGGCGGGGTACGGCTCGCCCTCGAGCCAGGTGCACCGGAACGTCAGGTCGAGGTAGTCGGTGCGGTCGCCGTTGGCGTAGGTCACCCGGGGGATCTGATGCACCCAGGCGAGGCGGTCGACGCGGATGCGGACGCCCGCCTCCTCCTCGGCCTCGCGTCGCGCCGCATCCGCGGGTTCCTCGTGCGGGTCGACGATCCCCGTGATCGGCGTCAGCGCGCCGTTGTCGCTGCGCCTCCCGAGCAGCACGTCGTCGCCGCGCACGACGACGGCGGTGACACCCGTGAGCGTCAGGGGGTGGGTGCCGACCATGCGGCGAAGCTCGAGGATGAACTCGGGAGTGGCCATCCGCTCACGCTACCGTCCTCCGCTCGGGTGGCGGGGCCGCGATGTCCGGACCCGAACGTAGACTCGATCCGTGGCAGCAGACTCCTTCGTTCACCTGCACGTGCACAGCGAGTACTCGATGCTCGACGGGGCGGCCCGCATCGGTCCGATGGTGCAAGAGGCGGCCGATCTCGGGATGCCGGCGATCGCCGTCACCGACCACGGCAACACGTTCGCGGCCTACGAGTTCTACAAGACGGCCAAGGCCGCCGGTATCAACCCGATCGTCGGGATCGAGGCCTACGTCACCCCCGGCACCCACCGCTCCGACAAGTCGCGGGTGCGGTGGGGCACGCCCGAGCAGTCGGGCGACGACGTGTCGGGATCCGGCGCCTACACGCACATGACGCTGTGGTCGCAGAACACCACCGGCATGCACAATCTGTTCCGCCTGTCCTCGAAGGCGAGCATCGAGGGGTACTACTTCAAGCCCCGCATGGACCGCGAGCTCCTGCAGAAGTACTCGAGCGGCCTGATCGCGACGACCGGGTGCCCCTCGGGCGAGGTGCAGACGCGCCTGCGGCTCGGGCAGTACGACGCCGCGCGCGCCGCGGCGGCCGAGTTCCAGGACATCTTCGGCAAAGAGAACTACTTCGCCGAGATCATGGACCACGGGCTGTCGATCGAACGCCGCGTGATGACGGATCTCCTCCGGATCTCGAAGGATCTCGACATCCCGCTCGTCGCGACGAACGATTCGCATTACACCCACCAGCACGACGCCACGAGCCATGCGGCACTGCTGTGCGTGCAGTCCGGCTCGACCCTCGACGATCCGAAGCGCTTCAAGTTCGACGGCGACGGCTACTACATCAAGTCGGCCGCCGAGATGCGGCAGATCTTCCGCGATCACCCCGAGGCCTGCGACAACACGCTGCTGATCGCCGAACGCTGCAACGTCGAGTTCGACACGAGCGCCAACTACATGCCGCGCTTCCCGGTGCCCGCCGGCGAGACCGAGGAGTCCTGGTTCGTCAAAGAGGTCGAGAAGGGCCTCGAGTTCCGCTACCCGAACGGCATCCCCGACGAGGTGCGCCGGCAGGCGGAGTACGAGACCGGTGTCATCGTGCAGATGGGGTTCCCGGGCTACTTCCTCGTGGTCGCCGACTTCATCAACTGGGCGAAGGACAACGGCATCCGCGTCGGGCCCGGCCGCGGATCCGGTGCGGGCTCCATGGCCGCGTACGCCATGCGCATCACCGACCTCGACCCGCTGCAGCACGGCCTCATCTTCGAGCGGTTCCTGAACCCCGACCGCGTCTCGATGCCCGACTTCGACGTCGACTTCGACGACCGCCGCCGCGCCGAGGTCATCCAGTACGTCACCGAGAAGTACGGCGACGAGCGCGTCGCCCAGATCGTGACCTACGGCACGATCAAGGCGAAGCAGGCCCTGAAGGACGCCGGCCGCGTTCTGGGCTTCCCGTTCAGCATGGGGGAGCGGCTCACCAAGGCGATGCCGCCCGCCGTGATGGGAAAAGACATGCCGCTGGACGGCATGTTCGACCGCGATCACCCGCGGTACAAGGAGGCCTCCGAGTTCCGGGCTCTCATCGAGAGCGACACCGAGGCGAAGACCGTGTTCGACACGGCGGTCGGTCTCGAGAACCTGAAGCGGCAGTGGGGTGTCCACGCCGCCGGGGTGATCATGTCGAGCGACCCGCTGATCGACATCATCCCGATCATGCGCCGTGAGCAGGACGGCCAGATCGTCACGCAGTTCGACTACCCGGCCTGCGAGTCCCTCGGACTCATCAAGATGGACTTCCTGGGGCTTCGCAACCTCACGATCATCAACGACGCGGTCGACAACATCGAGGCGAACCGCGGCGAGAAGCTCGTGCTCGAGGACCTGACGCTCGACGACAAGGCGTCGTACGACCTGCTCTCCCGCGGCGACACGCTGGGTGTGTTCCAACTCGACGGCGGCCCGATGCGGTCGCTGCTGCGATTGATGAAGCCCGACAACTTCGAGGACATCTCCGCCGTCATCGCCCTCTACCGCCCCGGCCCCATGGGTGCGAACTCGCACATCAACTACGCGCTCCGCAAGAACGGCCAACAGGACATCACGCCGATCCACCCGGAGTTCGCGGAGTCGCTCTCGGAGATCCTCGACACGAGCTACGGCCTGATCATCTACCAGGAGCAGGTCATGGCGATCGCGCAACGCGTCGCCGGGTTCAGCCTCGGACAGGCCGACATCCTCCGCCGCGCCATGGGCAAGAAGAAGAAGTCCGAGCTCGACAAGCAGTTCGAGGGCTTCCAGGCGGGTATGCACGCCAACGGGTATTCGGATGCGGCCGTGCAGAAGCTGTGGGAGATCCTGCTCCCCTTCTCCGACTACGCCTTCAACAAGGCGCACTCCGCCGCCTACGGCCTCGTGTCGTACTGGACGGCCTACCTGAAGGCCCACTATCCGGCCGAGTACATGGCGGCTCTTCTCACGAGCGTCGGGGATTCCAAGGACAAGATGGCGGTCTACCTGAACGAGTGCCGCCGCATGGGCATCAAGGTGCTGCCCCCGGACGTCGGGCAGTCGATCCGCTACTTCGCGGCCGTCGGCGAGGACATCAGGTTCGGTCTGGGCGCCGTGCGCAATGTCGGCACGAACGTCGTCGAGGGGATCGTGGCGGCGCGCGCCGACGACAGCTTCGTCAGCTTCCACGACTTCCTGACCAAGGTCCCGATCCACGTGGCCAACAAGCGCACCGTCGAATCGCTCATCAAGGCCGGCGCCTTCGACTCCCTGGGGTCGACGCGTCGGGCCCTCATGGAGATCCACGAGGACGCCACCGAGGCGGCCGTCGAGACCAAGCGCAAGGCCGCGACCGGGGCGATCGGTTTCGACTTCGACAGCCTCTACGACGAGGCCGAGGAGATCATGCCGGCCAAGGTGCCGGAGCGTCCCGAATGGACGAAGAAGGACAAGCTGGCGTTCGAACGCGAGATGCTCGGTCTATACGTCTCGGACCACCCGCTCGCGGGCCTCGAGATCCCGCTCGCCAAGCACGCCTCCACCGGCATCCACGACCTGCTCGCCTCCGAGGACGTCGCCGACGGCGATCAGGTGACCGTGGCGGGGCTGGTGACCAGCGTGCAGCACCGGGTGGCCAAGGCGAGCGGCAACCCCTACGGCATGATCACGGTCGAGGACTTCAACGGCGAGATCACCGTGATGTTCATGGGCAAGACCTATCTCGAGTTCCAGTCCCAGTTGCAGGCGGACTCGATCCTGGTGGTGCGGGGACGTGTCTCTCGACGCGACGACGGCATGAACCTGCACGCGCAGAGCTGCTTCAGCCCCGACCTCGGGTCGGTGGATGCGGCCAGCGCGCTCGTGCTCGTGATGCCGGAACAGCGGGCGACTCAGGCGGTGGTCGAGGACCTCGCGGCCATGCTCGCCCGGCACCGCGGCGATACCGAGGTCACGTTGAAACTGCATCGCGACGGTGCCGCGAAGGTGTTCGAGGTGCCGCATCCGGTCGCCGTGAGCGCCGACCTGTTCGGTGAGCTCAAGGGCCTGCTCGGTCCCAACTGCCTCGGCTGAGTCGCTCATGGCTGCGCGGTGCCACCGCGATTAGGATCGAACCGATCTCCCCCCGCCCGCGCCCGTGGGCCCGCGCTCCCGGAAGGATGCGACATGACCGACCAGACTCCCGTGAACTCCGACACCGAGTTCGACAGCGATATCGAAGGGCTCCCGGAGGAGCCGCGAGACGCCGACGCCGATCCGCAGGTGCCGCCGCAGTACGGCGTCGGCCCGTTCTCGATCCGCGAGATCGTTCTCGTCGGCATCTGGGCGCTCGCCTTCCTCTTCTCCTTCTTCTCCTTGATCGGCGGCGGCTTCGCCTCCGTCTGGACCGAAGGCGTGCTCTGGTTGCTCACGATCGGCGTGCCGACCGTGGCCGTCTTCCTGATCGTCTTGCGCCGGTTGTCGCCGACGGGCATCCGACGAGTCGGCTCGCTCGGCATCGACCAGTTCGCCTCGGTGGCGTTCTCGGTGTCCGCGGTCTTCTGGCTGCAGTTCCTCTGGGGGTACTGGGCGGGTGCGTTCGTCGGCCCGTGGGTGGCATGGGTCGAGTTCGTCCTCATGCTCGCGGGTGTCGTATTCACCGTCATCGCGCCCGTCATCCCGGTGATCGGCGACGACTTCTATCACCGGCCGGAGGTGACGGCGCACCGCAGCGCCCGCCCGCTCCGCCCGATCTCCGCGCGTCCCGCCCCGGCGCCGCGTCCCGCTTCCGCCCCCGCTTCCGCTCCCGCTCCCGCCCCGGCGGCGGCCGAGACCGGCACCGCCCCGCAGCCGACGTACCCGGTGTCCGACCCGTTCTCGGCGCCGGCGACGACCGAGGCGCCGTCCGTGGCGAGCCCCGCGGCCGACACCGAGACCGCCGCATTCGACACCGGCGGATTCACCGCCTTCTCGGAGTCCTTCGTGGAGCCGTCGCAGACCGACGCGGCTCCGACGCAGGCGGGTGCACCGGTCTCTGCGGCGCAGCAGCCTTTCTGGGCGCTCGCGCCCGTCGAGCGCGACGTTCTCGACGAGCGCGGCGAGCCGCTGTTCGTCGTCGGTCCGACCGCGTGGGCGCTGGTCATCGAGGACCGCGGCGAAGTGTTCGTCGTGCGTCACGAGGACGGCCGGATCGGGTACCTGCACGACGTGACGGACGTCACTCGGGGCTGACCCGCAGGCCGGTCGAGACGGCCGCAGCCGGTACCCTGGAGGGATGCTGCGCACCATCGACCTCCGCGGCCGCACGCTGTCTGCGGCCGAGCTGCTGGCCGCCGTCCCCCGGGCCGACGTCGCGCGCGACGTCGCCCTGGCGACGGGCGCGCAGATCGTCGCCGACGTCGCGCAGCGCGGCGAGACCGCGCTGCGCGAGCAGGCCGCGCGGTTCGATCGCGTCACCGATCACGACATCCGGGTTCCCGCCCACCACCTCGACGAAGCCCTCGAGGCCCTCGCCCCCGAGGTGCGTGCGGCGCTCGACGAGGCGATCGTGCGGGTGCGCGCCGCATCCGCCGCCCAGGTGCCCGCACCGACCGTGACGGAGCTCGGCCCCGGTGCGCGGGTGACGCAGCGCTGGCAGCCCGTGCGCCGGGTGGGCGTGTACGTGCCCGGCGGCAAAGCCGTCTACCCGTCGAGTGTCGTCATGAACGTGGTGCCCGCGCAGGTCGCGGGTGTCGAGGTCGTGGCGCTCGCGTCACCGCCGCAGCACGATCACGGGGGCCGGGTGCACCCCGTCATCCTCGCCGCCGCGCGGCTGCTCGGGATCGATGAGGTCTACGCCATGGGCGGCGCGGGCGCGATCGGCGCGCTCGCCTACGGCGTCGCCTCGCTCGAGCTCGACCCCGTCGATGTCGTGACCGGTCCCGGCAACAACTTCGTGGCTGCCGCGAAGCGCGCCGTCGCGGGGGTGGTCGGGACGGACTCCGAGGCCGGTGCCACCGAGATCCTCATCGTCGCCGACGACACCGCGGACCCGCGTCTGGTCGCGGCCGACCTCATCAGCCAGGCCGAGCACGACGAGCAGGCCTCGGCGGTCCTCGTCACCGCATCGGAGTCCCTCGCGACCGCCGTGACCGCGGAGCTCACCGCCCGCGCCCCCCGCACCCGGCACGCCGCGCGCGTCGCGGCCGCATTCGACGGCCCGCAGTCGGCGATCGTTCTCGTGGCGGATCGGGCTCAGGCGACGGCGTTCAGCAACGCCTACGCTCCGGAGCACCTCGAGCTGCACCTCGACGATCCCCGCCCGGAGGACTTCGTCAACGCCGGTGCGGTGTTCGTCGGCGATCACGCGCCGGTGAGCCTCGGCGACTACCTCGCGGGCAGCAACCACGTGCTGCCGACGGGAGGACAGGCGCGTTACGCCGCCGGCCTGTCGGCCGCGACCTTCCTCCGCCCGCAGCAGGTCATCGAGTACAACCGCGACGCCCTGGCGGAGGTGCGCGACGCGATCGTCACGCTGGCGCAGGCCGAGGCGCTGCCGGCGCACGGCGAGGCCGTCGACGCCCGGTTCGAGAGTTAGTCTGTCGGCGTCATGCATTGTCCTTTCTGTCGTCATTCCGATTCCCGCGTCATCGACTCCCGCACGAGCGACGACGGTCTCAGCATCCGCCGGCGCCGCCAGTGCCCGCAGTGCGGCGGCCGCTTCTCGACGATCGAGACGGCGAGTCTCAACGTGATCAAGCGGTCGGGCGTGATCGAATCGTTCAGCCGCGAGAAGGTCATGTCCGGCGTCCGCAAGGCGTGCCAGGGGCGGCCGGTGACGGATGCGGACCTCGCCGTGCTGGCACAGAAGGTCGAGGAGGCCGTGCGGCAGACCGGATCGTCGCAGATCGACACGAACGAGATCGGTCTCGCGATCCTCGGGCCGCTGCGCGAGCTCGACGAGGTCGCCTATCTGCGCTTCGCGAGCGTCTACCAGGCGTTCGACTCGCTGGAGGACTTCGAGGCGTCGATCGAGCAGTTGCGCGAGGACCGTACCCGCCGCGTGTCGGCCGACCCGGTCGACTGAGCGTCCCGGCAGCTCACGCGGGGTCCGGTAACCTGGCAGCGATGTATCCGCTGCTGTTCCGCCACGTCCTGTCCCGCATGGATCCCGAATCGGCGCACCACGCGGCGATGACGGTCATCCGGATGCTGGGGCTCCCGCCGCTGTCGATCGCGGCACGCGCGGCCACCCGCCCCGACCCTGCACTGCGCACCCGTGCGCTCGGGCTCGAATTCGACACGCCGTTCGGCGTCGCCGCGGGATTCGACAAGGACGTGACGGGAGCTGCGGGGCTGTACGCCCTGGGCTTCGGGCACGTCGAGGTCGGCACCGTGACGGCGATCGCCCAGGACGGCAATCCGCGACCGCGGCTGTTCCGGCTGATCCCCGATCGCGCCGTCGTGAACCGCATGGGCTTCAACAATCACGGCGCGGATGCGGCCGCACGCCGTCTGCAGCGGCTGCGTCGTCGTCGGCGGCGCCCGGTGATCGGTGTCAACATCGGCAAGAGCCGGGTCGTCGACGTCGAGAACGCGACGGACGATTACGTCCGGAGCGCCCGGCTCCTCGCCCCGCTCGCGGACTACCTCGTCGTCAATGTGTCGTCCCCGAACACGCCGGGTCTGCGGGGGCTCCAGGCCGTCGAGACGTTGCGACCGCTGCTGGTCGCGGTGCTCGCCGCATCCGGGGCCACGCCTCTGCTCGTCAAGTTCGCACCGGACCTCGCCGACGACGAGATCGAGGCGGTGGCGCGCTTGGCGGTGGAGCTGGGACTCGCCGGCGTCATCGCGACCAACACGACGCTCTCCCGCGAGGGGCTGCGGACGCCGGCGGCCGTCGTCGATGCGGCAGGTGCCGGGGGACTGTCGGGTCGGCCGCTCGCCGCCCGCGCGCTCGAGGCGCTGCGGATCGTGCGCGCCGTGGTTCCCGAGGACTTCTGCGTGATCTCGGTCGGGGGCGTCGAGACGGCGGTCGACGTGCAGGAACGGCTGGATGCGGGCGCGACGCTGGTGCAGGGCTACACCGGGTTCCTCTACCGCGGTCCGCTCTGGGCACGCCAGATCAACCGCGGTCTCGCCACGATCCACCGCATCCGCACCCGCTAGGAGCACCTCACCGCGAGACAGCATCCGTTCCACGAGACAGCGCGTGTTCCATGCTGTCTCGTGGCGCCGATGCTGTTTCGCGGGACGGCGTCGCGCGGTGAGGTGCCTCGCGGGACGGCGCCTCGCGGTGTGGGCTTCAGGCGGGGCGCTGGCCGCGCTTCACCTGCGGCTTCGGCAGCCGCATGAAGCGCATCTGCACGATGCGCATCGCGCCGTACCAGCCGAGCCCGCGCTCGATGCGGTCCTCGCCGAACTTCGCGCGCGCCGCCTTCTTCACGCGGAACGAGGTCAGCACCATGTCGAGTACGGCCACCAGGATGAAGCCCCAGAGCGCCACGTACGAGTAGAACTGCAGGAACGGGATGTTCACGAACATCAGCAGCAGCACGACGACCATGACGGGCATCACGAGCTCGGCGAGGTGCCAGCCCGAGTCCACGAGGTCGCGCACGAACTTGCGCTGCGGGCCCTTGTCCTTCACCGGCAGGTAGCGGTCGTCGCCGGCGGCCATGCCGAGACGCGCCTTCTCGCGCTGCGCGGCGAGCTCGCTGCGGGCGCGCGCCTTCGCCTCTTTCGTGTCGGCGACGAGCGGGCGCTTTCGGGCGGCCTCCTGCTCGGCGCGGGTGGGCGTCGGGCGCCCCTTGCCCCCGAGCGGGGTGCTCTCGGCGTCGTGCGGAGCTGAGTCAGCGGATGTCTTGGCCACGGGAGTCCCTCGGGAGCAGAAAACGGGTTCGCCATAAGATTACCCGCATGACCTCCGAGACTCCCCGGAAGAACGCTGTCCACGAGACGGCGGTCTCCGGCATCCCCACTGCCCTCGCCGATCTGGGTGCGCTGGTGCGGATCCCGTCCGTCGCCTGGCCGTCCTTCGATCAGAGCCAGCTGCAGCGCAGCGCCGAGGCGGTGGCCGCCCTCGCCGAGGGGACCGGTGTCTTCGAGAGCGTGAAGGTGACACGGGCGCACGTGCCCGGTACCGACGAGTACGGTCAGCCCGCCGTGCTCGCGACCCGCGCGGCGCGCAACGGCCGGCCGACCGTGCTCCTCTACGCGCACCACGATGTGCAGCCTCCCGGCGACGACGAGCTGTGGGAGACCCCGCCGTTCGAGCCGACCGTCCGGGACGGTCGGCTGTACGGACGTGGGGCCGCCGACGACAAGGCGGGAGTGATGGTGCACATCGCCGCGCTCCGGGCGCTGCGCGAGGTCGCGGGCGAAGACCTCGACCTCGGCGTCGCGCTGTTCGTCGAGGGGGAGGAGGAGTACGGCTCCCGGTCGTTCGGCCAGTTCCTCTCGGACAACGCGGACGCCTTGCGGAGCGACGTGATCGTCGTCGCCGATTCGGGCAACTGGGATGCGCGCACCCCGGGTCTCACCGTCTCGCTGCGCGGGATGGTGCGCTTCACCCTGACCGTGCGCACCCTCGATCACGCCTCGCACTCCGGCATGTTCGGCGGCGCGGTACCGGATGCGTTCCTCGCCACGATCAAGCTCCTCGCGACGCTGTGGGACGACGACGGCGCCGTCGCGGTCGCGGGGCTCGAGGAGCGGGATGCTCCAACGCCCGATTACTCGGAGGAGACGCTCCGGGACGAAGCGGGTCTGCCGCAGGGCGTGCAGCCGATCGGCCGGGGGACGATCCTCAGCCGGATCTGGAACAAGCCCTCCATCACAGTGATCGGCATCGATGCGACGGACGTCGCGTCGGCCTCGAACACCCTCGCCCCCGAGATCTCGGTCGTCGTCTCGGCGCGGGTCGCCCCCGGGCAACGAGCCGAGGACGCCTACGCGGCGCTCGAGGCCCACCTGCGCGAGCACGCCCCGTTCGGCGCCGCCCTGTCGTTCGCCGACGTCGATCTCGGCAACGCGTTCCTCGTCGACACCGAGGGCTGGGCGGTGGAGGACGCCCGCGAGGCCCTGGCGGAAGGCTACGGCGTCGACCCGGTGGACGTCGGCGTGGGCGGGTCCATCCCGTTCATCGCGGACCTCGTCGAGCAGTTCCCCGGCGCCCAGATCCTCGTGACGGGAGTCGAGGATCCGCACACCCGGGCGCACAGCCCGAACGAGTCGCTGCACCTCGACACGTTCCGCCATGCCGTAATCGCGGAGGCGTTGCTCCTCGAGAAGCTCGACGCGCGCACGAGGTGATGCCGCTCCGCCCCGCCGGCGCCTCCGCGTCGTAGAATCGACACATTCCGCCGTCCGCTCGCGGGCTCGCACCGAAGGAGAGTCATGACCGACACCGCACTGTCGACCGTCCCGGCGTCCACGCCCCACGGCGTGGCGCTCACCGATGCCGCCGCCGTCAAGGTGAAGAACCTGCTCGAGCAGGAGGGCCGCGACGACCTGCGTCTGCGCGTCGCCGTCCAGCCCGGCGGATGCAGCGGCCTCATCTACCAGCTCTACTTCGACGAGCGCTTCCTCGACGGCGACCAGGCGGTCGACTTCGACGGGGTCGAGGTCATCGTCGACGACATGAGCGTGCCGTACCTCGACGGCGCCACCATCGACTTCAAGGACACGATCTCGGAGCAGGGCTTCACGATCGACAACCCCAACGCCTCGGGCTCCTGCGCCTGCGGCGACAGCTTCCACTGAGCAACTTTCTGCGCGCGCGCGTCGGCGCGATCGGCCCCGGAATTCCGCGGATCGGTCGCGCCGACGCGTTTGCTCCACCTGAGCGCATGGCCTGAATCGGGTGTGAGCTTGCTCTAGACTGAAGGAAGCTTCATCCGTGATCTGAAAGGTGCGCCGTGCCTTCGAAACGTCGCCTCCGACTCGCCGCCGTCCCGCTCGGGATCGCTACGGCGGTCATCCTGGCCGGGTGCAGCCCGACCCAGCTGCATGGCTTCCTGCCGGGCTTCGAAGAGAGCGGCACGCCGGCCACCAACCACACCGACATGGTGGCGGGCCTGTGGGTCAACTCCTGGATCGTCCTACTCGCGGTGGGCGTCATCACCTGGGGCCTGATGCTGTGGGCGATGATCGCCTACCGCCGCCGCAAGGGGCAGACCGGCCTTCCGGTGCAGCTGCGGTACAACATGCCGATCGAGATCTTCTACACGACGGTCCCGCTCATCCTGGTGCTCGGCTTCTTCGCCTTCACGGCGCGGGATCAGGCCGTGCTCGAGACG
>JAVBUN010000024.1:0-3671 GCA_031555335.1 Microbacterium sp.
CGGGCGGCGACGGCTTCGCGGAGGGTGTTCTTCTTCTGGCCGGTGGGGTCCCAGGCGGTTTTCGCGTCGAGGGGTGCGGTCTGGCCGAGGGCGGAGAAGGTGATCTGGGAGCCGCGGTCTTCGAGGATGGGGCCCCAGGTCTGCTCTTCCCAGAGGCCGAGGCGGCGGGCTTCTTCTTCGACGGCGGTGAGTGCGCGGGTCTTCTCGTCGTCGGTGAGGGCGTGGGCGTAGATGGTCTCGATGCCGTTGTCGCCGATGCGGTAGTACTGGGTGCCGCAGGTGGGGAGCAGGTGCAGGCGGGAGAGGACGTCGGGGGTTGTGTCGGGCAGCTGCTCGACGACCTGTGCGCGGAACTGGGCGAGTTGCCCGCCGGAGATGATCGCGACCTCGACGCGCTCGGCGAGGTCGAGCAGGATGCGGGCCATCCGCGGGTCGACGGCGCTCTTGGAAGGGGCGAGCGTGTCATCCAGATCGAAGGCGATGAGCAGCGGGGACTCAGGCATGCGGGCTCCCGGGAGGTCCGTATCGGCGGTGAGGTGACGACGAGGATATCGGCGCTGCAGCGGGCCGAGCCGTCGAGCGAGTCTATCCCGCCGGCCGTGGTGCCCCGGATCTCGGATGCGGGCGGCGTCCGGTCGGGGTGCGCCCGCTCTCCACACGCCGGCTGCGCCGGCGCGCGGAGCCTCGGCGGGGGCCCGCCTGTGACACCTCGCTGTTCCGGTCGGGGTGCGCCCCGCTCTCCACACGCCACTTCGTGGCGCGCGGAGCCTCGGCGGGGGCCCGCCTGTGACACCTCGCGGGGACAGAGAAAAGGGCCGACCTTTCGGTCGACCCTTTTCTCTGTCCCGGTCGGGGTGCGCCCTTCCGCATCTCCACCCGCCGGCTGCGCCGGCGCGCGGAGCCTCGGCGGCAGGGGCCCGCCTGTGACACCTCGTGGGAACAGAGAAAAGGGCCGACCTTTCGGTCGACCCTTTTCTCTGTTCCGGTCGGGGTGACAGGATTTGAACCTGCGGCCTCTTCGTCCCGAACGAAGCGCGCTACCAAGCTGCGCCACACCCCGTGGCAACCCTCCGAGTCTACCCCAGGCGCGCGCCAGGCACGAATCCGCACCGACCTCGCGCGGCACCGCACCGTCGCCGTCGCGGCCCGGCACGTGTGACCGCGGCGGCGTCAGCGCGTCGTCGCGGCGGAGCGTGCACGGCGTCGGGCGAACGCGGCGATCATGAGCCCGGCAGCCAGCGTGATCGCGCCGACCCCGCCGACGACGCGCAGCGGTGCGGCCGTCTCGGTCGAGGCGCCCGTGGCCGCCAGGACGTCCACGTACGTCGTCTCGCCGGTCTCGCCGCACACGCCCGTGTGCAGGACGATCGGCTCCGCGTCCGGCGCGGTGCGGGCACGCAACTCCGCGATCCAGTACTTCACCCCCGCAGTCGGCGAACTCACCGCCGGTGACGGGTACTCCCCGCTCGCCGTGACCGGCACCGGGGCTGTCGTCGTCTCGAGTGTGTCGGGGGTGCAGACCGGCCGGGTGTTGTCGGGGTTGTGGAAGACCGAGAACACGAGCTCGGCCGTGACGCCGTCGCCGATGCCCGTCACGGTCGCGGTGTCGGCGAACGGCTCGTCGACCGCCGCGCGCTCGATGGCGCGCGTGCTGACCGAGGGCTGTTCCACCACTGTCGTCTCATTCTCGAGACCGCACTCCCCGCGGGCGAGCACGCGCGTCTCGCCGTCCTCGGGGGTGTGCGACAGCGTTTCGATCCAATAGTGCGTGCCCGGCTGATGCAGGCGCACCGGGGGAGAAGAGACGTCGCCCGCCGCGGTCACGGCGATCGGCGATGCGGTGGTGTCGGCGACCCGCGCCTCGGGGGCGCAGGCCTCGGCGGGTGCCACGCCCTCGGGGGCGCGGAACACCTCGAAGGTGAGCGTCGTCGTGCCCGACACGGGCACCGGCCCGGTGACCGTCGCGATGTCCGTGACCTCGCCGCCCCAGCCGGCGGCCGGTGTCGCCTTCGTCGTCACGGTCGGCATCGGTGCCTGGGTCGTCTCCGATTCGACGCCGCAGGCGCCCTCGTGCACGAGTCGCCCGGCCGCATCCACCGCCCGTTCGCGCCAGACGTAGGTGCCGAAGTCGGGCACGATCGGTCCCGCGATCCGCGTGCGTCCCGGCGTCATGACGCGCACGGGGTCATCCGCGCCCGACCAGAGAAGATTCTCGGTCGTGCAGGATTCGGCCGGCGCAACGCCGTCGGGCACGCGGTAGACGGATGCGGACAGGTCCAGGCCGTCGGCCGGGAGCACCCCGTCGACGATCACCTCGTCGGACATCGTCGCCCCGACCGCGACCGAGGGATCCGCGCGCGATGACACCGCGGAGACCATCATGATCTGACTCTGCTCGCCGAACGGCTCCCGCCACGCGTAGTCCTTCTCGAGCGCGGCAGCGGTAGCCGCATCCTGGCCGGCGGCATCGATCTGCCACACCGCGGTGTAGAACCCGGGGCCGGGAAGCGGGGCGGCGGACTCCACGCGGTACGGGGCACTCGCGCCCACTGTCGGATCGGTCGTCAGCTCCAACGTGCCGACTTCTTCGGCGTCGGCGGGGATGTCGGGGGAGAGCACCGGCTCGGCGGGCGTGCGATAGATCGTCGCGGTGGCGTGCACCGGGACGAACCCGCCGTCGGCCCGCCGCGCCCAGATGCCTCGAGCCGCGGCGAATGTCACGTCGTCCACGAACACGCCTCCGGCGACGTACCGCGAGGCCACCTGCGTCGTGATCACGGGCGCGAACGTCGTCTCCCGCGGAGTGCTGTCCTGGCCCTCGACCGGGAACTCGAGCGAGCCGGCCGGGCCCGCGGTGTCCTGCCCGCCCGGGGTGGTGAAATGGTGCACGGCGGGGACGAATCCGGCGCGGAACGTGCCGCGGCCGTGCACCGAGAAGACGGTCTCGCCGTCGGGCGGTGTGGCGGTGATCGGATAGGTCGCGCCCACGACGGCGCTGTCGAGGGTGGGCTGTCCCGTGTCGCTGAACACGGCGTTCTCGAGGGTCAGCGCGCCGCGCGCATCGGGAACATCGGCCACCACCGTGACGGTGCCGCGCAGCGGATCGGTCGCGTCGGTGGCGAACTGCAGTGAGCCCGATGCCGATGCCGCACCGGCGGGCAGCGCCATCGCCTCCGCGTAGTAGGCCGCGGCGAGATTCTGCACCGCGGCATTGTGCTCGGGCGCGATCTCGCGGAAGACCCAGTCGATCGCGCCCTCGAGGCTGTCGCCCGGGTAACCGAAGGTGTGCAGGGTGCGATCCCAGTTCGCGATCGCCTTCACCGCCCACCCCACGCTCGCCGCCTGCACGGGATCGGCCGTCTGCCCGTACGTCGTGACGAGCATGTTGATGGCGGTGAGGCGCCGAGGGTCGAGGCCCGCCGCATCCCCGCTGATGCCGCGGTCCTCACTCTCGCCCGTGGGAAGGGGCCGGCCCGGGAAGATGCAGTACGTGTGGATGCCGTTCACGAGCATCGAGCCGTGCCAACCGAACCTGGTCGACGGCGCCCATTCTCCGAACCCGGAGCCGGGCGACGCGGCCTGCGCGGGCGCGGTGGCGACGATGCCGCCCACGACGAGCGCGGCGACGATGGCGAGGGCGGCGAGCACACGTTTCATGGCTCGATCGTGCG
>JAVBUN010000035.1:0-17290 GCA_031555335.1 Microbacterium sp.
GGCGAGCGCGGTGGTCATGAGCAGGGGCAGGATGATGGCCGTCCCGCCGGCCTGCACGATGCGCGCGAGCAGCAGGACGCCGAATCCCGGCGCGATCGCACCGAGGAACGTGCCCACCGAGAACAGGCCCATCGCGCTGACAAACAGGGTGCGCGTGGTGAACCGCCGGCTGAGCAGACCCGTCAGCGGGATCACCACCGCCATCGTCAGCATGAACCCGGTCGTCAACCACTGCGCCGACGCGGCCGAGATCTCGAGGTCCGTCATCAGAGTGGGGATGGCGACACCCATGATCGTCTCGTTCAGGATCACGACGAATGCCGAGACGAGGAGGACGACGATCACTCCCCTCGCTCCGCTTCTCGCCGAGGCCGAGACGGTCCTCGCTGCGTGCGTATCCGTGGTCATGGTTCTCCTTTCGTCACCTTGTGTCAGTCACCGGCAACATGTCACAGGCTATCATCTTGTCAGGCAAGGCAGGCAATGGGAGGCTGAGACCGTGAATGAGAACCGGAACGCGCCGGCGGACCTGCGCACCCGCCGTCGGAACGAGACCTCGCGCGAGGTGATCGAGACCGCGCTGGAGCTGTTCCGCACGACGGGGTTCGCCCGCACGACGGTCGATGACATCGCGCGGGCCGTGGGGATCTCCGAGCGCACGTTCTTCCGCTACTTCCGCACCAAGGAGGACGTCCTCCTGGTTGGAGCCGAGGATTTCGACCGCGCGGTCGAGGCGGCCGATCTCGGCGACTCGCTGTCCACCGGACTGCGGGCGATCGAGCTCATCTCCACCGAGCATCTGGAGCGGATGATCCGCGATCACGGCGATCTCTTCGCGCAGACGCAGCGACTCATCGCCGCCGAACCCGCGGTGAGCGCGGCGCTCTTCGCGCGCCAGCACGCCACGAGCGTCAGCCTGCGCCGGCGGCTCCTGGCATCCGCGGACACCGACGAGCTCGCCGCGCAACTGGTCGTGGAACTGGCATACGCGGCACTGCGCTCGGCGATCGAGGTGTGGAGCCGCGACCCCTCGGCGACGCTCGCAGACCTCCCCGCGACCTACCGCCGTGCGCGCGAGCAGTCGCGCGTCCTGCTCGACCCGGTCGCCGGAGCGCCGTCCTGACATCGCAGGAGCGGTGAGCCCGCGCGCGGGTGGGGACGGATGCCGCCCGCCCGCACCCGCGCGGCGCGTCACACGTGCCCGGCGACGCCCTCGAGAGTCTCCTCGATCACCGTCTCGGCGGGCACCTCGCGCCGGTCTCGCACGAAGACGGCGGCGAGCACCGCAACCACGAGCGCGACGATCGCGCCGGTGAGGAGCGCCGCGTGGAACCCGCCCAGGAAGGCCTCCTGCGCGATCAGCGTCTCGGCACCGCCGAGCCCGTCCGGGACGATGCCCTGCGCGAGCCCGTCGCCGGCGGCGTCGCCCAGGCCGAGCGAGGCCGCACCGCCCGCCGTCCCCGCCGAGACGATGGCCGCGAACACCGCCGTCCCGAGTGCGCCGCCCAGCTGCAGCATGGTCGCCTGGAAACCGCCGGCGATCCCCGCCTGGTGCACCGGAGCGCTGCCGACGATCGCATCAGCGGCGGCGGTCATCGTGAAGCCGACGCCGAACGACAGCACGACGAAGGGGACCGCCATGCCCAGGTACGGCGAGTCCGCGGCGGTCGCGGTGAGCGCGAAGAAGGAGGCCGCGATCGCCAAGAGACCCAGGACCATCGTCCACCTCGACCCGATGCGACTGACGACGACGGCGCCGAGGGGCGAGGCGACGATGGAGACACCCGAGAGCGGGAGCAGCATGATGCCCGCGGTCAGACCCTCGATGCCCCGCAGGTTCATGAGGTAGAGCGTCAGGAAGAACGTGACGCCCATCAGTGCGAAGAAGTTCGTGGCGATCGCGAGGCCACCGATGCTGAACCGCGGGGAGCGGAAGAGCGACAACGGCAGGAGCGGGTTCGCGACGCGCGATTCGACGAGCACGAACAGACCGAGCAGCACGAGACCGAGCACGAGCGCTCCGATCGTGAGGAGGCTCCCCCATCCCCAGCTCTCGGCCTGGACGATCCCGATCAGGATGCTGGCGAGCCCGAGGGCCAGCAGCACCACGCCGAGGACGTCGACGCGGCCGGTCTCGCGCTCGGCCGTCGATTCCTTCACCGCGAAGGCGGTGAACACGACGGCGATCACCGCGATCGGCGCGTTGACGAAGAAGATCGACTCCCAGCCCAGGGTGGCCACGAGCGCGCCGCCCACGATCGGCCCCGCGGCGATCGCCACGGAGGAGACCCCGCCCCAGGCGCCGACCGCCATGCCGAACTTTTCCCGCGGGAACGTGGCGCGCAGGAGAGCCAGCGTCTGCGGCATGAGCATCGCGGCGCTCGCGCCCTGAAGCGCCCGGAAGATGATCACTCCCTCGGCCGATCCGACGAGACCGATCGCCACGGAGGTGACGGCGAAGGCGACGACGCCGATGAGGTAAAGGCGACGACGACCGAATCGGTCGCCGATCTTCCCCCCGAGGATGAGGAACACCGCGAGGCCCAGCAGGTAGACGTTCGTGATCCACTGCAGCTGGGTGAATGACGTACCGAGATCCGCTGCGATCGCCGGATTCGCGATCGAGACCACGGTCGCATCGAGGCTGACCATGAACAGCCCGAACGCGACGGCGATCAGGGTGGCGGCGGGATTGCCGCGGAATGTCCGAGGGTGTGGCGCAGTGCCAGTCATGTGAGGTCCTTCGTCGTGGGGTGGTCCGCCGCGCGACGAGATGGCCGGCTCCGGGGTCTCGCGAGGTGCGCGTGCGCGCAAGGACCGGAGTGGCAGAGACTGCACGGGCCGCCGCGTCCTCGATGGCGACAGCCCCCTTGTGTGTATGAAATCTTACACTAGACTCGACGCATGGCCGGCCCCGATGCCTCCGATCGCGATCTCGCCGCACTGGCGGACGCGGTCCTCGCCCTCGCCCACCAGCTCGAGCGTCGCGGCACCACCGCGCGCCAGGTGGCGGCGCTCACCGGCAGCGAGGTCATGGTGCTGCGCGAGATCCATCGCCGTCCCGGCATCACCGCGACCCGGATCGCGTCGGCCACCGGCACCCAGCGCAGCTACATCAGCGCCCTGGCCCACTCGCTCGAGCAGCGCGGGCTTCTTCACCGCTGCGACCCCCGCGACGGCGATCGCGGTGTGGGTTTCCGCCTCACGGATCGAGCGGAGGCCGACTTCCGGCTCGTGCAGGAGCAGTGGGTGGCGCGACTGCGCACGGCGCCGGCAGAACTGCTCGCCGCGGCGGCGCAGATCACCGGCACGCTCGACGACCTCGCCCGCGACATCGCCGCCGCCGGCGACGGCACCGCATCCGACGACTGAGGCGACGACGCGCGGAAACGCGTGGTGTCGCGGCCGGCGCGCCCCGCGGCGCTAGCCTGGCGGGGTGACGCAGGGCTTCCTCCGGACGCGGGCCTCCCCGAGGTCGTCGCGCGCCGTGCCGCCGACCGCGGAGCGCACGCTCGCCTCCGCCCGGGACGCCGCCATCGCGGACCTCGACTGGACCCGGCCGGCACCGGGGTCCATCCGTTCGACGTTCCCCGCACCGAGCGGCTCGCTCGCCGTCGTCTCCCTGGGAGACCCGGCCGCGCCTCGGGTGGTGCTCGTGCCCGGCGTCACGGGATCGAAGGAGGACTTCGTCCTCATGCTCCCGATCCTCGCCGACGCCGGCTACTACGTGCAGGCCCTCGACCTCGCCGGACAGTACGAGTCCGCGGCGGCCGGACCGGCACCGGGCGGGACGTTCACCTGGGACCTGTTCGCCGACGATCTGACGGCGTTCCTGGCATCGGGCGGGCCGGCGCATCTGCTCGGCTACTCCTTCGCCGGGACGGTCGCGCAGCTCGTCGCGGTGCGCCGCCCCGAGCTGGTGCGCTCGCTGACGCTCCTGTCCACACCCCCCGGCGTCGGGAACGTCTTCGGGCGGATGCGGTGGCTCGGCCCCGTGGCGCCGTTCGCGTCGCCCCGCGTCGGGGCCGGCCTCATGATCTGGGGTGTCGCGACCAACAAGAATCACGTGCCGCCGCAGCGGCTCGCCTTCGTCCGCTCCCGGTTCGCCTCGACCACCCGTCAGAGCGTCGACGACGTCATCGGACTCATGATGCACACGCCGGATCTGCGGGCAGCCGTCCGCGCCACCGGCGTCCCGGTGATGGTGTCGGCGGGCACGCACGACCTGTGGGCGCACCGCCGCCACGTGCGGTTCGCCGAGGAGCTCGGAGCGTGGAGCCGCACGTACCGGACCGGTCACAGCCCGTGCGAGACGACCCCGCACCAGCTCTGCGCCGACCTTCTCGAGCTCTACGCCCGCGGGGCCTGACTGCCCGTCGGCGTCCGCGGCGCACCGCGCGGAGGACGGGTGAGACGCCGCCGCGCCGCGCGACGATGCCACGGCGCCTGCTCCGGCCAGTGCAGGCGCACCGTCGGCAGCACCCACGAGAGCCGACGGCGCAGCGCCGTCCAGTTCGCGAAGGGTCGCGCCGAGACCGCGACGACGAGGTCGCGGTCGTGGCGCACCGTCATCGCCGGTCGGATGTGGAACGACACGTCGAGGTCGTCGTGGATGCCGTGATGCGTGCGGTGCACCTCTCCCCCGAGCGCCTCCCACGCGGTGCGGCGCATGGCCATGTTGGACCCGAACAGCGGCGCGTGACCGAGCGCCGGGGCGAGGACGGCGTACATGCCCCCGATGTAGAGGTGACGCCCCATCCAGTGCACGAGAGGCGTCGCCCCGTAGAACCGCGCGCCGCCGGTGAGGAAATCGAGCCGGGGATCCGCACCGAAGGCCCGGTCGATGCGGTCGATCCAGTCGGGATCCGGCACCGAGTCCGCATCCAGCCGCGCGATGATGTCGCCGCGGGCCGCGTCGTACCCGGCCGATGCGGCCCGCGGGATCCCGGCCACCGGTTCCACGACGACCCGGGCGCCGAACCGGCTCGCGACGGCCGCCGTGTCGTCGCTGCTGCCGTTGTCGACGACGACGACCTCCGCGGGCGGGAGCGTCTGCGCCGCCAGCGCCGCCAGGCACCGTTCCAGCATCGGCGCGTCATCACGAGCCGGGATGACGACGGAGATGCGACGACCTCCGGGCAGACGCGTCATCGGCGCCGCCCCCGCGGGATCACCCATCCGCTCCCCTTCCGGCCGCCGCAGCGGCACCCCACCGCACACGCTACGAGACTCCTCGGCGGGGCGGCTGCACCGCGCCGCGAGTCCGTCGAGCAGCGCCGCGGCCCCCGGGAGGATATGACGAGCCCGCCGGGGACGTTACCGTAGTCGGATGAGTACTTCTGAGCCCGACGCGACCGCACCGGCCGACACGGCCGAGCCGCCGCAGTCCTTTTCCGACCTGGGGCTCGACGCCGCCGTGCTCAAGGCATTGAAGGATGTCGGATACGAGACCCCCTCCGCCATCCAGGCCGCCACGATCCCCCCGCTCCTGTCGGGCCGGGATGTCATCGGCATGGCGCAGACCGGTACCGGCAAGACGGCCGCGTTCGCGCTGCCCGTCCTCTCGCAGCTCGACGTCTCGCAGCAGACCCCGCAGGCGCTCGTGCTCGCGCCGACCCGCGAGCTCGCGCTGCAGGTGTGCGAGGCGTTCGAGCGCTACGCCGCGCATCTGCGCGGCGTGCGCGTCCTCCCGATCTACGGCGGCCAGGGCTACGGCACCCAGCTGTCGGCCCTCCGCCGCGGTGTGCACGTCGTCGTCGGCACGCCCGGACGCATCATGGACCACCTCGAGAAGGGCACGCTCGATCTCTCGGAGCTGAAGTTCCTCGTCCTCGATGAGGCGGACGAGATGCTCAAGATGGGCTTCGCGGAGGATGTCGAGACGATCCTCGCGTCGACTCCCGCCGAGAAGCAGGTCGCTCTGTTCTCCGCCACGATGCCCGCGCAGATCCGCCGCATCTCGCAGCAGTACCTGCGCGATCCGGAGGAGATCACGGTCAAGAACAAGACCGCGACGTCGACCAACATCACCCAGCGGTACCTGCTCGTGTCCTACCCGCAGAAGGTCGACGCGCTCACCCGCATCCTCGAGGTCGAGAACTTCGAGGGGATGATCGTGTTCGTCCGCACCAAGAACGAGACCGAGACGCTCGCCGAGAAGCTGCGCGCGCGCGGCTACACGGCTGCGGCGATCAGCGGCGACGTCGCGCAGGCACAGCGTGAGAAGACGGTCGGCCAGCTGAAGTCGGGCAAGCTCGACATCCTCGTCGCCACCGACGTCGCCGCCCGGGGCCTCGACGTCGACCGGATCAGCCACGTCGTGAACTTCGACCTGCCGATCGACACCGAGTCGTACGTGCACCGCATCGGACGCACCGGCCGCGCCGGCCGCACCGGCGACGCGATCAGCTTCGTCACCCCGCGTGAGCGGCGGATGCTCACCAACATCGAGCGGGCGACGCGGCAGCCGCTCGCCCAGATGCAGCTGCCGAGCGTCGACGACGTGAACGCGACGCGGCTCACCCGCTTCGACGATGCGATCACCGCCGCCCTCGAGCAGACCGAGCGGATCGACCGGTTCCGCGACATCATCGCGCACTACGTGGAGCACCACGACGTGCCCGAGGCCGACGTGGCCGCCGCGCTCGCCGTGGTCTCGCAGGGCGAGACCCCGCTGCTGCTCTCCCCCGCCGACGAACGCGCCGAGCGTTTCGAGCGCGATGACCGACCGGGTCGGGATGCTCGCGGCGACCGGCCGGAACGGCGCAGCCGCCCGGGCGGCGCCGGCCTCGTGAAGTACCGGCTCGCGGTCGGCCGCCGCCATCGCGTCGAGCCGCGGCAGATCGTCGGGGCGCTCGCGAACGAGGGCGGTCTGAAGCGCGAGGACTTCGGACAGATCGACATCCGCCCGGAGTTCTCCCTGGTCGAGCTGCCCGCCGATCTGCCCGGTGACGTGCTCGATCGACTGAGCGGCACCCGCATCGGCGGCAAGCTCATCGAGATGCGCCTCGACCGCGGCGCGCCGGGTGGGCGTAAGGACCGGGAGCGCAAGCCCCGCCACTGAGACGGCTGACCTGCGCGCGGATCGGCATCGATCGTCGTCACCGACGGCCGGCGCCGATCCGCGGGCGTTCTACGCCGCCGTGCGCGTCGCGAGCTCGCGACCGTGCACGATGAGCGCGTAGATCACGATCACGTCCACGGCGAGCAGGATCAGCGACCACCAGGGCTGCACGGGCAGCAGCGAGAGCTGCAGCAGTGCGTTCAGCGCCACGAGCACGATCGCGGTGACCCGGGCCCAGGTCGCGCCCTGCATCACGAACAGGCCGACCAGGATCAGCGTGATCCCCGAGATGAAGTGCCACCACCCCCAGGCGGCGACGTCCCAGAAGAGCAGGTCACCCGACGAACTGACGAAGTACGCGCTGTTGGGGCCGACGATCGCGACCAGTCCGTAGATCACATCGAACGCTCCCGCGATCAGCAGCATGACGCCCGCGAACACGACCCATCCCGTCCAGCGACTCACCGTTGTGTCGGTCATGACGACTCCTTCTCTCACCGTGTCGGGGCCGACGCTACCCACCGGCCCGTCTCGCAGCCTCACCCCGGTCGGGTGATAGGAGCGGGGCGCAGACGCCGGCCTCGCGCGAATCATCCTGCCCAGGTGATGGCCGGATGCCGCGCCCTTCTCACGCTGGAAGGAGGTTCGGGGCGTGGAGCGCCCGCCGCGAGGGAGGCCGGGGATGAGCGCACACGTCGTCGAACTCGTCGTCCGCGGGAGGCTGAGCCCGGAACTCCTCCTCGCGCTCGAGGGATTCCGAGTCGAGACGGCCCGACGCGGTGTGACGCGCCTGGTCGGCGCCGTCGCCGACCAGGCGCGTCTGTTCGGGATCCTGGACCTCTTCGACGCCCTGCACATCGAGGTCATCTCGGTCAACCCGGTGGAACCGGAGATGTCGCCGGAAGATGCCGAGGGCGAGACGGCGTGATCAGCCGGCGGAAACCTCGTCCCGCATCGCCATCAGCCCCAGCGCGGCCGCCCGGTCCACGGCCTCATCCCGGCTCTGCACGCCCAGCTTCCGGTAGATGTGACCGAGGTGCGTCTTCACGGTGTTCGTGGAGACGAAGCATCGTCCCGCGATGTCGGCGATCGTGAGCCGGGTCGGCAGATAGGCGAGCAGTTCGAACTCGCGCGGTGTCAAGCCTTCGATCGGATGCTCCCGACGCGCCGCGGCGGCACGCGCCCGGCTCACCACCAGCCGACGGAAGGGGTCCGTCGCGCCGGAGAGGTCGTCGATGAGCTCGGCCACGCGAGGGCCGGCCCGGACGAAGGGGCGCACGAGCCATTCCGGCTCGGCGAGGCGCAGCGCGACGCGGAGGTGATTACGGGCCGGTCCCTGCCGCCCCTCGAGCGCGCACAGCCAGCCGAGGAGGATCTCGCATTCGACACGCTGCTGCACCGCGGTCTCGTCGATCTCGCGCTGCAGGTGCGCGAGACGGCCGCGCGCCGGCGCCGCGTGACCGAGCGTCAGCAGCCCCGCGATCTCTTCGAAGCCGACGTACGACCATGTCGTGGCGGGTGCAGGAGGCGGCAGGGGGACGCCGCGAAGCCGCGCGGCACGCATCGCCGACGCCGCGGTCAGATCGCGCACGAACGCCGGTCGCGGACCATCCGGCGCATCCGGTCCGCATTGTTGCCGCTCCGGCTCGATCACGCTCGAGATCAACCAGGCCACCCACATGAGTTGCGTCCGCCGGTTCGACGCGGCGCGCAGCGCGCCCTCGTTCACCGCGGCGTTCGCCGACTCCGCATCGCCGCGCTGCACGGCGACGGCCGCTCGCGCGAGATACGCATCGGCGGGCGAGGGATGCCTCAGCAGTCCGAACTCCGCCGCCAGCGCGAGCGCCTCGTCGGCGTGGTCGGTCGCCTCGACGAGACGCCCGAGCAGGGCATCGGCGAGCGCGAGCGACCCGAGCGCATGCACGCGGAAGGGACGGTACGCCATGCCGACCGCATCCAGCGCCGACCGCAGGACGCGCCGCGCCTCGGACGCCTCCCCGAGGAACAGGAGCGACCGGCCGAGCGAGACGCGACTCACGGCCATCAGCAGCGGCCGGGACGTGAGTCCCAGCAGGTCGGGCGGCTCGGCATCGGGATCGCGGGCGAGCGCCGCCAGCGCGTGACGCGCCGTGGCCAGGAAGAGCTCGGGCTGAGGATGGAACTGCACGCACGCCGCGAGGTAGGCGAGGGTGATCTGTCGCTGGCCCGCGCTCAGGCGGTCGCCCGCCAGCAGCAGGCGGAACGCATCGATCGACGTCGTGGCGTGGCCGCTCATCCCCTGCGCGATGGCCAGCAGGATGTCGGCATCGACGTGTGCGGCGCGCACGTCCTCGGGAATCGCGGACAGCCATCGCGCGACCGTCGCCATCCGCTCATCGTCGTAGAACTCACGACCGCTCGCCAGGATGAGACGCAGCGCCCGATCCCAGGAGCGCGCGCGCGACAGGTACTCGATCGCCGTGTCGGAATCACACTCGGCCAGATGCCACCCGGCGGCGGTCTCGAGCAGCTCGGCCTCACCGCGCCGGTCGTGAGCGCGCAGCCGGAGCAGCAACAGGTCGCGGAACAGCCGGTGGAACCGGAACCAGCCGGGGCGTCCGACGATCGGGACGACGAACATGGAGCCTCGTTCCAGCTCCGCGAGCAGCGTGGCGCCATCGACGCCGGTGAGCGCCTGAGCGAGACCGGCGCACACCTCGTCGACGACCGCCAGCCGGATGAGCGCCGTCCGGCGCTCCGGATCGAGCGCGTCGAGCACCTCCTCGCTGAGGTAGTCGGTCACGAGTCGATCGGTGCCCGACATCGTCTCGACGACGAGATCGGGATCGGCGGCGACCCGCATCGTCAGCGCCGTCAGCTGCACGCCGACGGCCCAGCCCTCGGTGTGCGTGGTCACCGCGGCCGCCGTCTGCTCGCTGACCGGGTGGCCGGCGATGCGCTCGAGGACCTGCGCCGTCGTCGCCGTGTCGAACGCCAGCTCGCGCTGACGGATCTCGACGAGGCCGTAGTGGAGTCGCTGCCGACTCCACCCCAACTGCAGATCCGTGCGGGACGCGAACACGAAGTGCGCCGAGGAGGGAAGCAGATCCACGAGGCGCCACAGATCCGTCAGGACTCCACTGCCACTCATCCGGTCGAGATCGTCGAAGACCAGGGCGATGGGACCCACGCGTGCGAGCGACTCCGCCAGCTCCTCGAGATACTGCTCACCCAGTCGCCCCTCCGCGGCGGCGACCGGGACGGACGGCGGCTGGAACTCCTGCGAGACGGACCGGAGCGCCCCGGTGAGCTCGTGCGCGAAGACCAGCGCGTTGGCATCCTCCGGCGAGACGTCCAGCCACGCCACGGGCACGTCGGCCGATCGCTGCGCCCACTGCGAGAGCAGCACCGTCTTCCCCGCCCCCGCCGGCGCCACGATCAGCGACAGCGGTGATGCCAGACCGGCGTCCAACTGCGTGCGCAATGCCGGCCGATCGACCGCATGCGCGGGTGTTCTCCCCATCTCGTGCCCCAGCATGGTTTCTCCTGCCGAGTCGGTGTGCGCCCCCGATCAGCATCGTGGCACAGGCCGTCATCCGGGAACACCCCCCTGCCGCGCGCCCTGGGACCTCACCCCTCGCGGGTGAGGTGGCCACGGCCCCGCGCACGTAGCGTTCCGATCGTGGCGCGGGCCTCGCCGCGCACAGACGAGGGAGATGACATGGACTTCTGGAGTTTCGTCGCGTGGTTCTTCTGGTGCTTCGTCTTCGTGGCCTACCTGATGGTGCTGTTCTCGATCCTCGGCGACCTCTTCCGGGATCGTTCCGTCAACGGCTGGGTGAAGGCGATCTGGGTGCTCTTCCTGATCTTCGTCCCCTTCCTGACGGCGCTCATCTACCTCATCGCGCGCGGCACCGGCATGCAGCGGCGTGCGATGGCGCAGGCATCCGCGTTGCGGGCCGACCAGGACGCCTATATCCGCACGACGGCGGGGAGCGGGCGGAGCCCGGCCGACGAGATCGCCACGGCCAAGCAGCTGCTCGACTCCGGTGCCCTCACGCCGGGCGAGTACGAGACGCTCAAGGCGCATGCGCTCGGCACGTCGGCGCCGGCCGCAACGACCGCCCCTGCCACCACGAGGAGCGCGGTATGACGTCGTTCGAGTACGGGCCGATCGAGTTCTACGCCATCGCCTTCGACGGCGATCGCCCGGGACCGGCGGTCCTGGAGGCCATCGATGACATCGTCGCCGCGGGGATCGTGAACGTCTTGGACCTCGTCTTCGCGGCACGGGATGCGGACGGCGAGCTGTCGCTCGTCGAACTGTCCGACACGATCGACGACGGCATCGATTCGACCCTGGGGCTCGGCGGGCTCGCGGGCGTCGAGGACGTCGAGCAGCTCACCGCGCAGCTGCCACCCGGCACCTCCGCCGCCATCCTGGTCGTCGAGCTGGTGTGGGCCAAGGCCTTCGCCGCCGCGCTCTACGACGCGGGCGGCGCGGTCATCGCCCGCGAGGGCGTACCGGCGCCGGTCGTGAACGCATTCCTCGCCGAGCACGTGTAGGAGACCCGCATGATCCGCAGAATGGGCCGCCCCGGCCTCATCGGCATGGCCGCGCGCACCGCGGTCGTCGCCGGCACCGCCACCGCCGTCTCCGGGCGAGTCGCCCGCCACCAGCAGCAGCGCGCCGAGGAGGACGCCGCCCAGGCCGCTCCGCCGCCCGCAGCGCCCGCTGCCGCCCCGGCCCCCGCCGGCGGGCCGGACCTGATGGCGCAGCTGACGCAACTCGGAACCCTGCACGACCAGGGCGTGCTCTCCGACGCCGAGTTCGCCGCCGCGAAGGGCAAACTGCTGGCCTGAGCACCGAGGGTCCGCGCGGCGCCGGAAGATCACCCGGATGCGGCGGCATCTCACCCGCCCGGGGCGGTCAGCGGTGCCACGCTGAAGCCATGTCCACGACGATCCCGCGCCCGCTCGCCGCCGGTTGGGCCCCGCCGCCGTCCTTCGAGCAGCTCGTGGCCGAGGGCCGCGCGCGCCAGGCTCGTGTTCCGCGGGAGTCCCTGGCCCACCTGTCGGTGACCGATCGCGAGCCGATGTCGATCCTCGACGCACAGGATGCCGAGCGGGTCCCCGAGCTGGTTCCGCTCCGCGCCGAGCGGATGGGATCCAGCGCGTTCGCCTTCTACCGGGGCACCGCGGCGCTCATGGCGGCGGACCTGTCCCGCTCGGAGCGGACGGATCTGCTCGTGGGGTCCTGCGGCGATGCGCACGTGGCCAACTTCGGCCTGTACGCGTCACCGCAGCGCACGCTCGTGTTCGATCTGAACGACTTCGACGAATCGGCCTGGGCTCCGTGGGAGTGGGACCTGAAGCGCCTCGTGACGAGTCTCGTCATCGCCGGCCGCGCATCCTCGCGCTCCGAGACGGTGATCGAGACGGCCGCCCTCAGTGCCGTGCGCACCTACGCCGGCGCGCTCGCCGACGGTGCTCGCCGCGGGCCGCTCGGCCGGTATTTCGAGCGGTTCGATCCGACATCCGCCGCCCACGGCACACCGGCCGCGCGGGATGCTCTGCGCAAGGCCATGAAGGACGCCGAGAAGCGCACGGCGGACCGCACGGTGCGCAAGCTCACCACCGTATCCGAAGGCGGCCGACGGACCTTCGTCGAGAACCCGCCCACCACGACCCACGTCGACGTCGCCATAGAACAGGGTGTCGTCGATCTGTTCGACGACTACGTGCGTTCCGCGAACGTCGACATCCGCGCACTCATGCAGTCCTATGCGGTGTCGGACGTCGTCCGACGGGTCGTCGGCGTCGGCAGCGTCGGCACGCGGTGCTACCTCATCCTGATGCAGGACGGCGACGGCGAGGCGTTCGTGCTGCAGGCGAAGGAGGCGGGCGCGAGCACGCTCATCGAGGACGGCCACGTCGAACAGCCCGAACCGATCACCCGATTCATCCGGACCTACGGCGAGGGCGGCCGCGTCGTCGCGATGCAGCGCATCCTGCAGGCCGTCTCGGACCCGTTCCTCGGGCACCTGCGCCGGACCTTCGCCGACGGACGGCCGGACCGCCACTTCTACGTGCGGACGTTCCACGACATGGCGGCCGGCTTCGACGCCGAGACGCTCGACGACGACGCGTTCGGCTGGTACGCGGATGCGTGCGCGGCCACGCTGGCCCGCGCGCACGGGCAGTCGCCCGGGGCCGGGGCGATCGTCGGATACATCGGGAGCGGCCGGGTGGTGTCGGCGGCGATCCTCGCGTGGGCGCAGGCGTACGCCGACCTCTCGGCGTCGGACTGGCGCGTGTTCCGCCGCCGCCGCGGCATCGCCGACGAGTGATCGCGGTCAGAGGGCGGGCGCTCCCGTCGCCGCCTTCGGATCGGGCAGCCGCCGCATCCGCAGCGCGTTGACGAACCCCAGGACGCCGGCGAGGATCGGGATGAGCAGCGCCACCTGCAGGGCCAGCGGACGAGCCTCGGTGTTGATGCGGATGATCTCCTCGGAGACCGCGGGCGGTTCGTCCTCGAGCAGCACCTCGAGCCCCGCATTGGAGACGAGCTGCGCATCGTCCTCGAGCACCGCCGCCACCTGCGTCTGCTGCTCGTCGCTCAACACGGTCGACTGGTTCGCGAGGGTCGTGAAGCCGGCCGCCAGGGCAGCGAGCATGATCGCCCCGGCGAACGCGAGCCCGAACGACAACCCGAACGAGCCCGCGGCGGAGTTGACCGCGGCGCCCTCGCTCACCCGCTCGTCCGACACGGGGGAAAGGGTGTAGTTGTTCAGCTGCGATACGAGCAGCCCGAGCCCCGACCCGCTGACGATGAGCGGCACGGTGAGGTACCAGCCCGACGTCGCGATCGGTACCAGCGGGACGATCGCGACGAGTCCCGCGAGAAGCAGCAGGAAG
Source organism: Microbacterium sp. (assembly GCA_031555335.1). Taxonomy (GTDB): domain Bacteria; phylum Actinomycetota; class Actinomycetes; order Actinomycetales; family Microbacteriaceae; genus Microbacterium. The sequence goes on from JAVBUN010000035.1 coordinate 13,961, forward strand.
CCCCACATGATGAGGGTGGCCGGCCGGCCGTGCAGCCACCGGCCGGCGGCGAGCGCGACCGCGAACATGCTGAGCGAGAGCGGTGCGATCGACAGCCCCGCCCACAGCGCGTTGTACTCGAGCACCATCTGGAGGTACAGCGGCAGCACGATCATCGTGCCGCCGAGCGCGATCTGCTGCAGCAGCTGTCCGCTCACCCCGGTGCGGAACAGGCGCGACGAGAACAGCGCGGGATCCAGCAGCATCGCCTTTCCGGCGCGCTTGCGCCCCCGCAGCCAGAACGTCAGGCCGGCGAGCGCCACGACGCCGAGGCCGATGATGACACCGACGTACCCGCCGCCCTCCTGCCACACCAGGATGCCGAGCACGACACCGCCCATCCCGATGACCGACAGGCCGGCGCCCACGAGGTCGATCGAACGGGCCCCGGTGTACGGCACGTCATTCACGAGCGGCAGGCCCATGAGCACGACCGCGATGATGACCGCCTCGAGCAGGAAGCCGACCCGCCACGACAGGAAGGTCGTGATCACCCCGCCGAGCAGCGGGCCGACCGCGGCGGCGATCGCCGCCGCCGCCCCGACGAGCGCGTACACGCGCTTCTGCTGCTCCCCCACGAAGTTGCCGTGGATGAGCGACTGCATGGCGGGAAGCAGCAGCGACGCGCCGATGCCCCCGATGACGGCCCAGAACACGATGACCGCGGTGAGGCCCTGCGCGAACGTCATCGCGATCGCCCCGATCGCGTAGCCGAGCAGGCCGCAGACGTAGGCGCGCTTGCGGCCGATGAGGTCGCCGACCTTGCCGCCGATCAGGATGAACGCGGCGGAGACGAGCGCCTCCAGGGCGATCGCGCCCTGCACGCCGCTGGCGGTGGTGTCGAGATCCCGCACGACCGCGGAGATCGACACGTTCATGATCGAGGTGTCGACCACCAGCACGAACATCGCCATCGCGAGCAGGATGGCGAGCCTGCCGTTGAACGCGACCGACGGAGCCGATCCGGGCTGCGCGGTCATGGCGTGCGCTCGGGGGCGCGCCGCACCGGGTCGGCCGCGCCGGCGCGGTGATCGAGCTGCGCGTCGAGGTTCACGGCGGCGTTGATCAGCGCGAGATGGCTGAATGCCTGCGGGAAGTTGCCCAGCTGCTCTCCCGTGAGCCCGATCTCCTCCGCGTAGAGCCCCAGGTGATTGGCGTACGTCAGCATCTTCTCGAACGTCAGTTGTGCCTCATCGAGCCGTCCGGCCCGGGCGAGCGCATCGACGTACCAGAACGAGCAGAGGGTGAACGTGCCCTCCGAGCCGCGCAGCCCATCCGGTGATGCGCTCGGGTTGTAGCGGTAGACGAGGCTGTCCGAGACGAGTTCGCGATCCATCTCGTCGAGGGTCGACAGCCACATCGGATCCTGCGGGGCGATGAACCCCAGCTGCGGCATGACGAGCAGCGATGCGTCGAGCACGTCGGTGTCCTCGTGCTGCACGAACGCGCCGCGCGCGGCGTGCCATCCCGTCGCCATGATGCGCGCGTAGATGGCGTCGCGTTCGCCGCGCCATCGCTCGATGTCTGCCGGACGCCCTCGAAGCTGCGCGATGCGGATGCCGCGATCCAGCGCCACCCAGCTCATGAACCGGCCGTACGTGAACTTCTGCCGACCGCCGCGGGTCTCCCAGATGCCCTCTTCCGGGGTGTCCCAGTTCTCGCACACCCAGTCCAGCATCCGCGCCACCTGTGTCCAGCCGGCGTGCGGAAGCCGGATGCCGTGGGTGTCGGCGAGGTGGATCGAATCCATGGCCTCGCCGTAGATGTCCAGCTGCAGCTGGTCCGCGGCACCGTTGCCGATCCGCACGGGGGTGGAGCCGCGGTACCCGGCGAGATCGACCGTCTCCTCGATCAGATCGGACGAGCCGTCGATGCGGTACATGATCTTCAGCGGACCGGAATCGGTTCCGGCGCTCTCACGGATGCGGTCCATCAGCCACGAGACGTAGTCCCCCGCCTCGGCGGTGTACCCGAGACCGAGCAGCGCGTACACCGAGAACGATGCATCCCTCACCCAGGTGTAGCGGTAGTCCCAGTTGCGCTCGCCGCCGACCTGTTCGGGCAGACCCGCGGTCGGCGCCGCCACGAGCGCTCCCGACGGCGCGTACGTCATGAGTTTCAGGGTCATCGCCGACCGCGCCACCATCTCCCGCCACCGCCCACGGTAGGTGGACCGGCCGTTCCAGTCCCGCCAGTACCGTCGGGTCGCGTCGAACATGTCGAGCAGTTCGTCCTCGGAGAGCTGCCGCGGCGTGGCACCGCCCGACTCGAGCATGACCCCGGTCACCTCGCCCGCACGCAGGCTCCCGGTGACCCGCACTCCCGCTCCGGCGATCTCCACCTTCCCGGCCCGCTCGGCGCCGTGGATCACCGGCCCCCCGACCCTGTGCACGGTCAACGATTGGTCGCCCGCGACGAACATCACGCCCGCCCCCGGTGAGGGGTGCACGGTGTGGGGGGTGCGGCCGTAGTCGAAGCGCGGTTGGATCTCACCGACGAAGGTCATCTCGCCGCGCACGACACGCAGCAGCCGCACGAGCCGGTGACGGTCCGTTGCCGCACCGTCGGTGACCGGCATGAAGTCCACGACCTCGCCGACGCCCGCCGTGGTCATGAAGCGGGTGACGAGGATCGCCGTGTCGGGCAGGTAGAGCTGCTTGGTGACGTAATCGTCGACATCGGGCCGGATGCTGCAGTACCCGCCGCGCTCGGAATCGAGCAGTGAGCCGAAGACGCTCGGCGCGTCGAAGCGCGGCAGGCAGAGCCAGTCGATCGTGCCGTCCGTGTCCACGAGCGCGGCGGTCTGCAGATCGCCGATGATGCCGTGGTCGGCGATGTCGGCCTGTGCGACGGGCATGTTGCGTCCTCTCCACGCCCGGACGGGAATCCGGTGCTCTGACGCTAGGCAGGGTTGCGGCGGTCGCAATCATCCGCCGCGGGTGATCCGGGCGCCGGGCGCGGCATCACCGGAGGATCGAGCTCATCTTCTTCCCGCGGGCGACCTCGTCGACGAGCTTGTCCATGTACCGGATCTTCTGCATGAGGGGGTCCTCGAGCTCTTCGACACGGATGCCGCAGATCACGCCGGTGATGAGCGAGGCGCGCGGATTCATGGCGGGAGCCTCGGCGAAGAACGTCCGCAGGTCCGACCCGTCCGCCACGACCGCGGCGAGCCCCGCCGCGTCGTAGCCGGTCAGCCAGCAGATCACCCGCTCGACCTCGGCGCGGTCGTGCCCTTTCCGCTCCGCCTTGGCGATGTAGAGCGGGTAGATGCTCGCGAAGCTCATCCCG